>URLZ01000001.1 GCA_900548895.1 uncultured Akkermansia sp.
CTCCTTGGAGGCGAAACATGCCGTAGCGCATGTCGATGGGCTCCTTGTGCAGGTAGGCGATGGTGTTTTGAGGCATGGTGAACATAGGCCTCTATTCTCGCATGCCTGCCTAGAATGGTTTTTGTTGAGAGCTTACGATGAAACGGATTTAGTCGCTCTTTCTGTTAGGGTTATTCGCCTTTGCCTTTCAAACACCCGCAGCGGTGCCTGAGGTCAAGCTTTCGACATGGCGAGTGAACGTCCCCGACGAGCGGTCGAAGGGCGGGGAGTCGGGATATTGCATCCGCATCGATCGAGAGGAGGTGCCGTATGGCGAGTTCTCCGCTCTGCTGAGCCATCTCGCTGTCTCGGGCTATTACGACGTTGTGCTGAGTTATCGCGGTGAGTTGATCAAGATCTCCTCCAACGGCCTCGAAAACGGGCTCCGAGTTGTTGTGTCGCTTCCGTCAGACGGGGCCGCGCTGAAAGCGGCTTCGGTGCCAAGTTTTCCTCATTTTATCGAAAGCCGCACGGAAGAGGGCTCCTGCCCGATTTTGCGCTGGACGATCGCGGCGGCGGATGCTCAGGGCGCGGCCGAGGATCAGGAGAGATTTCGCCGCATCATTCTCGCGTCCGGAAAGAGGGAGATGGGATTTATGTTTCTCGTGGAGCCTGTGGTTCCGATGGGGGGTCTGTGGGGCTATCTGACTTCCATTCCCGAACAGGTGAAGGTCAGGGGCTTTTTGTTCACGCGCTGAGGGGCGGACTCGTGCAGCGATGTTCCGTTCTTGCTCGGCCGGGGTGTTGCGTTTTTCGGCCGAGGGGATGAGGAAGCTTGCTGCGGGGAGTTTTTTGTAGCTTGCAAAAAAAGGGGGGGCGACCGGAGTCGCCCCCCCGAAGTCTGCGGGCTGCGGCGGCAAGCGTCAGAAGTTGATGCGGTAGCCCACCGTCGCGTTCACGTTCGTGTAGTCCGCACGCAGCTCCAGACTGGCATCGAAGAAGAGCGAGCCGCCCTCCTGACCTACGGGGACGGTCAGCCCGGCGCCGAGTTCAACGCCGAAGGCTCCGACCTCTGCCGACTCAACTTCTCCCGCCGTGTGGCCCAGAGCCGCGAGGGCTGCTGAGGCCGAGCTGCTGCGGTCGCCGATGTCGCACTTCGCCAGCACGCGTCCTTCGAGCAGGGAGGTGCGGTTGTAGATGTTTTCTCCGATCGTCGTCTGGGCGCGCAGGCCGAGACCCAGAGTCAGAGTGTCCATCGTCTGATCACCGAAGCGCACGGCCATGTCGCCGGATTCGGAGTAGGCACCGAGGTTGCTGTGCGTGTAGGTGATATTGAACACCGGTTGCAGTGCCGACTGTCCGTCTTCATCCAGCGGTACCGTGTAGCCCAGTTCGTACATCAGGCCGAAGCCGTAGCCGTCGGTATCGCCGCCGGTGCGGTATGAGCCGCCGCTGTAAGACACCGTGCGGTCGAGCGAGGCGTCGGCCATGCCGACTGAGGCCACGAAGGTGTGTGCCCAAGCTGAGGGTGTGTAGCGGGCGAAGGCCGTTACGTAGTAGGTGTTCAGATCGCCCTCGGCCATTTCCGCCGATTTTGCCGTCAGGCTGCCGTACATGGCCGTGAGCGCCAGACCTGCCGTCCAATTCGGCGTGATGTCGGCATCAAAGCCGAGCGTGCCGCCCCAGCTGTTGAACTCATAGCCTGCGTAGGTGCTGTCTTGCTCGAGGCTGCGGTAGCTGCCCTCGGCATTGACCCAGGCGTTGAAGTACGGCATGTCGGGGTTCACGTAGGCGTCGTTCACGCCCATCGTGGTCGTGCGGTTGCGGATGGCTTTGAGCTGGCGCTGCACGTCGCCGGCAAAGGCCATGCCCATTGCCGTCGCGCTTGCGCCTGCAACTGCCGCCATACGACGGTCAGCCGCCGCGTTGTCTCCCGCGAGGATCATCTGCTCGAGCTCATTGAGCACGGATGCCGCAACGCTGCCCGGCGCATTCAGCTGAGGATTCGTCGTCGCATAGAGATCATCGAGCATCGCCGCGCCCGTCCTGCCGTTCTGCGTCAGGGCGGCAGAGGCGTGGAAGTCGGCCGTCTCTGCCGTGACGGTCGTGCCCGTCAGAACAAGGTTATTACCCTGTACTTCGACTCGTGCCGTGTTGCCGAAGTATTTTTGCAGCAGTTTATCCTCGGGGCGAGCCAGCGAGACCTCGGTGTCGGTCACTGTTGTGACGGAGGAGATCAGCGTGGCCGTTACCGTCTCGCCGCCCGTCAGGTCGAGCCCCTCATCCATGCCGACCAGGTTCAGCGAGACTGAACCTCCGGTGTAGGAGGCGGAGGTTGATGTGATGGCTGCCGTACCGTCCAGCATCGCCTGTGTCAGATTCAGCGTGAGGTTCAGCGTTGAGCCTTCTCCGAGGCGAAGCTCATTCTTCACCGCGAAGGTGCGGTTGGCCCCTGTGTTATTCTCGTCGACGAGGTTGACGTAGGCTTGACCCGTGCCGCTGAGTTGCAGCGAGCCGACGGTCGAGACCGTATCTGCCAGCACCAGATTGCCGCCCGTTACGCGGAAGCTCGTTGCCGCAGCGTCCTGCGTGAAGGCTTGCGTGCCCTCGCCCTTCAGTGTGATGGTTCCGTTGTAGTCGGCCAGGCTGCCTTCGAAGATGTAGCCCGTTCCCGACGCCGTATTCAGCACGATTTCAGCTGCGGCACTCGCATCGGCGACCAGTGAGCCTTTGCCCACAAGACCTTCGTACTCCAGTACGCCGGGTGTCGGCTCTGTCGCGTAGGTCGTTGTCAGGCTGCTCGATTGGTCAGCCACGATGCTCAGGGCCGCGCCTTCCTCGACGCTGAGCAGCAGGCCGCTGGTCGCGCTGCTCATATCAAGGGATGAATCGGACGCGATCGACATCACTGAGCCGGCCTCTCCCGCAATGGAGATTCCCGCCAGCTCTGCGTCGTCGAGAGTCAGCGTTCTGCCACTGCCGACGGATACGTCGGCTCTCGCTTTATCGGTGCCCGAGAGGAGCGTTCCCGTGACTGCGCCGCTCAAGGTCGTGTCGCCGCGCAGGGCAAGCTGTCCGTTCTCATCCACCGAAAGCCCGCCGGAGAGCGTGCTGCTGCTGTCGAGTTGCAGTACGCCGCTCTGAACGATGACCTGCGAATGTTCATCCGCTTGCAGGGAACCGACGCGGTACACAAACTCGCTGTCCGGCTCGCTTGTTGCCGCATCCGCGGCCATCAGCTTGAGATCCGTGCCCTGAAGCTTGATCGTGCCGCCGAAGCTCAGCGCGTTTCGTACGTTGTTCGGCAGCTCATCCGCAGAGAGATTCGGCACAATGGAGACGAGATCCTTGGTGCCCGTCCCGTCGTTGTCGCCGACGATGGTGAGCGTTGTGCCGGAGGAGCCGATCAGGTTGGGCAGAGCGAGACCGACGTCCGTCTTGCCGGCGGGAATTTCGGCCGGGTCGAGGAGGCCGAGGCCGTTGACCAGATCAATCGTTGTGTCCTGATTGATGTAGACGACCGTGTAGCCCTCTGTCGAGTTATAGATGAGTCGGTCTCCGTTGCCTGCCCATGCGGCATTGCCGCTGCCTTGAGCTTCCGAGGCGATGTAGACCGTGTCGGGATCACTCGGGCTGAGCTGTGTGAGCGTCAGCTTGCCGTCCTGCGTGAACTCAGCCTGCATGTTCATCAGATACAGCGATGCATCAAAGGTGACGGCACTGTTGAGATCGCTCAGATCGGCGTAGCCGTTGCCCAGAGTGAACGTGGCAGACTGATTTTCCGCACTGCGTACGATGCCCAGCACATCATTGATGTCAAAGGTCACCGTCGCATTCTCAGCTACTCCCGCCGTGCCCTGCTCGGAGAATTGCAGCAGAGCCCCGGCTTCGCTCGTCATGCCCGCAGAGATCGTGATCAGAGAGCCATCGCCGAGAGTCAGGCCCGTGAGGCCTGTCAGCTGCGTGCCCTCGGCATTCTGAAGCATCAGCGTCGCTTCGTCGCTCAGCCCTCCCATTTCGAAGGTCTGCCCGATTGCATCGTTGATGATGATCAAGCCTCTGTATCGCTCGGCCCTGGCCAGAGAGCCGCCCGTCATCACGATGTCGCCGTACATCGAAATCGGCTCCGGTGCATCCGGCGTTGACGGCGGGGCAATGCCGATGTTGTTGCCGCAGAAGTCAAGGGTGCCGCCGGACATTTCAATCAGGGAGACACGCGTCGAAGACGTCGTTGCTACCGTGCCGGATTCAAGAAGCAGGTGGCCGATTTCCGTACCGCCCAGAGCCACCGTCGTGCCCGGCGTCACGGTGCCGCTTGCTTCATCGGTCACGCTGTCTTGTCCGCTCACCGTAAGGGTGCTGACCGTTGTATTGAGATCCAGACTGGCGTTGCCCATCAGAACGAGCTCGGCGGCATTCACCGTCGTTTTCTCAATCGTCGCTGATCCCGTTACCGTGATGGTGCCGTCTGCCGTGGCTGTGTTGAGCTCGTTGGCCGGATAATGCGCGAATGAGTCGCTTTCCAGGATGAGGGAGCCCACGGTTGTGTCATCGGCCAGCGTCACCGTGGCGCCGCCGTAGTAGGTGCTGATCGAGCTGATGGTTGCGTTGCTCTCCACCATCAGCGAACTGCCGTAACCCACGTTGATGGTGGCATCCTTCGCCTGATTGATCGTCAGCGAGGCGGTATTCGAAGCACTCGTCAGAGACCCCACATTCATATCGGCCCCGTCGGCCAGATTCTCCAGAGTCCACGTGCCGAAGAACGTACCGTTGTGGCTGACAGTCGTCAAGCTCGCGACCGTCGTGCCTTCCGCCGCGGTCGAATACATGTAGCCGTAATTCACCGCAAGATGGGCGATATCGAGGGAGGAGCTCGCGCTGGTGAGCACGCCCTCGACCTGTAGCGTGCCGTCGCCGCTGATCCTGTCGACGATCAGATCCGTGGAGACATCCAGCTTCGTCGTGCCCGAGTTGACGATCAGAGCCGCAAAGGAAGCATCTTTCGGCGCCTCATTGATGTTCACGGTCCCGTCCGTCGTCAGCACGCTGTCAGAGGAGATCGAGCTCAAGCCCAGATTGAGCACGGCATCGCCCTCGCCGGCGAGCGAGACGGCGCCGTTGGTCGCCACATTGTTCACCGTGCCGCCGGCGTTGCCCGTCGCGGCCAGACGGCTGCCGTCGTTCATCGTGATCGACGAGGCAAAGATCTTCGTGCCGGCGGCGGTCTGATCCACCTTGAGCGTTGCGTCCTTGTTCACCGTCACCACCGAGTCCTTCAGGGCCCAGGAGTGAGCCGCGACAACGGTGCCGCTGTTGATGTCCACACCGCCGGCGATGGCTGTTTCCGTCTCCAGACGCAGCGTGCCGTTGAACGCCTCGTCAGCAGTGCCCACCTCCAGCTTGCCGCCGGCCACCGTCGAGACCGTCGAACCGTTCTCCGTTGTCCATGTGTAGCTCGTATCGCCCTTCACTACGATGCTGCCCGCGATCACATCCGTCGTGACGTTGACGACAGCCGGTCCGGTGATACCCTCCAGCGTGTCGAAGGTGACGGCCTCGCCGTTGCTGAAGTCGGATGCCGCCGTCCCGCTGCCGCTCGTGTAGGTCCAGGGCTGATTGGGATCCAAATCTTCCGTGTAACTCCAGTTGCCGGCGCCGGACGCATCGCCCTGCCAGGTCAGGCTGCGAGCTTCCCCGGACACCGTCAGGACGAGATCATACTGAGAGCCGTTCTGCTCGAGGCTCAGGTCGTGGCGCAGGCGCTTCCAACTGGAGTAATTGAGCACCAGATAGCCCAGCTCTTTTTCCTCCAGCTCACCGACGTTCTCGATCAGGGTGTAGGTGCCGTTTTGAATCGACACGCCCGTGCCCGGATTGAGGATGAGGTTGTTCTGACCGAAGATGAAAAGGTCTCCGCCGCCATTATAGGCTGCCGTTGTCGACGGAGCATAGACGGGAACGCCGTCTTCGCCGTCCGAGACCTTCGTCATGTCGAACTGAACGCTGCCCCCGAGGAACATGCCCCCGCTCAGAGACACCTGCGAATCCTCACCGGTGTTGGAGGCATGCAGCGTGATTCCCGACCAGAGTCTGAGCTCATTGATGGTGCTGCCGCCTTCGCCGATGATGTTTATCGGGCCACCCGGCTGAATGGTGACGCCTTCGAGATTCAGGGTGGCCCCGCTCGCCACCGTGAGTTGCACGCCCGCGGAGAGCTTGCCCGCAAAGGCGCTGTTTGCACCGCTGAGCACGTAGCGACCGGCATTCAGGGTGCTGCTGCCATCGGCGGTGAGATTCCGGATGCTGACGACCTCATCTTCCCCCACGCTCGACGCCATGCCGAGCGAAGCACCGGTGAGCCGGATCTCGGCTTCCGCTGCCGTGTTGCTGCCGAGCTTCAGCTCGCCGCCGGCGACGGTCAGATCGGCGCCGCTCGCCAGCGTGCCGCTGAACTCGCCGCCCGCGCTGACCTGGTACTTGCCGGCTGCGACCGTGCCGGTGCCGGTGAGCGAGCCGATCAGGTAGGTCTCAGTGTCGTCAGCCGCCTGCAGCGTTGCGTTGGCGTTGGAGAGCTCGATGGTTGCGTCGGCTGCGACTTCCGCTGCACCCAGCGTCAGAGATCCGGTATCGCCGTTCATCTCCAGCGTGCCTGCGAAGTCCCCGCCGTTGATCGTGAGATCATTCTGCACATCAACGGTTCCGGAGCCGCTGAGGCTGGTCAGCGTGGTGGCATTGCCCGTGAGGGTCGTCGCACCGCCGCTGACGGTGAGCGAAGCGAGGGTGGAGTCCACTGAGGCGTTGATCGCGGTGCCGTCAGCAGCCGTGACCGAGGCGCCGATGGATGCCGCACCCAGATCCAGCGTGCCGGCATCGAGAGCGATGTTGGCTGCGGAGCTCGTAGCAAACTTCAGGGTGCCGGAGCCCGTCTTGGAGAGCGAGCCGTCGGCCTCCTGCGTAATGGATCCCGACAGAGTCACCGTGCCGTTCTCAACCCTCATCTCCGCAGTCTTGCCGAGGGTGACGGCTCCCGAGAACTCCGAGGCTCCGCCGATCGAGGCCAGCGAGCTGCCGTCCTGCATCGTCAGAGAACCCGTGAAGTTTGCCGCCGTGTTGCCCGTGATGTCCAGAACGAGACCGGCCTGCTGCCCGGTGATCGCCCCGATCGCTTCGGACGAGGCTCCCGTCAGGTCGATGTTGAAGGTCCAATTGCCGGAGTCGGGGCAGCCGACGAGAAGCTGGCCGTCGCTCTCTACCTTAATGGTCGGAGCAGGGTCAAGCCCCATGGCGAGCTTGCCGTTGCGCTCCACGTCCAGATACAGTTGGCCGCCGGAGAGCAAATAAGTGCCGGTGAAACGACTCGGGGCACCGTTATTGGTCACATTGCCTGCATTCGGGATGGCTGCCGTGACAAAGCCGCTTGCCGTGAGACGGATGTCTTCGACGGATTTGTTACTGCCCGCGCTGTCCGTCAGGCTGAGGTCAACGCAAATCGTGCCGGAACCGCAGAGCCATCGGTTGGACTCAAAGTCTCCGTTAGTGGTGATCACCACCGTGCCGCTCGTGCCGGTGTTGATGGAGCCGAATCCCCGGTTGCCGTCGGCCAGTACCAGCGTGGAGCCCTCACCCAGCGAGACGGCTGTGTTGCCGGACGAGATGCCGCCCTGAGCCGTGACCGTCACGCCGTCGGCAATGTTCGTTGCACCGCTGTAGGTCTTGTTTGCGCCATTCCATGCAGTGTCTGCGTCGATGCCGACGCTGCCGGCTCCGGCAATGGCATTGTTCGCCGCATGCTGAGCCCCTGCCAGCGTGGTGCCCGTGCCCATGTCGAGCCCGGCACTGCCGATGCTGTCATCGGCCAGCGTCACGCTGCCGCTGCCCGCCACGGCGATGGTCGTCGCCTCGGTGAGCGCGCTGCCGGCTGTGTTGGTCAGACCCGCAAGACTCGTGTCATTGGAGCCGATATTCAGCGTGACGGTGCCTTCGCCGAGGGCGAGGCTGTTGCCCTCCAGCACGTCGCTGCTGCCCGCCCATACCAGCGTCGAGCCGCCCTCCATCGCGATGTTGAGTTTGCCGTCGGTGGACGTTCCCTTGTCCGCCAGCGACAGCGTCGCGCCGTTGCTTACGGTGACATCGGTCTCACTCGTGACAGCGAGGGCTCCCGCGCCGAAGGAGGCAGAGCCGCTTTCAACGGTGAGGTTGCCCAGCGAGGTAATGGCGCCGTTGGAGACTGTGAAGCTGTAGGTGTTGCCGGCTCCGGCTTGAACGATCATGTCGGCCACCTCCAGACCACCCTCAATGGAGACATCCTTCGCTTCGCTCGACTCACCGAAAACGAGCGTGGTGCCTGAGCCGCTCACCCATGTAGCCGCCGAGCCGGAGCCTCCGGTGAAGAAGTTATCTTCATCCGTTGCCGTCCAAACTCCCGGAACATCAGTTGCGTCCCAATACAGGAACTGATTTGCCGTCAAAACGAGTTTGTTGTCGATGAGGCTCAGTTCTCCCGTCCATCCGTCACCCAATGCGATGTCGAATCGGCTCAGATCAAGACTTTGTTCCGAATCGAAGGCGACAAGGGTGTAGTCTGACTGCGTTGTGTCGAGGGTGAGCCCCGTCAGATCGAGCCCGATACTTGCCCCGTCGTTGATCACGAGCGAGCTCAGATGCAGAGCATCCGCCCCCGATGCCGTGAGCTTGAGCGTGGTGTCGGTCGCCATGGCAAGGCTGCCTAGAACTGTTGCGTTTCCGACTTGCAACGTGCCACCTTCAACTCGCAGGTTCGCGCCGGTCATATCGCCTGCGATGGCAAGTGTGCCCGCTCCGGTTTTCGTGGTGATGCCGGCAGTCGCCAGCTTGGAGCCCAGATTGAGCGAGCTGCCCTCGGCGACGTCCGCCGTGGTGAAATTGCTCAGAATAATGTTATTGCCGCTGAGATCGACGGAGCCACCCGTGGCAGCCAAGGTCTTGGAGCCCGTGACGGTGGCGTTGGCTCCGCTCCCGCCATAGCCGCCGCTGATGGTGATGGGGGCGTCCGCACTGCCGCCGAAGCTTACGCCTTGGGCGATGGTGACCTTCGTGTCCTCGGTGCTGAAGGCGGCATCTCCTTCCGCGTAACCGGCCGCATAGACGCTTCCGTTGATCGCCGTTGTTGTTCCCTCAGAGTTGCCGAGAGTAAGTTCGACATCCTTTTGAACAACGGGAGAGTTGCCCTCAATGTATGTGCCGCCGTAGATGTTGGAGTCAACCGTGGCCCCGCTGACAGCGAGCTGAATCGTGCCGTTGAAGGTGCTCTTGTTGTCGCCCGCTGCTTCCACGAGATACGAGCCGCCGATGATGTCGGCCCCGCTCGCGAATCGCCCGCCCGTGATTTGTACGTCGATATCGGTTTCCTCGCTGCTGAAGGTGATGTTGGAGGCATAACCGCCGCCATTTGACGCCACGCCGCCGATGACAGCTTTATTGAAGGTGCCCCCGCTAATCTTGAGGGTGTTTACACCGGAGATGGTCGTTGTGGATCTATACGGCACAACGGAACCGGTGACGACGAGTCCGTCGAACGAACCGCCGCTGATGTCAACGGTCGAGTTCTTTGTCTTGGTGTATTCGCCGTTCGTGTAGTTCTTGACGTAGGTGCCGCCGATGACGGCCAGCTGATCTCCGTTGAGAGTCAGCCCTCCGGAGAACGTAGCATCGCCTTTGATGGTAACGCTCGTATCACCCTGATGATCGACGAGCTTGGCACTCCCAGCCGCCATCAGATCCATCGAGCCGCCGATAATGCTCCCGAGGAATACGGCGTTCGCTCCCCCGTTGATCTCAACGGAGCTGTTGCCTGCATGGGTCGCCTGAGCCGTTGCCGTTTCGCCGAGGTAGGAACCGCCAACAATGTGAGAGAAGGTGCCGCCTGCGCTCGCATCTATGGCTACGGAGCTGTTGCCCGTGAGGGTGAGAGACGAAGCTCTGTAAGGGTTGAAGTGTCCGCCGATGATGGCGTCGCGGAAGGTGAGGCCGTCTCGGGAGATGATCGAGACGGAAGCGTCTCCGGTCTGACGTACGGTTGCACCGGATTCATAGGCGATGGAGGAGCCGACGACGTATTTGCCGAATTCGCTTCCGTTGCTGCCTGCATAATCAGAGAGATCGATGGTCACGGAGGTATTGCCGGAAATGGCAATCGTGCCGTTGACGTTGCGAGCAGTGGCGCCGCCACCCGCGACCGCAGCGAACTCGGCTGACAGATTCGTCGTATTATTCGCAGCACTTGCATCAATTTTAAGCGTCGTATCTCCGGTTGTGAGTACGGTATAGACCCAGATGTTGGTATCGCCGATAAATGAGTTAGTGCTGCTGTGGGCTGTGGTGCCTGCCCCCAGAACGAAGCCCTCGACGTTGCCGTTCTCAACGGTGATGTAGGAATTGCCGGTGAAGAAGCCGTTGGTGCCGGCCCCGTCACGAAGGTTACCGCCGATAATGTTGTTGGCTGTGCCGTTCTTGAGCAGGATATGGCTGTTACCGGTGAAATTGCCGGCAGTGGAGTTTGCGCTCCAATCGTTGGAGAGGTTTCCGCCGACGATGGTGCCGATGGTGTCGACGGAACCGGGAGCGATGTCAATGTAAATCCACGTATCGAGCTCTGTTGAAGTCGACGGAGAACCGCCGATGATGTAGGTGTTCGCTTCATTCGTTCCGTTCGTGATCCGGATGGCAGCCGTGCCGTCACTCGCATACTCAGCCTTGTTGCCGATGAAGACGCAATTGATCAGGGCGTCATTTTCCCTGCCTATGTCCTCATTGTACGAGAAGGCCCCGTCATTTGTCGGCAAGGAGGCGACGTCAGGCGAGCCTTCGAGCCCCGTGTAGCCCCAGTTGGCATCCCATCCGTTGACGAGAACCGTTTCAGAGAAGGCCCATGTCCCGTCTGTATTGGTCACCCCCATTCCCGTCAGAACCGCATCACTGCCGTCCGCCAGAGTGATACCGCCGTCGATGGTCAGAAACTCATAGCTCAGCGTCCAGCCCGTGATGTTGTTCTGCTCATCCCTGATTTCCGTAATCCCGCCGGCCATGGACGGGGCAACGCTGATAGAGGTGAGGCCACTGAGATCGAGAGTGCCCGTGCCGGTAATGGTCGTCGGCGTTTCAATACTGAGCCTTCCTTGAAGGTTCAAAATGCCTGTGCCGGCAATGTCGATGGATCCGGCAACCCTGGTTTCGTCGGTGACCAGTGCGGTAGCTCCCGGGGCAATGGAGAGAGTAGATCCTGCCGTAATGGTCAGACCGGCGGTTGTGTAGTTGCCGCCGATTGTCGCCGTTGCGTTGGGTGCCAGATATGTCGCCGTAGCAGAACCGCCTGATATGGAGGAGCCGTCAGCCAGATTGACGGTGCCGAGGGAAGTCGTCACGCCGGTGAAATTCGCAGTGCCGCTGAGGTTTAGCGTCGTGGCGTTGACGGCACCGCTGAAAGTGTTGGTTGCTGTGCCGTCGACATTGAGAGTCCCGACGGTAACGGTATTGTTGAAGGTATTATCCGTTGTACCCTTAACATTAAGTGTGCCTGCCGTTACGGTGCCCGTGACGGTTGTCGCGTAAGCTGAGCTGCCCGTGCCGTCACTGCGGCCCGTTGTATTCCCGATGCTCAGGGTATCGGCAACGTTGATGGATGCGGCATTAATCTCACCGCCGCCGGTGAACTTCAACTCTTCCAGGTGTGCCCCGTTACCGCTGATATTTATCGTGCCCGTGAAGCCGGACACATCGCCCAGGAAGTCCCAGGACTGACCGCCGCCCGCCAGCGCCTTGCTGTACGAGAACTCGCCGGAGCCGGAGATGCTTCCGCTGAAATTGTAAGCGGCATTGCCGTAACCGTCCGTCAGCTTCAGCTGAGTGATGATGATGTTGGCTGCGATGTTGCCGTTGCCGTCAGTGGAATTGATGAGATGCCCGCCGGAGACGTTCAAATCGATATATTGATTCTCACCGTACGACGAAAGATTGAGATTGGTAACGGAACCCGCGGTGCCGTCACTGTTCGGCAACTTGAGGGGGTCATCCATGCTGTCACCGGCCTCGGCCTGTGCCCTAGATCCGGAGGCGAGCGAGACGATAAGAGCACCGCCGGCGATGGTGCCGGTGCCGAGGCTGGTTGCCAAGGTAGCGGTAGCTGCCAAGCCGGCGAGCAGCGCGGCGCGGAGATTGGTCGGGAGATGAAGTTTCATGTGTTATTTGTTGGTAAAGGCTGAGGAAAGGACGTATTGCTTGAGGAGAGTGTGCAATCCCTGCAGATATCCCCTACGCTTTAGCAAAGAGTGCCTCGCCTTGTCAAGCATTAATTCATATTGCCGGGATTTTCTGTTCAAATCCTTGGCTGTCCGACTTTTGGCCGGCGTCTCGAAACCCGTCTCACCGAGTCCTGCAACTCTGCGACGCGCACGAATCAAGCCCCTTGTAGCCGAGCGGAGGGCAACGCCGTGTGTCAGCTCCGCCTAAAAGGCTTGCCGTTCCTTAAAAGACATTTCGATCTACCCCCGAATGCGGGATGAACTTCTCGTTGTTCAAGACGGGGCACTGCCGGAACAACGCAACTGCAAACAAGGACAGGATGAAGCCGAAGCAGCCAGGTCGGGCAGCGCATTTCCCATCAGCGGAGCTGAGAACGAAGCGGGGTGCTCGCGGAGTCTTCCGTGCAGTCATGCCCCCTCTGCGGTGATTCCGCACAGCCGGGAAATATCACTCGAGCACAGGCAGGGCCACGTTTATCATGAAACTCTCGCAATACCTTATCTCTCCCTTTGCCAACCTCCTCTCCTCTTGGCGGCGGAGTCAGCAGCTCCGACGTCAGAATCGGGAGTGGCGTCGCTCATTGCGAGGGAGAACGCGAGGTGCATACGAGCAGGCCTGGACTTGCTCCGATGCTGTCCCGGATGATGATTGCATCGCGAAGTAGCGCGCATCATGAGTCTGCCCACGCCGTATTTGTACCCGGATGATCGATTGTCCGACATCCTGTTTAACCCATACTCGGATTTCTGCGACGTGGAAGCCATTATGCTGGCAGAGAGAAAGCTTGGAGTGAAGATCGAGATCGATCAGGAATGGGAGCGCAGAGTCCTCAAGGATCTTTTTCGCCGAAAAACGCGCGACCTGCGTGAGCTTTGCTGACGCAGGTCGCAGCGGAGCAGGGGGGCACTTTGCGTTCTGCGAGCCGAGGTCGAATCCTTAGCTGTTGAGCGTCCCGGTCGTGAGCCCCGTCGGCCCGCGCACGTCGTCTCGGAGAGAGAAAAAGCCGCGCGCGAGCCCGTGTCCGAGACGTCGCGAACGACACGCGAGCCGCCGGCATCTCATATGAAGGATGTTTTCTATAAGATATATTCCGGTTCAGACATGCGCCACTACCCATGATGCAAACTGCGACGCAATTTATTAACGACATACATGTAAAGGATTAGGAGTGATAAGCGGCACTTGTGAACGCAGGTGCTCAAGCCGAAATGAATTGACAGAAAAATAAAATGTGATATAATCGCATCAGTCGCCAGCGAGCCCGCACTATTTTACCCGCCGTGCCCGAAGCTCAGCCCAGCCGCCTTCACGAAAGTCACAAGCTCCCTGAATCCCGCCATGTCAACGAAAGGAATGGAATATCTCGCGTACCGCCGCACAATTGAGCCGCTTATGGACAGCTACCGCGACCTCCTTTCCGGCGCGGATTTTGTCTACCTCGCCTCCGATGCCCTCATCGGCACGGTCGGCCGCGTCCTGCTCGATACCGTCGTCGGATCTCGGATGCTCGAGAACGATCACGTCCTCATGGTCGCACCCGGCTATGAAGCCCTGTGCCGAAGCTGCCGCTGTGTCGACGCGAGCTACCGGCGCCCCATGCCGGGGGAATGGCTCGAGGGCGATGACATCTCGTGGTATCCGCCCTCCAAGAGAATCGAGCTGCACGACCTCTACACGTCCGTGAGGAAGGCCCCGGGAAAGCCCGCCTCGCTCAGAAGCCTCCACATCATGTTCGGCCCCGATTCCGAGTGGGATGAGAGCGGCCGGCTCATCCTGCGCAGCGGAGAGCCTTGGGGCGATGTCAGCGAGCGCACGGCCCTTCAGCAGGCGGTGCGGCTCAAGCGGAATGACTGCTCGCAAATCGTGGTCTCTCGCGATATCGAGCTGCTCAAATCCCTGCGCGAACAATGTCCCTCGAGCCTCGACGGGAAGGGCCCCGGACGCCTCAGCACCCTGTCCCTCCGCGAATGGGGCGGTCTGTACGACCCCTTCGAACCAGCCGAAGAGAAGCAAGCCCTGTACGATCATCTCGCGTATCAGGCTCTGGCCGCCATCGTGCAGGCGAAGCCCCTTATCGTCGAGACCTCCGCCCTGTATCATCCGCAGGTCGGCCTCCTGCTGCAGCACATCAAACCCGCCCTCATCGAGGCCGGGGCGTCGCTCATCATCGCAGCCTCCGGCGAGGGTGAACTCCCAAACGCGCCCCTCCTCGCGGCGCTCGCGCAGGAGGCGCCCTCTGCGGTGCGCGTGGTGCGCTTGGATCGCCTGCGCGGCGAGGAGGACAGCTCGGACGATGCGCTCATCGAGCTTCTCCACAACGAGGCTGAGGCCCATCCGTCGCCCGAAGGAATCGGCCTTGTCACCGATCGCGTCTCGCACGGCGCCCGGATTCAGGAGCGACTCGCCCTCGCCGGCGTGCCGATGGAGATCTACTCCGTCAACGGGTACGGCTTCCTCACCCACCAAGGGCCCGAGGACGCGCCGTCCTCGGCACAGGGGCGTTCCGATGAAGGCGCCCGCCTTCGCCGCCGGAAAATCTCCGTTGCCGTCAGAACCGGCAACAGCGAGGAGGCCCTCGCGCTGGTCAAAGACCAAGAGGGGCTCATCATCGGCATCAGCGCCTGTCTCAAGGCGCACAACGCCCCGCTCCTCGAGCGCCTCCTCAAGCGGGCGGAGAGCGTCCCGAACGCCGCGCTCGACCGCTGGTTCTCGGCCGACGAGGACCTGCTCGTTCAAGCTCCCTTTTATCCTCTGCTGGTTCTCGCCCTCAGCAAGTGCGTTTTCCGACGTGCGCAAGCGAAACGGTGGATCGAGCAGCTCCGCATACTCGAGGGGAATCCCTGCGCCGCGAAGGCGGAGCTCGGCTTCCTGATTTCGCTGTTGCAGCGGTCGGCCGGAGGCATGGCTTGCTTCATCCGGTGGACGGACATCCCCCGCGAACTGCCGATGAGCGAGCCGAAAAGCGAGGCGGAGTGGTGGCGTTGCCGCCTGTGGAAGCTCGAGCAGATGCGGGAGCGGCTGGATCGCGACATGCAGCGGCTCAGCGCCGAGTGCGAGGCCGTCGAGCGGCTTATCGCGCAGACGGAAGCGGCTCGCGCGCGCAGGTGAGCCGCGGGGACTCGGTCGTCCTCGCTCCTCAGAACGCTCCGGTCACGCCGTCCGATGCGGCAGGCCGTGGACGTTCAGGCGCCGCTTGCACTGCGGCAAGGTGCATGGCCTTGCGGAAAAAACTTGTCTTCCCCTCAGCCTGTGTGATATATAACGGAGAAGGGCCACACAGTCGCCCCCGCCGCGGCGTATGCCCGCATCCCTTGGGCCGCTTTCTCCCGTCGGCGGCCGCAAACGCAGCAACATCGAACCCTATCCCACGCGATGAACGAGATGACCTTAACCGCCGGCCTGCTGAGCTTGCTCGCCACCGCCGGCCTTGCATCCGCCCCTGCCGAGACCCCGGCCGGTCAGGCGCAGACTGCTGCGCCTCTCGCCCCCCGCGCCGAGACGCAGCAGGAGCAACGAGCATCGGCGGAGGATGCCCGCAGACTGCTGGACGCCGCTGCCCGCGGGGATGTGACGCGTCTGCGCCAACTTCTCGCGAGCGGCGTCTCCGCCAACGCCCGCGACCCCGAGGATCCGCAGACTCCCCTCTACGCAGCGGCGGAGGGCGGTTTCGTCGCCTGTGTCGAGGCCCTGCTGAAAGCCGGAGCCCGCGTGAATGAGGAGCTGTGGTGGGACGGCGGCGATCCGATCACCTGCGCGACGGCTCTCACCGTCGCCGCGGAGGAGGGGCACGCGGACTGCGTTCGCGCTCTCCTCGCCGGCGGTGCCGACGTCAATTTTCTGTGCCTCGAGGATGAGCTCGGGGGCTCAGCCCTGCATCTGGCCGCCAACGCCGAGGTGTTGCGCCTGCTGCTCGACGCCGGCGGCAATCCCCGTTTGGTGAATCAGTTCGGCGATACCCCGCTCCACCGGGCTCACGATGCGGCCTGTGTGCGCCTGCTTCTGGAGGCTGGCGCCGAGCCCGATGCCGTGAACAAGGCCGGAGACACGCCGCTGCTTGCCCTCCTGAGCGCTGCGGAGGATGAACGGGAGGCCGATGAGCCGATGCCCGGGCTCTGCGAGCAGGTGCAGGCTCTGCTGGCGGGCGGCGCCGATCCGGAGGCTCGCGATCGCTACGGGAATACGGCTCTGCATATCGCGGCACGCTTGGGCGACCTGCCCTTGCTGCGCCTGCTGCTGGATGCCGGTGCCGACGTGAAGGTGCGCAACGGCGACGGCTCCACCCCGCTGCATCTGGCGCGGGAGACCGGGCAGGATGCAGCCGCCCGCCTGTTGCTCGAGCGGGGGGCTGAGGAGGGGGCGCGGGACAAGTCCGGCCTCACGGCTGACGAAAGTGCGCGGCAGCATCGGGCGGATGCCGCCCTGCTGGCGGCGGCCGCATCCGGCGATGCGGAGGCGCTTCGCCGAGCGCTGGACGCCGGGGCGAACCCGCAGGCCGGAGATCCGAAGCAAGCTCCCTGGACCTGCCCGCTGATGGCGGCGGCTGCGAACGGTCGGGAGGACTGTGTCCGCCTGTTGCTGGATGCCGGCGCCGAGGCGGACGCGGGGATCGAGCCGGGCGCCGGGCAAACGCCTCTGTCGCGGGCCGTGGAGAGCGGGCACCCGGGCTGCGCGGCGCTGTTGCTGAAGGCGGGGGCCTCGGCTCAGAGCTGCGACGGGCAGGGCAACACCCCGCTGCACGAAGCGGCTCGCCGCGGGGATGCGGCCACGGCTCGCCTGCTGCTGGCCGCCGGAGCCCGCACGGACGCCCGGGGCTCGTTTTCCTGCACTCCTCTGCATGTGGCTGCCGAGCGCGGGGATCGGGCTCTCGTGGCCCTGCTGCTGGAAGCCGGCAGCAGCCCCGCCGCCGGGGATCACTACGACCGCACGCCGCTGCATCTGGCCGCAGCACAGGGGCAGAACGGCGCCGTTGAGCTGTTGCTGGAGGCGGGGGCCGACCCGAATGCGGAGGATTCTCTGGGGAATACGCCGCTGCACGAAGCCGCCGCCCAAGGGAATCGCGAGACGATGCGAGCCCTCGAAGCGCGGGGCGCCGACCCGGCGCGCCGCAACAAGGCCGGGCTCTTGCCCCGCGACGTCATGAATCAGCAGGTCTCCTCGCTCTGAGCTCGAGCGGACGGAGCCCGGCAGGCTGCGTCGTTCCGCCCACGCTCCTCTGCCACACGCGCGAGGACGCCGGTGAGTGCCGCGCAGATTCCGCGCACCCGCTTCCTTACAGCGAGGACGGGCGCGTCACGGCGCCGCCGCTCCGGATGACACTTTTTGTGGCTCAACTGTCGACAAGGGTATTTGACGGCGGCCACTGAGCTTGATAGATTGATCCACAAGGCGGCGGGACTCCGCCCGGGCGCTGCACCTCCTCCCTGTGACGGGAACGGCGTGCCGGGAGAAGGCCCGTCGAAAACACCATAAAAAAATGACCGATTTTCATTCTCTGAGACCCATGATGCCGGCGGCGATCGCCCTTTGCTGCGCCGTTGGCCTGACCGCCTGCGGCGAGCGCGCGGAACAGAAGTCCTTTCCCCTCTCCGAGTGCCGAGACAAGCTTTTGGCAGACATCGGGAAAAATTACCCGAATGCCCGAGTCATCTACGAAGTGTTTGAGGACCACACCAACACGGAGGGGCCCGTCAAGATCTACGACGAGGTGGCGCGCGTGCCGGTCACCATCGTCGACCCGGAGTATCCGAAGGAGTTGCGGCACTCGCTCATCGTCTCCGGCTTCCCGGATCTGCGAGCGGCAGAGCTGGGGGAAGAGGCAATGCTGGTTCAGAGTCCGGTCGAGTGGGCACTGAGTCGTCTGAAGGAGAAGGGCGGTAGGTCCGTCTCGCCGAACGAGGTGCGCAGCTATTGGACGAAACGCTTTTTCTCGCCGGACTACGGCAGTATCTACGATGTGAAAGGGCTTGAACTCACCGGCGGAGAAAGCTATGCCTTGATTGAGCGCTGTACGGCGAGTCCGGAACAGCTCATGCCCAAGGCAGAGGCGGGAAATGCGCAAGCTCAGTATCAGCTGGGGCAGATCTATGAGAAGGGACTGGTGATGGAGGAGAGATCCCGGGAGCAGGCTACTAAGTGGTACCGTATGGCAGCGGAGCAGGGGCACGAAGGGGCTCAACAGGCCCTCCGGCGAATTGAGGGCGCAGCGGCGCACGGCGAGGCGAAGACAAGCCCGTGAGCCGATTTCGGCCGCGGCTCCCCATCGACGGCGGGTCGGGCGCCTCGGCGGTCCTGTATCATCCCCGCCGAGGTCGTTCAAAAAGACTTTAACTGCTGGGCTTGGCGTGCTATAACGTATCTGCACACGCTGCCGCGCTCGATGGACGACCGCCGTGGGCTTCCGGGAAGGGAGCGGAACGCAGCAGCGCGCATACCCGCGCATGAAAACCATCTTATTCATCTACCTGTGCACCCAGCTTGTTGTCACGCTCGCCGTCTGTCTTCTCGGCGGGGGTGAGGGAATCTTGATGGGCATTCCCCTGTACGGCGTGCCGCAGACGTTGCTCCTGCTGCTGGCCCTCAAGACGGAGATCTGGAACATCTGGCCGGCGATCCGCCGCTGGGACGTGGGAATCGCTTCCGTCGCGCTGTTGGTCTTCTTGATCACCTTGGTGCAGAATGTCCTCGCTCGCTTTCCTGGAGGTTTCTTCACGACGGGAGCGCCGCGTGTGGAGGACACGGCGTTGCACTGGTGGGCTAATGGGCTGGCGGGTACGATGGCCTACACCCTCATCTCCCTCCCCATCCTCATCGGGATCCTTTGGCGGGCGTGCCGGCGGGGGAAGCATGCCGGTGGCGGGAACGCCGATGAAATCAACCGTTGAGAAGATGAAGGGATGCATCTGAAAAGCTTCCGCGGTTTCAAAATCTATCTTGACATTTTTTAATCTAAAAGGTATCATCTGGACAACTCAGGATTACCATGGACTTTATTGACAATCTTACGCAGTTATCAGCACGTGTGCCGCGCCTTCGCGAAACTCTCCAGACGGAGGAGGCGACGAAGAATGCGCTTATCATGCCCTTCCTTCAGGCTCTTGGGTACAACGTTTTCGATCCCTTTGAAGTGGTTCCCGAGTACACGTCGGACGTCGGCACCAAAAAGAATGAAAAGGTTGACTATGTGATTATGTGGGAGGGTAAACCCGCCATCTTGGTGGAATGTAAGGCTGTCAATACGCCGCTGAACGTCAAGCACGCGAATCAGCTCTTCCGCTATTTTAGCTGCACGGAGGCTCGTTTGGCCATTTTAACAAATGGCATAGACTATCAGTTCTATACGGATATCGAATCTCCGAACATTATGGATGACAAGCCTTTCTTTGAATTCTCCATGCTGGAGGTGGATCCGAAGAAGGTGGCTGTCCTGAAGAAATTCACCAAGAGCCATTACGACTTGGGGAACATCTTGAGCAATGCCTCTGAGTTGAAATACAAGAGACAGATTCAGAATCTCTTCGATAAAGAGCTGGAGGCTCCTAGTGATGAGTTTGTCCGTTATTTTGCGAAGCAGGTGTATAGCGGCATGCTCACGAACAGTGTGCGAGAACAGTTCACTGCGCTGGTGATGCAGGCTTTCCGCGAGTGGCTGAACGGCAAAATCAGCGAGCGCCTGCAGAGTGCCATCGACGGGGTGACGCCTCTGGCTCCGCTTTCGCCCGTGGAGAACAGTGAGGCACCTGCCGAGCAGCCGGAGAAGGTTGCGGACGACAATGTGAAGGCCGATCCGGGGATCGTGACGACAGAGGAAGAGCTGGAGTCCTTTTACATCGTGCGGGCCATTTTGTCTCAGGTGGTCGACCCGCATCGCGTCTTCATCAAGGATACGCGCAGCTACTGCGGTGTGCTGCTGGACTACAATGTTCGCAAGCCGCTTTGCCGCTTTTTGTACAACTCAACGCAGAAAACCCTCATTCTCTTGGATAAGGAGCGCAACGAGAAGCGCATCCCCCTGGAATCTCCTGTGGATATTTACCAGCATGCGGATGAGCTCAAGCAGTACGCTGCGCTGTATCTGTAAGGGGGCACTCGGAGTTTCGGACGTCCTCAGTTTCTCGGATTGAGGTTGCCGAGGGTGTGGAGCTGCCCGCGGGGGGGAGACCGTTGGGGCAAGGCCATTTGCCTGTTCAATTTCGGGCTGTGCTGCGAGACCGGTCAGGGTGTTGCCCCGAGCGATGAGGAGGCTTTCCGCCTCTACCGTGCATCGGCGTCTCTCGGTTTTCCTCGGGCGATGACGCGCCTTGGCCTGTGCTATGCTCAGGGGAAGGGGGTGGCGGCGTCGGATGAAGAAGCCGCGCTCTGGTTCCGACGGGCGGCGGAGAGAGGGGATGCTGAGGCTGCGTATCTTCTGGGGCTCTGCTGCGCCCGAGGAAAGGGGGTGCCTCGCAGCGATGAGCAGGCTCTCACCTGCTTCCGCGAGGCGGCATCGCGAGGATGGGAGGCTGCGCTTGATGAGATCGCGCGCTTGAGTCCGGAGAAGGGGCAAGGCGAGTAACGCCCGCTCCTCCGATGCGCCTTTCCGCGGGTGCCTGACCACTCTGCGGCGCTTCGTGGCTCGCTCCGGGAGTCAGGAGGAGGTGGTGCGCCGGAGAGCGCTCAGGAGAGCAGGGGGCTGCCGATGGCAGAGGTGTCTCGAACTCGTTGTGCGAGCCGGGCTCGCGCTGTGTCATACGGTGGCTTCCTCCTTGATATCTGTGGGCTCGGCGGTTAATCTGATAGAGAGGATGGGGCCGTCGCGGCTCTCGTCTCCGACAACGATCTCTTGACGATGAAGATGAAAGTTTATGGAAAAATTCTGTTGGGCGCCGCCGTGGCAGGTTTCGTTCCGGCGGAGGCTGCCGGCTCCGGCGAGTCGGCACTTCCCCCTGCCCCTGCGGCGAGGGCTTCCGAGGAGTCGGCACCGCCTTCCGAGCTTGTTCTGCGTTTTGCTCAGTGGCTGAAGGTTCCTGATCTGCCGGGGCGCTCTCCGTTTTTCATTCACCATATTGGTGTGTGTTCGGACGGCAGGGGAGGGGGCCTAGGCCCGTCTGATTTATATATTGTGGCGGAGTACGGCGGCTCGACACCCGACTGGCGGCAGGTGGATGGGCCCCGCTACCTGATGGTGGATGTTCTCCATGGCCACAGTCCTCGGTTGCGTCTGTATGATATGGATGGAGATGGCCTGCCGGAGTTGTTGGTGGAGTATGCGACGCCGACGGACAGACCGAAGCTGGCGATTTATTCGCTGCGCACGAGGGATGCGGAGCGTCATCCTGTGTGTGCCTCGGAGGGGCTGAGCCTGGTGGTGAAAGGGCTTGACAAGGCGCTGGTCAGCGTGGAGGAGGATGGCTCTGTCTATCTGTGCGATCCCTGGCATCCTGCTGAGATGAAGAGTCCCCGTCCCGAGCCGCGGCGCTACGTGCTGCGCGACGGGGTGTTGACGGAGCAGCCGTCCGAGGAGTGAGGCGCGGGAACGCTCCTCATGGGGCTTTGCGTGTCTCCTGATGCTGTCACGATCCGTTCGGAGCGGGGATGCCCCGCTTCGGGCGGAGCATCGGCTGTGCCGTTCCCGCGGCAACACGGAGGGCTCTCGGATGGCGCAAGGCTCGCCAAATGCGTGCTCGGGCAGCGGAGGGCGTGGTCAGCCGCGGCTCTGCCGCGCAGGTGCCCCGAGGGGCTGTGTGAGCAGCACCCTCGCGCCGGATGGCGTCGGGGGGCGAGTGTGGCCGGATGCACGACCCTGGGGGCGAGGTTGCGGCTCTCCGAATGGTTCGACGGCTCATCCCAGGGGAAGGTCGCCCTTCAGAGCTTGGGTGGTGCGGTCGTGGTAATCGAGCACGGGGTCGGCGATGCTGCGCCCTACGGTGTCGATGAGTCGGCAGACGGCCAGATGCGCAGTGCGCTCTTCGTACCGGGTGACCCAGTCCGCCATGACTTCCGGAGCACCGAGGGAGTCCTCGAGCCGGGGGAAGCGGGGCAGGCCGAGGTGAAAGGGCTTGGGGCTGAGGCGGGCGCGCCAGCACAGCTGGCTGTCGCAGAGCTTCGTGTAGAGAGGGTCGACGTTCAGGTCGGCAAAGAGGCGGCGCTGTTGCTCAGAGCCGAGTTCGACCTTGCGCAGGATGATGCGCCAGCCGTGCGCGGTGCGGTAGAGACGGGCGCCGAAGTGCTCATCACTCCGGCTTATGGCGTCGAGGGCTTCGAGCAGTCGCTGCTCGGCCCGCTTGCCGTGAAAGAGGGCCGCGAGTCGCTGCCTCAAACCGCGGGGCGGAAAGTGATCCACGTCCGCGAAGCAGAGGCGGGTCGTGTTGAGGACGAGGCTGCCGTAGCGGTTGCGGGTGACGATGTTTTTATCATCGAGGCGCTGCTCGATCGGTTCGAGAATGCCGGCGCTGTAGGGGCCTTCGTCGTGGCCGTCGAGCCGACGCAGGCTCCGGCGGAAGTCGTCGATGGCTTCGCGGGAGGCTTTCGGGCGGCTGAGCAGCTGTTCCCAGATGCGGGCGCGCTCTTCCAGCTTCGCCCGGGCTTCGTCCATGGAGCTGTTCGATACGCCGCGCAGGTGCACGCAGGTGCCGTCGCTGAGGCGGCGGCGCTCTTTGATCCAAAAGGTCGGTATGTTCATGGGTGGGGATGAGAGATCCGAGGGCTTTCGCATGATATCAGGTTCGGGTTTTCGCGTCAAGGCACCGCGCTTCGTCTGGCAAGGCTCCTGAGCGCGGTCGGAGAGGGCCAAGCGCGGGCTTCCCTTGCCTCCCTTTGAGGCGCCGAAGGCGCTTGCGAGCGCCATCGCGGATAGTGCGAGCTCCCCGCAATGGGTGCGCGGAGCTCGGAGGCTCCGCCCCGGGGCGTGAATAAAATCCTATTTTTTCAACAGGAGTAGCTCTTCTCGTGTCTCAAGGCCGTGATGAATGCGCTGGCGTATGTGGTGGCGAGGCTCATGCCCTTCGCCTTCGTGAGTGTTGTGTATGATATTTTGGAGTTTGCGCTGGTAGCGTTGCGGGGCGGAGGCACGGGCCGCGGGGATGAGGGGCTGCTTTACTGGGCCTGCGACTTGGGGGCCTCGGTTTTTTTCTGCCTGTTGCCGTATTTGTGCTACCTGCTCGTTCTGCCGGCGGCGTATCACGGGAGTCAGCGGGATCGCTGCTGCACGGCGCTGTTGTTCGCTCTGTTTATGCTGCTCAGCGGGGCGGAGGAGCTCAGCGAGGTGCTCTCGGGTGATCAGTTCGGCATTCTGGGTGCCGAGCTGTTTCAGAATCCGGCGGGCACGCTGCACTATTTCGCCACGCTGCCCGGCGTCGCGTGGTGGCTGCTGGGGATGCTCGCCTGCGTGGCGGTGACCTTTTATGCGCTGCGCGGCCGCCTCCTTCCGCGCGCCATTCAGGTGCCGCCGGCGTGGCAGCGGGCGGCGCTGCTGCTGCTCGCGGCGGCAGCGGCCTTCACCCTCCTGAGTCTCCCTGAGGGTGTGATGAACACGAGCGGGATGCCGGAGATTTACCGCGACGGGATCATCAGCCTCTTCGGCGACCTGATCGCGATGACGGCGGTTCCGGATCTCACGCAGATTTTTCGGATGCCGGTGCTGCAAACCGCCATGATGGCGGGTGCTCTGCTGTTCATGGAGGGAGCCTTCCGCTTTCTGTGGCCCGATCTGCGCTCGCCGGGGCAGCTCTTCCGCGAGGGGCATGCGCGGCTCTGTGCGCGCTATGGGGCTCTGCGGGTTCACTTGCTGCTGCTGGTGCTGGCGCTGCTGGTGCTGCGCTGGGGCAGTCTGGGGGCTTACCCCCTCATGGACACGACGGAGGCGCGCTACGGCGAGATGGCGCGCAAGATGCTGGAGACGGGCAACTGGTTGCAGCCGCAGTTTGATTACGGGGTGCCGTTCTGGGGCAAGCCTCCGCTGTCTTTCTGGGGAAGCGCGCTGACGATGAAACTCTTCGGCGTCAGCGAGTTCGCCGCGCGCTTCGCTCCCTATCTCGCGGCCGTGGGGATGGCGGCTCTGTTTTTCTGCTGGCCCTTCCGCCGCGCCCATGCGGGGGCGGCGACGCGGGAGGGGGCACTGGGTGCTGTGGAGCCGCGCGCGGAGGCGAAGGAGCCTGATATCCGCGGCGTCGATACGGAGATGGCGCTGGCCTGTGCCGCGGTGTTCCTGAGCAGCGTGATTGGCGTGATCGCCTCGGGCTCGGTGATGACGGATGCCTTTTTGGCGCTGGGCACGACGCTGACGCTCGTGTCGTTCCGGCGCGCGATGGAGGAGGGGGCTCACCGCATCTGGGGCTATGCGTTTTTTGTCGGTCTGGCTATCGGTTTGCTCAGCAAGAGCCCCTTGGCGCTGATGCTCGGCGGCCTGCCTGTTTTCCTGTGGGCGCTGCGGAGCGGCCAGTGGCGACTCTTGTTCCGCCGCTTGCCGATGGTGAGCGGCTGCCTGCTGATGCTGGTGCTGGTGGTGCCTTGGTATTGGGCGGCGGAGTGCAGGACGCCGGGCTTTCTGCGCTACTTCATCGTCGGTGAGCATTTTGAGCGCTATCTGGTGAAGGGTTGGAGCGGTGATCTGTACGGGGCCGGTCACTCGCGGAGCATCGGGACGATTTGGATTTACGCGCTGGAGTCTTTTTTGCCGTGGACGCTGCTGCTGCCCTTTTTGCTGCGCCTTCCCGCTTGCCTCCGCGGCCGGGAGGGCGACAGGGGCAGCGCCCGCCGCAGGGAGGCGGAGAAGGGAGCAGAGAAGGGGGCCGTCACCTGCCCCGCCGGAGAAGTCTGCGGCGGTGTTGCTCCGTCGGGGGAGACAGCGGGGTTCCGCTTCGAGAGCTGGTATCTGTGGTGCTGGGCGCTGGCGCCTCTGGTTTTCTTTACGGCGGCGCGCAATATTCTGCCGGCCTATGTGTTGCCGGCGGCGCCGGCTTGGTGCATGCTGCTGGTGCAGCGCCTGTGGCGCTCGCGGCACGCCCGCAACCTGGTGTTCGCCTGCGTGCCCCTGCTGGTGACGACGGCGCTCTTTCTGGCCGGCGGCGGCTTCCGCTACGTTGAGTACCGCTGCCAGCGGGAGCTGCTGCAGGGCTGGGAGCGGCAGCAGCCGCTCTACTACGTCGGCTCGGTGCCCTATTCGGCGCAGTTTTATTCCGCCGGGCACGCCCGCGCTTGGTCCGGCGACTGGCGCGACTGCCCGGAGGGCTCCTTTCTCGCGGTGCCGGACGGATCTCCGCTCAGCGCGGAGCTGAGCGCTGCGGGCGCGTGGCAGCGCGTCGCGCAGAGCCACGGCTGGCTGCTCTTCCGCCGGGTGGCGGGCAGGTGAAGGCGGGGCGCTGCTGCTCTTTATCCTTGAATGAGGCGCCGTTCGCTGCTAGAATGCCCGCGATGAAGGTCATCGTTGTAACAGGGGGAATCGCCTCCGGCAAATCCACGGCCGTCGGGATGCTCACGGAGCTCGGCGGCAAGGGTGTTGAGATTTTTGACTGTGATGAGCAGGCGCGTCGGCTTCGCGAGAGCGGTGCTCTCACGGAAGAGCTGGCCCAAGTGCTCGGTCCCGAGGTGCTCGATGAGCAGGGGCAGCTGAGCACGGAGAGCCTGCGGCGCTTGGTCGAGAGCGATGCGGAGAAGCGCGCCGCGCTCGGCCGCGTGGTGCACCCGCGTCTGGCGGCGGCGTATGCCGAAGCGGTGCAGGCTGCTCGCGAGCGTGACGATGTGCATACCTTCATTCTCGATGCGCCGCTGTATTTTGAATCCGAGTCCGAGTTCCCGGCGGACATGGTCTGTGTGGTGGCGTGCAGCCCGTCGACGCAGAAGGCGCGCCTGATGCGCCGCAACGGCTTTTCGGAGCAGGAGGCCGATCTGCTGATGGGCGCTCAGATGCCGACGGACGAGAAGATGCGGCGGGCGGACGTGGTCTTCTGGAACGAAGGGGCCCGCGTGCGCATGCAGGCTCAGGTGCAGGTCTTCTTCAATACGTGGATTGCGCCCGAGGTGAAGGCTCTTCAGGCGCGCTCCCGCGTCTTCCGCATCAACGAGTTGAGGCTCCTGCCGCTCAATGAGCTGGTGACCATGGCCCGCGAGGCGGAGCTGCGCTATGCGCTGAGCCTTCCGCGCGCCGAGCTGACTTATGAGCTGATGCGCTTCCACCTCAACAGCGGCGCTCAGGTGCTGGCGAGCGGGGTGCTGGAGTTCTGCCCAGGCGGCGAGGTAGTACTGCGCGACGGTGCGCGCAGCTTCCGCCCCGGCAAGGATGATCCCCTGCTGCCGAACGAGCTGGTGCGCCGCTTCGGCCTGCGCCCCGGTCAGGAGGTGTCGGCGCGCCTGCGCCTGCCGCGCCACCCCCGCGAGAACGGTACGCTGGTGGTCGATGAACTGCTGCAGATCGAGGGTGTTCCGGCTGCCGATTTTCAGGCGCCGAAGGAGTTTGAGAAGCTCACGCCGCTCATCCCCCGCGAGCGCCTGATTCTCGAGAACAACGTGAACAAGGCGGCCTCCATGCGCGTGCTGGATCTGATCACTCCGCTGGGCCTCGGACAGCGCGCGCTCATCGTGGCGCCTCCCCGCGGCGGCAAGACGGTGCTGCTCAAGACGATTGCCGGCTCGCTGCGCGCCAACTACCCGGATCTCGACCTGCTGATTCTGCTGCTCGACGAGCGCCCGGAGGAAGTGACGGATTTTGAGGAGACGGTGGACGCCCCGGTCTACGCCTCGACCTTTGATGAGCCCTCGAAGCGCCATGCACAGCTCAGCGACTTGGTGCTCGAGCGGGCGCGGCGCCTCGTGGAGCAGGGCCGCAACGTCGTCATCATGCTCGATTCGCTCACGCGCCTGGCCCGCGGGTACAACGCGAATCAAGTGGGCGGGCGAACGATGTCCGGCGGCCTCGGCTCGAACGCTCTGGAGAAGCCCCGCAAGTTTTTCGGTGCGGCGCGCAATGTGGAGGAGGGCGGCAGTCTGACGATTATCGCGACCTGCCTCGTCGATACGGAGTCTCGCATGGACGAGATCATCTTCGAGGAGTTCAAGGGAACGGGCAATATGGAGATTCGCCTCGATCGCGACTTGGCCGAGCGCCGCATTTACCCGGCCATCTCCATTCCCCAGAGCGGTACGCGCAACGATGACCGCCTCTATCACCCCGATGAGCTGGTGCGCGTGCTTCAGCTGCGCCGCCAGCTGGCGATGCTGCCCGGCTGGGAGGGGCTGGAGACGCTCAAGCGCAATATCGCGGCGACGCAGAACAACGCCGAGCTGCTGCTGCGCGGCCTGCGTTGACCGCGAGCGCGCCCCGCGCCCTGAATGCCCTCTCCGGCCCCAGGGGCGGCTCGGTGGAGTGCCCCGCATGTCACGACGCGCGGGGAGGCGGAGGGCCGGTGCGGCGGAGCGTTCCCCGGCTTTCGACGCCCTGCTGAGGCTTGCCTTTCCCGCAGTCGCCGCCTCCGGTCTCCATGTTCGGGGGAGGAAGCGGGCAGAACGGCACGACCGGGCGGCACATACCCCCGCACTTCGCCCTCGCTTGCATCCACGCCGCCCTCACTCCATGAGGGCGGCCGGCTCCGCGGCGGACTCCGGCCAGAGCTTCAGACTGACCATGAAGGTCTCCCACGCCAGCAGCATCTGTTCAAAGGCGGCGGGGTTGACTTCAAAGTTCGTCAGGGTGTGATCCGCACCCGGGCAGGCGATGAACTCGGCCCGATTGCCGAGCTTTGTCCAGATCTCGCAGAACCATTCGCGCATGCCGCAGTCCAGCAACGGGTCTTCGAGCCCGTGCGCGCAGAAGAGCGGCGGCAGGTGGTGGCGCAGCAGGTCGCAGGGGTTGAGCGCAGCCGGGTTCGTCGAGTCGCGCATCACATTGAGGAGGCGGGCCTCGGGAGCCTCGACATCGACAATGCCGCGGAAGATGGCGACAGCAGCCGGCATGAGCGGCAGCTCGCGCTTGGCCATGAACTTCCACCAGGGGCGGGGCGTCTCGGGCTGCATGGCGGCATTGAGCGCCATCAGGCCGCCGGCATCCGAACCGGCCAGCGTGATGAGTGCGGGATCGATCCCGAGAGCCTCCGCGTTGCGGTGCAGCCAGGTCCAGGCGTCGAGCCCGTCCTGAACGATATCATCGGCCAGCACCTCGAAGCGCGCTCGTGTGCGATACTCCGGCAAAAAACAGACAATGCCCCGGCTGGCGAGGTGCAGAGCCCACGAGCTGAACTCGCTCACGTAGTCGAGCATCCACATGCCGCCGTGAAAAAACATGACGGCCGGCGCGCGGCGCTCCGCGCAGTGCCCCTGCGGCGCAATCATGTACACCTTGAGCGCAACGCCATCGGCAAATTGCTTCCACTCGAAAGAGTCCGCCCGCTCCAGCCAGCGCCGGCTTCGGCCTTCGGCTGCGGCATGCGGGTGAGGGAGAAAGGATGTCATATTGCGCGGACAGTATGCATTTTTCTTGCCATAAAAGCAAGCTTGATGTAGTCTGGATGCAGGCATGAAACCATTTTTTTACTCTCTTCTGGCCGTCTCCGCCGCCCTCCCCGCTGCATGGGCACAAGTGGGCAACGACGCACTCGACGCCGCGACGCGTCGCCACATCGCTCAGCGCGAAATGGCGCAGCAGCCGAAGCAGGAAGCCCCGCTGAGGCTCCCTCATCAGGAGAGAGCCCGCGAAATTGCGGACTTGGTGTATAACACCTGGCGCGTCTGCCACGCCAACGGCGGCAATCTGGCCGAATGGGAGCGCTGCACCACACGCTCGCGTGTGCGCAAGGTGCGCAACCTCATTGTCTCGCAGCGCGGTCGCTATCCGCAGGCCTACTTCCGCGAGGCCCAGTACATGCCCTCGCTGGATCGCTTCAACTACGTGGGCTCCGTGGCTTCCTGCAACGGGAATACGCTCGCGGCCACCTACTTCGGCAAGGTGCAACTCGGCGATGGCAAGCCGTCGGACACGGCCTTCGTGATCCTGCTGGTCAACGAGGACGGCCGCTGGAAGGTGGATCAGACGCGCTGCTTTGACCTCTCCCGCATCCCCGAGGTGCGCAAGCGCCTGCTGGCGCGCGACACCAAGGTGCTCATGGAGCAGGACGGCTTTCACCCCTACCGCTCGATTCCCGAGATCCCGCCGGCCTGCCCGGCTCCGCAGCTGATCGGCAAGATCTTCGTTGACTGCCCCGGGCGCGAGATTGACCTGCGCATCAACGGGATTTCTGCCCACGAGTTTTACGACGAACGCCGCGCCGACGTCATCTCCGGCGGGCTGCGCCGCGGCTCCAACACCATCTCGTACACCATCCGCGAACTCGACGGCCGCGAACACCCCTCGATGGCGATCGGGCTCTTTGTCATGCCCGAGACGCCCGGCAACGCCCCTGTTTGCGTCTTTGACCACATCCTGGATGCCTCCGACGCGGCGAAGGGCGGCAGCTTCACCTTCAACGTCTCCAACACGCAGATCGCGTCGATGAACCCGAAGTTCACGGGAGAGAAGCCTCAGCCCTTCCACGCCGTGCCGCTCAAGAAGCGCGACGAGAAGACCGAGAAGCCCGACCCTGCCGTGGCTCCCGCGCCTCCCGCGAACTGAAGCGGGGCGGGGAAAGGGGGGATAGCCTCCGGGGCTCACCCTCCGCCTGAACGGAGAGGCGCACCGCCTGAGCGGCGACTGGGAAGCCGGAGAGGCCTCCCGAGCGCTGAGCGCAGAACGCTGAGTGTGTCGTTGCGCCTCAGCCGTGCTCGGGCTCTGGTTGGGTGCCTCCGCCTCCGCAGAAGCGGAGGGAGTGAGGAGAGACCTTGCCGCCTTGTCCTCGGGCGCTCAGCCTGAGGGGCGCCGGGACATCCCGAGGCAATCACGGGGAAGGGTCTCAGGCGGTGGCGATGTGCGGGCGCACGAGCCGCCAGCAGGTGATGAACGAGCTGGCGAAATCCTCCGGGCGGCGCTCGATCCAGCGGTCTATCAGCTCCGCCGGGAAGGGGAGCACACCGGCAATTTCCGCCGCGGGGAAGCGCACCTTGCCGCCGTGCATCGCCGCATAGAGCTCCACGTGCTCCATGCCCGTCTCCTCGCAGGGCGCGAGGTGGCCGATGCGGACGAGCTTCGCCCCGCTGATGCCGAGCTCTTCGCCCAGCTCGCGCTCGGCCGCTGCCTCATAGCTCTCCCCGGCATCCAAGTGGCCGGCGGCGGAGGAGTCCCAGACGCCCGGCTGGCGGTCCTTGAGCATCGAGCGCTTTTGCAGCAGGCAGTCGCGATTCTTGTTGAACACGAGGATGTGGACGGCGCGGTGCATCAGCCCGCGCTCGTGCACCTCGCGGCGCGTCGCCTGGCCCGTCACCACATCGTCGGAGTCCACCACATCGAAGAGCTCGTCATCGCGCTGCGCGACAGCCGCCAGCGGGTGCGAATCATAGAGCTCCGTCAGCTCGGCCCATTGCCTCAGGCTCAGCTCCTCGGGGCGCGCCGTCAGCGAGACGCCGAGGCGCGAGGCCACCTCGGCCCAGGCCGGCTCCGGCGGCAGAAACTTGTACATCTGTTTGCGGCGCTGGGCATAGCAGCGCTGCATCAGCGAGTTCATCAAGCGGTGATCGAAGGGGGGCAAGCTCAGCGGGTCGCGCGGCGTGAGCAGCATCACCGTCGAATCAATCTTGGGGCGCGGGAAAAAAGCCTCGGGAGGCACCGTGCGGAGAGCCTGCGGCACCCAGTCCATCTGCACCCGCAGCGAGAGAATCCCGTAGGCCTCGTCTCCCGGCCCGGCCAGAATGCGATCGATGAACTCCTTTTGCAGCATCACCACCGCGCGCTCGCAGGCGCAGGGCTGCGTGAGAAAATTGGCGAGAATCGCGCCGCCGCACGAATAGGGCAGATTGCCCAGAAACTTCACCGGACGCTCCGCAAAGAGGCAGCGGGGATCCCACGAGGCCCCGTCCGCATGGTGCACCTCCACGTGCGCGTCGTCCGCCCAGCGCTCGCGGTGATAGGCCGCGAGGCGGGCATCGAACTCCACGAGAATCAGCTTGCGGCAGCGGGGCGCGACAAACTCCGTGAGAGCCCCCGTGCCCGGACCGACCTCCACCACGCAGTCCTGCGGCTGAAGGTCGAGCTGATCCACAATCCGCCGCGCCACGTTCTCGTCGATGAGAAAGTTTTGCCCGAGGGACTTGGAGGGCGTGATGCCGGCCCTGTCGAGAACGTCGCGGATCTGGGTGATATTCATGCGCGTGCATTGTAGCCCTTGGCCCTGAGCTTGGCAAGTACTTTCGCCTTTACAGCACGGGGGGCCGGTGCTACAATCGCCCCGCTTATGTTGCATCTGCCCATTCGTCCCCGCCGCAACCGCAAGTCGGCCGTTGTGCGTGATCTGATTGCTGAAAGCTCGCTGAGCGCCTCCCACCTCATCTACCCCATGTTCGTGCAGGAGGGAGATGAAAACACCCCCATCGAATCACTGCCCGGCTGCAAGCGCTGGAGCATCGAGGGCATCGTCGGCGAGTGCGCGCGACTGTATGCGCTGGGCATCCGCTGCGTGGACCTCTTCGCCGTCGTCCCCGAAGAGAAAAAGGACGCGGAAGGCTCCGAGGCATGGAACCCCGAGGGCGTTGTTCCCCGGGCCATCAGGGCCATCAAGGCCGGCGTGCCCTCCATGTGCGTGATGACGGACGTAGCCCTCGACCCCTTCAACACCTACGGGCAGGACGGCATCGTGCGTGAGTACCCCAACGGCAGCTATGAGATTCTCAACGACAAGACGGTGGACGCCCTCTGCCGCCAAGTGCTCTGCCACGCCCGCGCCGGCGCCGATATCATTTCGCCCAGCGACATGATGGACGGCCGCATCGCCGCCATGCGCAGCGCTCTCGATGCCGAGGGCTTTACGCGCGTCAGCCTCCTGAGCTACACCGCCAAATACGCCTCATCCCTGTATGGCCCCTTCCGCGGCGCGCTGGGCAGCGCCCCGAAGTTCGGCGACAAAAAGACCTACCAGATGGATCCCGCGAACCGCCGCGAAGCGATGCGCGAGGCCGAGCTGGATATCGCCGAGGGTGCCGACATGCTGATGGTCAAACCGGCCACGCTCTACCTCGACGTCATCTCGGATCTCCACCTCAACACCCACCTGCCCATCGCAGCCTACCACGTCAGCGGCGAGTACCTCATGCTCAAGGCCGCCGCGGCCTCAGGCTGGCTCGATGAAAAGGCCGCCACGCTCGAGACCCTCCTCTCCATCCGCCGCGCCGGTGCCGATATGATCCTCACCTACGCCGCGCCGGATGTCGCCGCTTGGCTGGCTGAGGAGTCCTGAGCCGCAAGTGCGAGATAGCGAGCACGGAGCCGGCTCCCGTGCGCTGAGGCTACGCTTTCCGCCGAAGCCTCGCGTTGAGAGCCTGCCGGGACGCCGAGCCCGACGCCGCAATTCGTGTCTGACGCTCCCACCCGGCGCTCCTCGTGGGTCTTACCCCCCCCCTACGCTCTGCGGTGAGATGGCGCGCGCTCCGAGCGCACATCCGCCGGGCTCTGCTCACAGGGCAGGTCGCCCCCCCCCTCTCGCCCGCGTTCCGGAGCCACCATCGCGCGAGTTCGGCCCCGCGAGGCGCAGACGGCGGCCCGACTGCCCAACGAACACCCAACCATCCCCCCACCTGCTACCCATGCCCCGATATCGAAGCCCCATCCCCGGCATGTCCACCGCTTCGCTGGTGCGACGCCTCCTCAGCCTCTTGCTCGGCGGCAGTCGCCGCCGCAAGCGGGGCGATTCCCTGCTGGGCCTGCTCGTCCTTGTCATCCTGCTGCTGCTCGTCGGTCTCTACAAAGGGGAGAGCACCGAATCGGCCGTTGAGCCCGTTCACATCGGCGACGCCCCGCAGGAGCAGCTCGCCGCGCCCGAGGAGCTGCGCACCGAAGCCCGCAGCACCGACGCGCGGGACCCCGCAGCCCAACAGACCTTCGTCTTCCTCATGCACAACGTCGAGAACTACTTCGTCGACGATGCCGAGGGGCGCTCCAAATACCGCCTGAAAATGAAGCCCGTGGCCGAGCGCGAAGCCGTGGCCGACGTCATCGCCTCCGCCAAGCCCGCCATCGTCGGCCTCGTCGAAATCGGCGGTCCCCGCGCGCTGCAGGACCTGCGCGAGCGCTTGCGCCGCCGCGGGCTTGAATACCCCTACTTCGTCGTCCTCACCCGCAACGGTGAAGACCGCGCCCTCGGCCTCCTCTCTCAGCTCCCCATTGTCAGCAACGACTCCAAGGCCAACTACGGCCTCTACGGGCAGCAGCGGCGCAAAATGTTGCGCGGCATCCTCGACGTCACCGTCCAGGCCAAGGACGGACGCCGCTTCCGCATTTTCGGGGCTCACCTCAAGTCCCGCGTCTCCTCTGACCCGGCGGCCGCCGCCAGCCTGCGCAAGCGCGAGGCGCAAACCCTCGCCCTCTACATCAACGCCGTCACCAAGCGCCAGCCGAACATGCCCGTGCTCGTCTTCGGCGACTGGAACGACGGACCCAAGGACGAGTCCATCCAAGTGCTGATGAAGACCGGCGGCAACCGCGGGCTCCGCCGCCTCAGCCCCGAGGACTCGGACGGCGGCACATGGACGCTCTACTACAAGGCCGGCAGCGAGTACCGCACCTTCGATCAGATCTTCGTCAACAGCGTCCTACAGCGCCGCATGGGCAGCAAGAGCCGCTCCGGCATCGTCGACATCCGCAACGCTTCGCGAGCCAGCGATCACCGCGCCGTCTGGTGCGAGCTGCGCTGAGCCCCACGGGTGTGGGGCTGCTCAGAGCTCTGCTCGGGCGGCGATGAAGGCTGTATCAGCCGGAAGGGGGAGGTTTTGCCTGAAATGTTATCTGGACATTACCAGAGCATCTCTCGGAGAACGCCTCCATCTTGGCTCACGCCGGCCCCCGGCTCATGTAGGAGCCCGGATGACCTCCGAAAGCGGAGATCATCCGGCACCTCCCCCCTCCCCAATTCGGAGACCCGCGGGCTCTGAGGGCTTGGCGGAAGCCCTGAGCCGAAGCGATTGTCCGCGGGGAGGGATGCGAGAGCTCGGTGCCGAGGAGTGCATGAGCACCCACCCGAAGCGACGTGCGCGAGCGCTCTTCCGCAGACTCAATGGGGCAGGACGGGAGGCAAGGTGATGGCAAGGAGCCCCGAGCGAACGCGGCTCAGGAGTGCGCTCCGTCGTGATGTGAGGATGATGTGAGGGCTCAGTCGGACGGATGCATGCGGCGAATCTGCTTGGCCCAGTTGCGCAGGCGCGTGGCATAGCGGGCGGCCTTCTCGCTCGTCTCAGCAGAGGAAACCCGATCCGCCACGCGCTCCGCCACCTCGGCAGCGCGCTCGTAGTCTTCCTCCTCCAGCCAAGCCGTCACCTCGCCGGCGCCGGCCGCGTAAAGGACGTAGGGGCCGGAAGCGAGGTGGTGGCGCTCTGCGAGAGGATCGGCATCCAGAATCGCCTCAAAATCTTCAATTGCCTGCGGCGTGTACCCGTAGCGCAGGCAGAGCGCGGCGTGGTGCAGGCGCAGGCGGAAGAGCCAGCGCACCGGGAGCCGGCGATCACCCAAGGCATCCTCCAGCGCACGGATAGCGCAAAGCCCCGCATCAGGGCTCTGCTCCAGAGCCCAAGCGTCGGCCAAGCTGCTGCACAGCCGCGCGCGATCCAGCGCATCGGGCGGATGCTGCTGATCGCCCAGCTCCTTCTCGAGCAGCCTCCGCGCCTCCTCAGCCTTGCCCGTCAGCGTCAGCAAATGCGCCTTGAGAGCCAGAGCTTCGCGGCGATAGCGCGAGGAAATCTGCTCACAGCGGTTCAGATACGCGAGCGCCATCCGGCGTGCGGGCGACGTCCCGAAGCGGTCATAGGCCTGAGCCAGCGCCAGATAGGCGCGCGCGCGAAGCTCCGGCACCTTCGTCTCACGCAAAAACGCGCCGAGCTCGGACACCGCCTCCGCCTCGCGTCCCGCCTCACATAGCAGAGCCGCATGAGCAAGACGCAGCTCCGCCGCCACGCGCTCCGTTCCCGGGCGGTGCATCAGCGCCTCAAACTCCGGGAGAATCCGTCGAGCCGTCGACGCCTCGTCTTCATCCTTCTCTCGGCCCTCGGCGCGTGTCAGCTCCTCCGTAAACGCCGCGTAACGCAGCAGCTGATCGGCGCGCCAGCGACGCAGATCGGCCCGCGAAAACTCGCTGATCAAGGCGGCCGCATGCTCCCGCTGAGAGCTCAGCAGCATGGCCGCGAGATCCATCATCGCATCCGTCCTCTCCGCCTCACCCAGAGGCAACTGAAGCTCAACCTCCAGCATGCGACGGGCCGCTTCCGGACTTTTCTGAGCCAGATACAGAGCCCCCGTCGACAGCATGGCCGCGCGTGTTTCCGTCGAGAGCCCCGGCATGCCGAACAGACGGCGCGCGGTCTGCTCATCCTCGAGTTGCAGCGCACAATACAGCGCATTCACCAGCGAAAGCCGCCTCAGCTCCTCCGGAGCCTGCTCCGCCGCCTTCAGATACAAGGGCAGGGCCTCCTGCGGATGGGAGCCCCTCGCACCCGCAGCAAAGAACAGGCGGTAGGGATCATCCTCCTTCAGCGACTGAAGATAGGGCTCCGCCTGCGCATCCTGGCCCGCGGCCAACAGACGACGCGTCTGCTCCAGCAAAATGCGCCGCGTCGCCGGCTCGTGAGGGAAAAAACTCTGCGCCGTATTCACCAGAGCCAGAGCCCGCGCATCATCCGGCGTCAGGTTGTAAATCGCCTGAAGCTCTTGAAGCGCGAGGCAGCTGCGGTGGGCGCGCGGCGTATCGGTGGCCCACTCCACCAGCTTGCTCGAGGCATAATCACTCGTCGCAAACGCATGGCGGCGATGCAGGCGGCGGAACGCCTCCTCCAGCAGCGGCGAATCCGGATTCGCCGAAATGAATTGCAGCAAAGTCTCCTCCGCCTTGTCCGCAGCGGACACGCGCTCAGACGCCTCGCCGCGCTCCGCCTCACCGTAGTACACCTCAGCCATCGCCAGACGCACGCGATGCCGCTGTGCCGTGCTGAGCCCGGGCTGAGCCTCCAGCATGCGGCAGAGAGCGAGAGCCTCATCAAAATGGCCGACGCGGGCCAAGCGATACACCTCAAGCAAGCGGCGCTCCGGAGCCGACTCGACCCCTTCGGGCCAAGCCCTCTCCAGCAGCTCCGCCACCTCGGATTCGGGACCCAACCCATTGAGTAAATCATGCTCCGCCAGCAGAGCCGCAGCCAAGCGAGCCACCTCCGCATCCTTGCTGGCCGTCAGGGGCATGAGGCAAGACTCCACATCGACCTTCGGGCACTCCCTCGCGCAGAACATCAGCGCCTTGGCCGCGTAGGGGAAGAGAGCATCCCCCTCCGGCACTTGGCGCAGCCACGATACCGCCTCACTGTAGCGTCGCAGCTCCAGCAGCGCCCGACCGCGCCAGAACGCGGCGGCCGGCGAATCCGGCGCCTTCTCCAAAGCCTCGAGAGCCTGCTCCGGGTGATGCGCGCGCAGCGCGCGCTGCGCCTCAGCCATCCCCTCCGCCCGGCAGAGGGGCAGGGCAGCCAGCAGCAGAACAAGAGCTGAGGAAACGCGCGTCATCACTCCTCATTCGGTTCCGTGTCAGCCTCCTCCACATCCCCGGACGGCGGGGGCACATCCGCGGGAGAGTGCAGGTAGGTGTTCAGATAGCGCAGGCCGGAAACCGTCAGCGCCGGGTTCTTGCTGCTGTTGCGCACGCGGTTGACCGTGCAATTCTGCTGCCAAGTCGGCATCGGCTTGCAGGAAATCACCTTGGGGCGTGAAACCTTCTCCTGCGCGGGCCAGGCGCCGATCGGCACCCCCTCAGCCGTGAACGCCAGATCAATCGACGGAGGGCAGGGGTTCCAACTCCCCTTGTAGAGGAAGGGATAGCGCACCAGCAAATCAATCGGCCCCTTGCAGGGCACGCGCACTCGGTAGTGCTCCGGCAGAGACGACACGTAGCGGGAGAAGGAAAACGGCTCCCCGTTGCGGCAGGCCATCAGCAAGTCGGCAGCATTCACGCCGACCAGATTGAGACCGTTGTATATCCCGTGTTTGTTGGACTTCGGCGCAAAGCGATCGTAGTTCTCATTGATCAGCATGCACACCTCCAAGTGGCAGTGTGAGCGCACCCGGTTAATCCCCGCGCCGCTGTGGCCAAGAAGGCCCAACACGTTGCCCGTGCCCACCACCTGGCCCTCCTTCGCATCCACGCGCGCCAGATGGGCGTAGAGCGAATAAATCGTCCCCTCCGGCACCTCGTGAGCCACCACCACGTAGCGGCCGTAATTGCTCAGCCCGGGGCGAGCGCAGGCATACACCACGCGGCCGGGAGCAATCGGGCGCACCTCATCCAGAGGCTCCCCCGCCGCATCGCGGCGCATCGGCTTGATATCGATCCCCTCGTGAAAGCGAGAAAACATCACCTTCTGATCCGACGCGCGGAAAGGATTGCGCACCATGCCGTACGAACCCGCCTCCCAAGGCTGCGAATGCACATCCTCAAAGGTGCGGTCGCAGTACATGTAAAACCCCTCCATGTCGCCGCGGAAGAGCGCATCATTCTCCGTCGGTAGGCGATACACGAGATCCGTGCGCTCCTCCTCGGCATGCAGCGTCGACGAGAGCGCCGTCAGCAACGACAGAGACGCCGCGAGCAGGCGCGAAGCCCTGGCTGAAACAAAGCGCATGGCCATCATCAGAAGATCTGAGGAATCGGGCGGCCCGAGGCATCGCGCTGCTGCTTGAAGTTCGAGGGCACCTTGGGAACCGGGCGCGGGTTGTCATCCTTGTAGCGCTTCTCCTCAATCTCCGGATTCACCGGCTCCACCTTGCGGGAAATCATCTTGAGGTCATACCCGTTCAGCCCGCCCCAGATCGTCAGCTTGCCGTTATTTTTCGGCCCATCGATGAGAATCGGCGTAAAGGCCATATTGTTCACCACCGGCAGCAGATAATGCCCCTGATTGTTCAGCGTCGCCGTGTAGAGGCGGTTGCGGTACTCCGGCTTCAGATACAGCGTCACGCCGTACGAACCGTCCTCCTCCATGAACGAACTGAACTTCGCAAAGTGCGACAAATTGAACAGCGGCTGGCGAACGTAGTAGCGATTGCGGTAGGCAATCGTAAAGCTCGCACCCGCCTCCGAACCATCCGCCTGCTCGTACCAAAACACGGGATAGGTCTGTTGTTGCTGGCAGGAGGACAGCAGAGGCATGAGCGCCAGCGGCGCCAGAAGGAGAGAAAACTTATTCATATGCAGCTACGACTCGTTGCACCGCATTGTAGCGAAAAATCCGCCCTAACGCGAGCCAAAAATGCCCGCATGACATGCTGAACAGCGAAAGCCCACCTGAGCATCCGCTCGGGCGCAGCAGGCCTCGGCCCCGCTTCCTTCGCCTCGCTAAACACGGATGTAACAATACCATACAGACGCATTTTATGCTCGCCATGAGCCGACGCGTGTACTATAATGGCTTCCGCTATGTTATCAGATCGTACCAAAGCCGGTATCGAACGCGCGCCCCATCGCAGCCTGATGCGCGCCACGGGCATGACGGATGAAGACATAAAAAAACCGTTCATCGCCATCTGCAACTCCTTCAACGAAGTCATTCCCGGGCACGTCCACCTCAACAAGGTAGCAGCCCTCATCAAAGAGGAAGTCCGCAAAGCCGGCGGCACCCCCATCGAGTTCAACGTCATCGGCGTCTGCGACGGCATCGCCATGGCGCACAAGGGCATGAAATACTCTCTGGCCAGCCGCGAGCTCATCGCCGACAGCGTCGAAACCATGCTCACCGCCCACGCCTTCGACGCCTGCATCTGCATCCCCAACTGTGACAAAATCGTCCCCGGCATGGTCATGGGCGCCCTGCGCTGCAACATCCCCACCATCTTCTGCTCGGGCGGCCCCATGGCCGCCGGCCGCAGCCGCACCGGCGAAGTGCTCGACCTCAACAGCGTCTTTGAAGCCGTCGCCGCCTGCACCGCCGGCAAAATCAGCGAGGAAGAGCTGCACGACGTCGAATGCCGCGCCTGCCCCGGCGCCGGCTCCTGCTCCGGCATGTTCACCGCCAATTCCATGAACTGCCTCTGCGAAGTCATCGGCCTCGCCCTCCCCGGCAACGGCACCCTGCTGGCCACCTCCGGAGAGCGCAAGGAACTCTGGCGCGCCGCCGCGCGCCGCGCCGTTGAAATGGCTCGACAAGGCGGCCCCCTGCCGCGCGACCTCGTCACGCAGGAGAGCATCGACAACGCCTTCACCTGCGACATGGCCATGGGCGGCTCCTCCAACACCGTGCTGCACACCCTCGCCTTCGCCAACGAAGCCGGCATCAACTACGACCTGCGCCGCATCGACGCCATCTCCAAGCGCACCCCCAACATCTGCAAAGTTGCCCCCAGCTCCAAATACCACATGCAGGACGTCCTGCGCGCCGGCGGCGTCATGACCATCCTTGCGGAGATCAACCGCATCCCCGGCGCCCTGCACACCGAGTGCCCCACCGTCAGCGGCAAAACCCTCGGCGAGCAAATCGACGGCCTGCGCAGCCTTGACACCGCCGTCATCCACCCGATCGAGAACGCCTACTCCCAGGACGGCGGCCTCGCTGTCCTCTTCGGCAACCTCGCCGAGCAGGGAGCCATCGTCAAGAAAGCCGGCGTGCTGCCCGAAATGATGGTGCACCGCGGCCCCGCCGTCATCTTCGAATGCCAGGAGGACGCCTGCGCCGGCATCCTCGCGGACAAAGTCAAGCCCGGCGACGTCGTCGTCATCCGCAACGAAGGCCCGAAGGGCGGCCCCGGCATGCAGGAAATGCTCGCCCCCACCAGCTACATCATGGGCAAGGGCCTCGGCAACAGCGTCGCCCTCATCACCGACGGCCGCTTCTCCGGCGCCACCCACGGCGCCTGCATCGGCCACGTCTCGCCCGAAGCCGCCGAGGGCGGCCTCATCGGCCTGCTCAAGGACGGCGACATCATCAGCATCGACATACCCGCGCGCAGCATCAGCGTCGAGCTCAGCGATGAAGAAATCGCCGCCCGCCGCGCCGCATGGGCCCCCACCTTCCAGCCCATCGAAGGCCGCTGGCTCAAGCGCTACCGCAAGCTCGCCACCAACGCCAGCAACGGCGCCGTGCTCGAGTGAGTACACCTTCAAGACGCCGTGCCGGCCTGACCCGCCGGCGCGGCGTTTCACCGCGAGGCTTTCTCTTTGATCCCTCCGCGCCCTCAACCTTCCTCCTCCCTTCTCACCACCCCTCTCCGACCCATCTCCACCAACAATGCCGGGCAAAAAACAAAATCCCATCGTCCAATATTTCTCGGAATTCGGCGTCCTGCGCGACTGCGGCAAAGACTTCTGGCTGACGAACTTCATCCAATTCTTTGACGGCCTCGCCTACTTCACCCTCATCGGCATCTTCGTCCTCTTCCTCGGCCGTTGCTGCGGCTTCAACGACGCCGACGCCACCCTGTGGGTGGGTCTCTACACCCTCTTCATCTCCCTCTTCGTCTTCGCCGTCGGCACCATCTGCGACATCATCGGCCTCAAGCGCACCTACCTCATCGGCTTCGCCCTGCTCATCGCCGGCCGCGTCCTGCTCGGCTTCGGCTTTGACACCGGCATGCAAGTCCTCGACCTGCAGCCCGACGTCGCCCGCTGGATCGTCATGAGCGGCATCTGCATCATGTCCTTCGGCACCGCCTTCATGAGCCCGTGCATCTCCACATCCATCCGCCGCTTCACCACCCTGAGAGCGCGCCCCACGGGCTTCAATTTTTACTACCTCTTCATGAACATCGGCGCCCTGCTGGCCGGCGTCGCCTTCATCAAGCCCTTGCTCAACTCCTTCGGCACCGTCGACGGCTACATGTGGATCGTCAACCTCGGCACCGCCTGCAGCGCCATCGCCTTCATCTTCACCCGCTTCATCGACGAAAACTATTACGCCGTCCCTGAAGAGCGCGTCTCGCAGGCTCGCTCCGCCATGCGGCGCCCCCTGCAACTCATCGGCGAAGTCGCGCGAGAAAAAGCCTTCCAGAAGCTCATCGTCTTCCTCGTCCTCACCTTGGGCGTCCGCCTCGTCTTCACCCTCCAGTTCCTCGTCATGCCGCAGTACTACACCCGTACCGTCGGTGAAGACTTCGATCTGGGCTTCATCGCCTCCCTCAACCCCACCATCATCGTCGTCGGCCTCATCGCCATCATCCCCATCCTCAAAAACTACTCCACCGTCAAACTCATGATCTCGGGCATGTCCATCTCAGCCTTCGCCATGGCCTTCATGGCCATCCCCGCTGAGTGGTACTTCATCCTGCCCGGCGTCGAAACCCTCGGACAGGCCTACTTCCTGGCCATCGTCCTGCAAATCCTCGTCTTCGCCTTCGGCGAACTGCTCTTCAGCCCGCGCTTCTCCGAATACGTCGCCCGCGTCGCGCCGAAGGATAAAGTCGCCTCCTACATGGCCCTCTCGGCCCTGCCCATGTTCATCGCCAAGCCCGTCAACGGCGTCGTCGGCGGTCTGCTCGTCTCCTACTTCTGCTACGACGGCATCGCCGCCAAAATGGACACCGGCCACATCAGCTTCTGGGACTCCCCCGAGTTCATGTGGACCATCTACCTCATCATGGCCATCGTCTCGCCCGTCGCCATCATCCTGACCAAAGACAGCTTCGTCTCCGATCATCCCGATACCCCGAGCACCCCGGAGGACGAAGAAGAGCGCAAGACCGATGCCTGCTCCGTCGAGCCCGCTGAGGAAAGCCCCGTCGAAGCCTGCCGCGAACCCGAGGCGGACGACCAGGACACGACCGCCCCGGCTCAGAAAGCCTGAGCCCTCCGCACTTCGTCCCTTTTTCCCCTTCATCAGACTCTTTTACTCCCCTCCCCCTCACCCTCTCTCATGTCAGAACCTCGTCAACGCAACACCGAAGAAGAGCAGAAAGAACTGCTGCGAGAAGTCGCCGAAGCCGAGAACCAAGCCGCGCAGAACAAGCCGGTGGACGTCCAGTGGAAGCCCATCCTCAACGACATGCTCGTGCTCATGCTCGTCGCCGTCGTCCTGGGCCTCTTCAGCAAGTTCGCCATGAAGCCCTTTGAGTTCGTCTACGACGCTCAGGACCTCGTCTCGCTGGCCAACAAGAGCCTCGTCGACTTCGAAAGCAAGGATAAACTTGACTACAATAACCTGAGTGACAAAGGCTTCACCCGCGAATTCGAAAAGCGCACCGCCGAAGCCCTGAATCACAACACCAGCTTCATCAACTGCCGCGACAACACCGGCCGCACCCCGCTCATGTGGGTCTGCTACAGCAACTACAACAAGCCGCAGACACTCATCTACGACCTCAGCAGCGACGTCATCAGTGAAAGCTACAAGGAAGAGCACACCCGCCTCCGCGACTTCCACAGCTACGTCCGCAGCCACGCCGGCGAAGCCTGGCAGGACTTCTACGACAACGAAGAGCTCTACACCGCCACCGACCTGCGCCGCTATTACTACACCGACTTCCTCCTCAATCAGGAAGGCATCGACGTCGCCGCCACGGATGAGGACGGCTTCAATGCCCTCCACTGGGCTGCCTGGAGCGGCCTGCCCTTCAACTGCGCGCGTCTCGTCGAGCGCGGCATCGACATCAACGCGCCCGAAGGCAACGGCTACACCCCCCTCATGCTCGCCGCCCTGCGCGGCCAAGCCGGCGCCGTGCGCATGCTTCTCGCCCTCGGCGCCGATGCCTTGCTCAAGAACAGCAACGGCGAAACAGCCCTCGACATCGCACGCAGCCACGCCGCCGCCTACGGAAAGCGCCAGAGCGTCCTCTACAAGCTGATTTACTCTGAGCAGCGCAGCAAGGACTACGCCAGTGTCATCAGTCAACTGGAGCAGGTAGGCGCCCCCGATCAGCGCCCGCGCATCGATGCCGATGGCAGCCTTGCCGTTGCGCGGGCCGCCGTCACCTCCTTCATCATCCAGCGCGACAAGGCTGAGGAGGAAGAGAAGGCCAAGGAAGAGCGCAAATACGGCAAAAAGAGCGTACCCGCTGCCCAGCCCTCCGCGGATGATAAGGACGCTCCCGCCGCGGAGTCCGCTTCCGGCGACAACGCTACTCCGGCTGCTGAGTCTGCCGACGGCGATAAGGTCGCTCCTGCCGCCGAGCAGCCCTTTGATGAGCCCGCAGTGAAGCCCGCGGATCCTGCCGCCGAAGCCCTTGCATGGCTCAGCGACCTCGAAGCTGCCAAGCAGCAGGCCGCCGCCGAAAACAAAGTTATCCTCGTCGACTTCACCGGATCCGACTGGTGCGGATACTGCATCCAGCTCCGCCAAAATATCTTGGATAAGCCCGCGTTCGCCCGCTACGCGCAGGACAAGTTCGTTCTGCTGGAAGTCGACATGCCCCGCAACCCGAAATTCGACCAAGCCCAGCTCGAGAAAAACACGCAGATCTGCCGCCAATACGGTGTCAAAGGCTTCCCGACCGTCCTCGTCCTCACCCATCGCGGTGACGTCGCCGGCGGCTTCGTCGGGGGACGGCCGGACTTCGCCTCCGTACAAGCCGAGCTCGACAAGGCCCTCGAGAACGCCGAGGCCCTGATCGCCGCGGAGAGCCTTGAGGGCGACGCGCAGATCGCGGCCCTCGCCGCCTGCTACAAGGCCCTGCCCGAGGCCCTTCGCGAGACCGCACGAGCCCAGCGCGACCGGATCGTCAGCAGCGACCCGAGTGATATCAGCGGGCTCGCCGCCGAAGTCGCTGCAGAAAAGCAGATGAGCGACATCAAGGCCGAAGTCCTTGCCGCCGGCAACGACCTCAAGAAACAGCTCGACATCCTCGAATCCCGTCTCCCCGCGGTCCTGCCGGCCAATAAAGCCACGCTGCTCGAAGAGATCTTTGAACTCCGCATGCTGACGGCTGAAAGCGTTCGGGACCTCGATCAGGCCCGCCACATCCTCGACGAGCTCGCCGCCCTCAAGCCCGAAGAGAAAAACGCCATCGAAGCCTACAAGGCCCGCATCTTCGCCGATCCCGCTGCCCAGCTCGAAAAAATCAAGCAGCAGCGCGAGTTCATCCGCGGCCAGATGAAGCCCGAGTCCTGATCTCAATCGCAGAGCCCCGAGCGCAAGCGACGCTCGGGGAGTCCCGTGAGGAAGCGAACTACTGAGCGTCGCTCGAGCAGCGGCAGCGGTCTCCCCGCTCTTCGCCACGAGGCAGTGGGGGGCAGGAGGCAGAATTTCACCCAATCAATTCAGAGCGGATATGGCCAGAATGTATCCCGGGCAGCCGGTCGTCAATATCGCCTTGGGGCGCGTGCCCGAGGGCGAGACGGAAGTTTATGAGCTCCTCAGGTCCTCGCTTCCCGACGACTGGATCGTCATGCACAGCGTGCGTGAAAACAGAGGGCAGATCAATTATGAAGCGGACTTTGTCGTCCTCATCCCGCACAAGGGCATCCTCGTGCTCGAGGTGAAGGCGCACAAAAAGTTCCAGATCGTCGACGGCTGCTGGCAGGAGTACCACGCTGATCGGGACTGCTGGGTTGCCATGGAAAAACAGACGCCGCTGGAGCAGGCCTTTCTCGCCAGCAAGCAGTTCGTGGCGGCACGCGAGGATGATGGTTCCATCGAGCGCCACGGCAAATTCTTCACCCCGAAGCTGAGATTTAACAGCGCGGCGATCCTGATCAACATCGAGCGCTTGGACGAGGAGGCCATGAGCTGCGATATCGCCAAACATCGCAAGAATCTCGACCCGGCCAAACACTATCTCTGCGGCTTGCAGAATCTGCAGGAGATGGGAGCATCCGGCGAGCTCACCCGCCTGTTTGAGTCCTATTTCGGCGACGGCTGGTACTCGGATGAGTTTGACTTGGCGATCATGGACATTCTGCGCCGCGAGGTCAAGCCCTGTTGCCTGTTGGATGCGGACCCGGCGTTTTATCGGATGAATCTCGAGCGGGCGGCGCAGCGCGCCTCGGTTCTGCTGGAAGCGACCGCAGAGAGCACGGCGGACGTCTTGGTGTCCGGCTGCGCCGGATCCGGCAAGACGGTGATGCTCGTCCGCGAGGCCAAGCGGCTCTACCGCAAGGCGTGCCGAGAGCAAAGTCCCGTTCGCATTCTCGTTCTCTGCTACAATAAGGCACTGGCCGGGTATTTGCAGAAACTGTTTGCCGATTGCCCGAAGCGCGCTCAGCAGGAGGTTCGGGTGTGCTCCTTTCACACCTTTGCCCTTGAAGAGCTCAGGGCCTCTGATCCCTCATGGAGTGATTTTAATGCCAAGGTGAAGCTCTACGGTGAGTCCGGGGTCTGGGCGGCGCTGATTGAGCAATTCAACGAAGCCATTTTCCGGCGGGCGACCGAGCTGGATGGAGAGGCCTCGCTTTATGACCACGTCTTCATTGACGAGGTGCAGGATTTTGAGGCGTCTTGGCTGGCCTCGCTGCAAGCTTGCCGCCGCCCTGCCGGGCCGGAGCTTGAAGACCGAGGCGGGCGCCTGTATTATTTCTGCGACGTCAATCAGACGCTCTATAAGGGGCGTCAATCGCTGCCCGATGCGCCCATGAAGATCCAGCTGCGCCACAACCTGCGCAACGCCCGACAGATCGCCCATTTCAACTCGCGCTGCCTCATGCGTGAGGATTTGCCGGAGAACGTCCTGCCGATTCCGCTGGAGACGCTCGAAGGGCGTGAGGTGCAGATCTTTGACGAGGCGGAGGTGCCCTCGCGGCGCGAGCAGGCGGCCAAGCTGGTGCGGCGATTGATCGAGCGCGAGGGCGTGAATCCGTCTGACATCGCGATCCTGTCGCCGTACAAAAAGGGGCACCGCGAGAACTCCTTCCCCGCGGTGGACGGGCGCGTTCGCCTGTCGACGATTCGCTCCTTCAAGGGCTTGGAGGCCGATTACGTGATCCTGACGGATTGCGTGCCCCGCGATACCGAGGGGGCGGATTCGGTGCAGTCGCTGGAGGATTTTTACGTGGCGTCGTCTCGAGCGAAGTTTGCGCTTTATATTCTCCCGGCCCCCGGCGGCAAGGAGCTGCTGGAATCCTGGCTCAAGCAGGCGCGACAGCTCGATGAGGCGACGACGAACGACGAGCTGCCGGACGGCTGGTGAGCCGCGCGGGCGGCGCGCCCATAAGATGTTGCCGCCTCTGCCTGTTCCTTTTTGAGCTTGACCGAAGGGCGTGTGTTCACCTAGAATGAGCGGCATGAGATACTGTGATTGGCGGCCGGGGCTGCTCGGCCTGATGCTGTTGAGTCTGTCGTGCTGTGATGATCGCGAGGCCGATCGCGTGCCGCGGACGGCCGAGGAGATGTATGCGCGTGCGCAGGAGTTGATCAAGCCGAGCGCGGATCGCGCGGCATCAGATTTTAGCGGGGCACTGGAGTGGACGAAGCGCGCGGCCGAGGCCGGCTATCTGCAGGCGCAGACGGATCTCGGCGCTCTGTACATGTATGGCGGCAAAGGGGTGGAGCGCGACGCAGCGGCGGCTTGGAAGTGGTTCTCCGAGGCTGCGGCTCAGGGTAGCAAGGAGGCGGAACTCTTTCTCGGCGACCTGCAGAGCCGCGGCGAGGGTGTGGCCCGAGATGCTGAGGCGGCAGCGGAGCATTGGCGCAGGGCTGCTGAGGCCGGCATTGCGGAGGCGCAGTATCGCTTGGGGCATTACTTGGTCGGCCTCGGGCAGAAGAGCGATGAAGGCGTGGCGTGGCTGCAACGGGCAGCCCGCGACGGGGCTCCCGACGGCGTGCGCGAGGCCTGCTGCGACCTCGGGTATCTCTATGCGCGCGGTCAGGCGGGGCTTCAGGTCGATGCGGAGAAGGCCGCTCACTGGTACGGGCTGGCGGCGGAGCGCGGCGAGGCTCGTGCACAGCTGGTGTACGGTCTGATGCTGATGGAGGGCGAGGGGATTGCGCAGGATGCGGAGCGCGGCATGGCGTATATTCGCATGGCAGCCGGGCAGGACTATGTTCCGGCGATTCGCATGCTCATCGGCCTCTTGCAGGCTGATGCTCATGCGGACGAGCTGAGCGCGGAGATTGAGGCTTGGACGCATCGCTTGGAGTCGCTTCAGAAGCGAAGCGGTGAGAGTGCGGCTGGGCAGCCCGGGGGGTCAGCCCCCGCAACGTCGGGCGGTGCCCCCTCGGCGCAGCCGAGCGGGGGCGGACCGATCCCGGTTACAGGGGGAGCTTCAGAGAATCCTGCGCCGGTTGGGGAGGCTCCAAAGCCGGCGAATTGAGCGCTCTTCGGCAGCGCCGTGAGCTGGACCCCCGAGGGGCCAGAGATCGGCTGGGCTGGGCGGGGGCGGCCCGCGACGGCGGCTCGGGGAGATCAGCCGTCGGGGCCGGGTCTTCGCGGGGCGGCAGCGGCCTGCGCGGCTCGTCGTGCAAGCTGCCCTCGGAGGGCCACCGCACGGAGCGCGTGCTTTTGGGCTTGCCTTTCGCGTCGCCGGGTGTAGAATCGGCGCGCGATGATGAGATCTGAGCTCAGGGGGCACGCTGCGGCGCTGCTGGCTGTGCTGTTTTTCGGGCTGATGAGCCCGGTGTCGAAGCTGGTGATGCAGGGCGGAATCATCGATGGAGCCCTGCTGGCTTCCTTCCGCATTGCCGGGTCGGCGATTCTGTTCTGGCTGCTCTCGCTGCTGGTGCCCTCGCAGCCGATTCGTCGCCGCGATTGGCCGGCGCTCATCGGCATGTCGCTCTGCGGCATGGCCTGCAATCAGTATCTCTTCGTGATCGGTGTGCAGTACACCTCGCCGACGAATGCCTGTGTGGTGACGACCTCGACGCCGGTGATGACGATGGCGATGGCGGCGCTGGTGCTGCATGAGCGCCTGACGCGGCGCCGTGTGCTGGGGCTGGTGCTCGGTGCGGGCGGGGCCTTGACGCTGATTCTCGGCTCGGCGTCGGGCTCGGGGCAGGGGGGAAGCGTGCTCGGTGACGTCCTCTGCCTGCTCTCTCAGTTCTTTGCGTGCTGTTACTTCATCTTTTTCGGCAGCTTGATTCGCCGCTATCGCACGCTGACGCTGATGAAGTGGCTGTTTGCCATTTCCGCGCTGGGCTCGCTGCCCTTCATGGCGCCCTCCTGGGCGGCTCTGCCTTGGGCCGCATTGAGCTGGCGCGAGTGGGCGGGGATGCTCTACGTGGTGCTGATCGGCACCTTTGTCTGCTACATCCTGCTCATTATGGCTCAGCGCCGCCTGTCCCCCTCGGTGGTGGCGACGTACAATTATGTGCAGCCGGCGGTGGCGGCGACGGCAGGGGTTCTCTGGGGGCTTGATGTGCTGACGTTCCAGAAGCTGCTGGCGGTGCTCCTGATCATTGCCGGTGTGCGCTTGGTGACGGTGCATACGCCGAGCCGCGAGGCCCGTGCCTCTGCTTCAGCGCCCTCGCCGCTGCCCTCGAAACGAGCCTGAAGGGGGTGAGAGAAGCGCGGGAGCTGTCGCTCCTTGAGGAGTGGCGTCGCGCTGTGATGCCCGCTAGCGGAGTCGCCCCCGGTTGTCGCACTGTAATACGCGGCTGTCCCGTCTTTGAAGAGCTGATGTGAGCGTCCTGTATGGAGGGGCGGAGGGCGCAGTTCCCGCGACAAATCGCACGTTCAAAAAAACACGCCCTGCGCAGAGCCGCACAGGGCGTGTTGAAAGGCAACTTGAAACTTGCGGATGAGAGGAGTCTCGCGTGGCCGGGATGGCCTCGCTCGCAAATCAGGCGAGCTTGGTGCGATCCGGCTTGTGAAGCATCTCGGCCTCGCGCTTGACGCGCACCTGCAGATCCGCCAGAGCGTTCATGTAGTAGATGTAGGCGTCGTAGGGCGAGGGGTAGGGGGTGAAGCCGTTGGATTTCTCCATGTAGTGGAAGTGATCCGCGCTCTGAAGCTTGCGCCAGACGTGAATCATGTCCTGATCTTCACTGGCCTTGACGGCCTCCTCGAGGTCGTAGATCTTCTTGATGGCCTCCTGCTGCATGACGTTGCCGTTCCACTGGGTGGTGGTGCCGTAGGTGGAGCAGGTGACGGGGTTCGGGCAGTCGATGGTGCCCGTCGAGCGGAAGCGCTTGACGGCGCGGCCGGGGGTCGTGAAGGTGTTGCCGTTGAAGAGGGCGGCCATGATCATCGTGCGCCAGAACTCGAAGACGCCGGTGGAGTCCGCCTGTCGTTCGCCGAGGGTCTCGTAGTCCATCGAGATGTTGACGATCTGCCCCTCCTGATGCGTCAGCCAGTCGGCATAGGTGTGCGGTGAGAGGGGGTATTCGCTCCACGAGGGGTCGACGCGGCGGTTGGCCAGGTCATTGGAGAGGTGACGGTTGCGAATGATGGTCTTGGTCTTGGCGATGAGCGGCGCGCACTGAAGGTCGTTGGTGTGGCGGTTGGACATCATGCGGCTGTTGCCGTCGGCCATGATGCCGGCAAAGCCCATGTCATAGGCCTGAGCGGCAATGGCGTTCGAGTAGAGCATGCCGGTGTTCCAGAGCACGGTCGGGCGCTGCCCGAAGAGCTCTTCCATGAGGTCCATGTGCTCATGCACCTGCTCGACGAACTCTCCCGGGGAGTAGAGGGAGGCCAGAGAGGCGTAGTAGGGCATGGCCAGGAACTCGACGCAGCCGGTCTCCGCCAGCTCCTGGAAGGAGGTGATGAGATCCGGGCGGTGGTAGCGGGCCTGCTCGAGGATGACGCCCGAGAGGGCGAGCGAGAATTTGAACTTGCCGTCCGACAGCTCGATGAGCTGTTTCATCAGACGGTTAGCCGGAAGGTAGCAGCGTTCGGACACCTGACTGAGGACGCGGCCGTTCAGCTCGTCGTCTTCGTAGAACGCATGCTCGCCGATTTTGAAGAAATCGTAGTGAATCAGTCGATTGGGCTGATGCGCATGAAACGTGAGAGAAATGTTCATGATAGATGTCTCTGTTTCTGGATGTTGTTGTCTTTACCAACCGAGGACGTGGTGATAGACGGCAATCATCTTGTCGGCAGCCGTGTCCCAGTTGGAGTTCTTGATATCCTGAGCACTTTGCTCAGCCACACGCTTGTAGAGTTTCTCATCGGTGATGAGGTCCACAATGTGCTTGGCCATCATGTTGACGTCCCAGAAGTCGGCCTTGAGGGCGCCCTTCATGACTTCTGCAACGCCGCTCTGCTTGGAGATGACGGCCGGAATGTTGAACTGCGCGGCTTCGAGGGCGGAGAGGCCGAAGGGCTCAGAGACGGACGGCATGCAGTACACGTCGGTCATCGAGAGCAGCTCGTTGACTTTCTCCTTGTTGAGGAAGCCGGTGAAGTGGAACTTGTCGCCCACGCCGTGGAAGGCTCCCGTCTCGATGAGCTGGCGGAGCTTTTCGCCCGTGCCGGCCATGACAAAGCGGACGTTGTCCGTCTGCTCCAGCACCTTGGCGGCAATCTGCAGGAAGAACTCCGGACCCTTCTGCGCCGTGAGGCGGCCGAGGAAGAGGACGAGCTTTTCCGGGAACTTTTTCTTGGAGTGGTAGACGTGCACGGGATCCGCGCCGTTGTGCACGGGGAAGATCTTGGCCGGGTCGATGCCGTAGTGACCGGCGGCGATCATGCCCGTGTACTTCGAGACGGGGATGACGGCGTCGGCCTGCTCCATGCCGTATTTCTCAATGTCGTAGATCCAGCCGCGGGCGTCGGCGCCGGCGCGGTCGAACTGCGAGGCGTGCAGGTGCACCACCAGAGGCTTGCCGGTGGCCTTCTTGACTTCGACGCCGGCCAGATAGGTCATCCAGTCGTGGGCGTGCACGATGTCAAAGTCGTAGCTGCGAGCCATGACGGCGCAGATCTTCGAGAACTCGATGACCTTGCGCGCAAGGTCGCCGGCGTAAAGGTCCTCCTTGCCCGTGAAGAGCTCCAGATCGGCCTTGTGAATCTTGGAGAAGAGCAGCTTGCCCTCCTTGGTGAAGGTGATGGCACCGGGGGTGCCCTCGACGCTGGCGTAGGGATCCAGATTGATGGGGGCCTTGCTCACCATGGCAAAGCTCTCGTAGGTGTAATCCGCCTCCATCTGCTCAATCTGCTCCATGCGGAGCGTGTTGATGCCCGTCAGTGTAAAGCCGTCATAGTGCGCGTCGGGTGCTGCCTTCGGCACGATGACGGACAGATCGACCTTTTTGGAGAGTGCTTTGGAGATGCCCATACAGGCCACGCCCAGACCGCCGTTGATGAGCGGCGGAAACTCCCATCCCAGTTCCAATACTTTGATTCTCCTCATTGTCTTCGTTTCAAGTTTCAGTTGCAGTGTCTATCCTCTCGGATTACGCAGGCATTCAAACACAATTTAGACTTTAAGTCCAGCAGAAAGTCTTTCATTTTTTTAACGAAATCGCTCTGCCGCGTTCCGTATGAGGTCTTTGCTCTTCTCTGTGGTGAATTTGCCACGCATTGCCCCCGCCGTCTGACGGGCGGGGGAAGCTTGCCATGGCGGCTCGGCTCAGCCCTGAGCCGTCTGCCGATTGACTCGGCTCACCTCTTGAAGGGCCGCGATGAAGTCATCGAGCAGCTCGGCGGGCACCATGATGCGATCACGGTTCGAGCTGACTTTCTCCGTAATGCGGATCACGCGTCCGCGAGCGTTGGCCTTCAGATCGATGAAAAAGGTTTTGCGATCAGTCGAGAGTTTTTCGGTACAAATAATATCGTCGTCCACGTTGTTGTCGGCGCTGAGGTTACAGGCAGCGCACCGACGCATTATACCACGGAATGCCCGCAGGTCAATATGTAACTGATAAGATTTCGCAAAAGGGGCGAAAATGCCGCGCAGCGCTGCGGCCCGGAGCCGCGCGCCGGGGGAGGGGCTCAGATGAGCTCCTTCATGCGGTTGACGGTGATGCCGGGCACGGTGAGCCGCGAGCCGTCGGGTCGCCTCAGGATGGGCGAGCCGTCGCTCTCCACCCCGGCGAAGAAACCGCAGACGCGCTCGGTGTCGGTAATGGCGACGACGGGCTGACTCTCGCCCCAGGCGAGTTCGAGCTTGGAGGCGATGGCGTCCAGTCCACCCTCGATGAAGTAGTTGAAGTTTTCCGCGAGGTTGTCGGCGATGATGGTGCGCAGCTTTTTGACGGAGGGGCAGCCGACGACGAGGTCGCCCAGTCGGGCGGGGGGATCCGTCGTCTGCCCGTCGAGCGCGACGACGTTGTTGAAGACGTTGACGCCGATGCCGACGGAGGCCATGGTCGCGGCAGGGCGTTCGACGAGGATACCGGCGAGCTTTTTCTTGCCCACCAGCACGTCGTTGGGCCAGCGCAGGCGCAGGCCGTCGATGCCGTAGGGGCGCAGCGAGTCGATGATGGCCACGCCGGCCACGAGGGGCAGCAGGCCCCAGGAGCGCGGAGACTTCGGATCAATGGGGAGGTTGTAGGAGGCCCAGAGACCGCCGGGCTCGCCGAACCACGGGCGGTTGAAGCGTCCGCGGCCGTGCGTTTGCTGATTGCAGCTGACGATGGTCCAGGCGGGGAACTTGCGGGCCACGTTGAATGTCGAGTCGCAGACGTCGACCTCCTCCACTTTCCATTGCATGCTCATGGCTCCATTCTAGCCTACCAAGCCGCGTGCGTCCACCAAATTATGAGCAAAATGCGAATAACGCGAGTTTTAGCTTGCTTGGGCGGCTGTCTGTTTGCTAGAAAGAGGGCGATGGACAGAGTGCATGAGAGAGAGAGGAGGGCGGCGGCCGAGGAGCTGCGCGCCGTGCGCATCAGATCGGCGCAGGATGAGGGTTATGCCGCTCTCCTGCGGCTGATGGAGGGCAGTTTTCCGCCGGAGGAGCGCCGCAGTGAGCCCCAGCATCGGCGGGCCCTGGCCGAGGGCGATTTTCATTGCCTGCTGCTGCGCGAGGAGGGGCAGGTGGCGGGGCTGCTCACCTATTGGCTCCACCGGGACTTCGCCTTTGTGGAGCATCTCGCCGTCAATCCTGAGCAGCGCGGGCGGGGGCTCGGCCATCGCATCATGCAGTTGCTCGCGGAGGAGCTCTGCCCGGGCGTACCCGTCATCCTTGAAATTGAGCCGGTTTGCGATGAGATGACGGCGCGCCGGCTGCGCTTTTATGAGAGCTGTGGCTTTGTGCGCCTGCCGGATGCTCATGTGCAGCTTCCCTATCACGCCGGGGGCTCTCCGCTGCCGATGGAGCTGCTGCTGCACCCCTGCGGCGCGCCGGCTGTGTGCCCGCCGGGCTTTGAGGATTACGTCCGCGGACACGTGATGCAGTACGTTGACCGCTGAGCGAACGGGCCGGGAAAAAACGGCTGCGGGCGGGTTCTCTGCCGGGGTGCGGCTGTCGCCGCCGCACTCGGCCCTGAGCGCTCGGGGAGGAGGTGGGAAAGATTTGGGGAAGAGTGCGCGAGCACCCGCGTCGGCCGGGCCGCCGCAGGGAGCTTGTTCGAAGGCGAGAGACGGCGAGCTCAGGGATTGCGGCGGCTCATGAGCTCGGCCAAGGCTTCATTCAGTCGCGCGGCGAGGGCGTCGCTGCTGCCCGCGGGGGCGAGTTGCTGCTGCTCGAGCATGCGGGAGATGTGAATCTGAAGCTCTACGTTCCTCTTGAGCTGCCCGAGCAGTCGCTGCGCCTCTTCCGGCGGCAGGGTGGCGTCCTGAAGATTTTGGATGATGCTCTGCGCCTCCACTTTCAACACGTCGGTGTAGTTCGCCGCGCCGCTCGCGCATTGCTCCCAACTCCGCTGCACGTCGGTATAGGGGGAGGCCGCGAGGTTGTGCTGCTGCTGCACAAGGGCGGCCAAGGTGTCACGGTCGGCAAGCTTGGCAACTGGCGTCGCCGCGGATGCTGCGGATGCCGGGGGTGTCGCCGTCGCGTCCGCGGCGGCGAGCGGGGGCAGGGCGAGGGCGGCGGTGCTGAGGATCACGGCGTAGGGGTGATGGGCTGGCTTCATGGTCATGTTCAGGGCAATTATGCCCTCTTCCTTTGCAAGGCTAACAAGAGCGGATGCTCCCGTCAAGTTGAAAGTCGCTCGATGACGCGATGGCGGGCGGGCTCGCTTGCAATCGCCGGCTCCATTTCCGAACGGAGCGGCGAGGGCGGCGGGGGGCAGTTTACTCGTCCTGATTGGGGTAGGGCGCGCGCTTCTGCTCGGTGTAGTCCCAGCCCTTTTTGAGGCGCTCCCAGAAGGCGAAGTGCGTGTGATCGGCCTCCTGCTGCATGCGCTCGTCCGTCATGCGGAAGGGGTAGACTTGCACGCGGACGCCCTCCTGACCGTTGCGCAGGGCGGCAGCGACCATGGAGTAGATTTCCTCAATGCCGGGGTCCGTCATGGCGAAGCAGCCGATGGAGCAGTCTTTGCCGTGAATCATGATGAGCGAGCCGGTGCGCCCGAGCTGCCTGTCGTAGCGATTGGGGTAGCCGATGTTGAAGGAGAGGTGGTAGGAGCTCCGGGGATTCAGAGCTGGCGGGGTGACGCGATAAAAGCCCTCGGGCGCTTGGCAGTCGCCCTCCTGAGTCTTGGGCCCGAGTTCGCCGCTCATGCCGGCGATGGGGTAGGTTTTGGCGATGCTCCAGCGGCCTTCACGGCAGCACCAGAGCTCAAGCTCGAGGTCTTCCTTGATGATGCGGATGAAGACGGGCAGCCCGTAGAGCTCGCCGTAGCTGCGGCGGGCGCGCTGCTCAGCTTGCCGGAGTTTCTCGTCGATGCTACTTTCTTCCGCGCGGGCGGGTGCGCCGGCGGTGCCGAGGATGGCGAGGGCTCTCAGGGTGCCGAGGCTGCCGGAGGCGGGCAGAGTGGCGAGGGCGGCGGAGGCGGCCAGGAGTCGTTGCATGGTGGGGCGGAATCGGGGGTGGGGTTTCATGGCGGAGTTGGGTGGGTGAGAGAGGGGGGGCACCGCCGCGAGTGGTGCCGCGGCGGCCGGGCGCGGGCTCAGGGGCGCGTTTGCCCCTGCCCGCGGATGATCCACTTGTAGGTGGTGATTTCCTCCAGCCCCATGGGGCCGCGGGCGTGGAGCTTCTGAGTGCTGATGCCGATCTCCGCCCCGAGGCCGAACTGGGCGCCGTCGGTGAAGGAGGTGGGAGCGTTGGTGTAGACGCAGGCGGCGTCAACCATGCGGGTGAAGCGCTCGGCGGCGTCGCAGTCCTCCGTGATGATGCATTCGCTGTGGCCCGAGCCGTGCAGGGCGATGTGCTCAAGGGCTTCGTCGAGATTCGATACGCTGCGGATGGCCATGGCGTAGCTGAGGTATTCCGTGCCGTAGTCCGCCGGGGTGGCGGGGATGAGGAGATCGTCCGAGTAGTGGCCGCGCAGGGCATCCAGAGCGTCGCTGTCGGCGTGCAGGCGCACGCGGTGCTGCAGCAGCGGGGCGCAGAGGGCGGCGAGGTCTGCGAGGCGCTCGCGGTGGATGAGCAGGCAGTCGAGGGCGTTGCAGACGCTGACGCGCCGCGTCTTGGCGTTGTTGATGATGGCGCGTCCCTTTTCGAGGTCGCCGTCGCGGTCGAAGTAGGCGTGGCAGACGCCGGCTCCGGTCTCGATGATGGGGACGAGGGCGTTTTCCCGCACGTGCCGGATGAGGCGGCTGCTGCCGCGGGGGATGACGAGGTCGATGAGTCCGCGGGCTTGCAGCAGGACGGTGCCGGCTTCGCGATCGGGCGGCAGCAGGGTGAGGGTGTCGGCATCGGCGCCGAGGCTCTCGAGGGTGCGACACAGCAGGGCGGCAATGGCGCGGTTGGAGGCGTCGGCGTCGTGCCCGCCCTTGAGGACGCAGGCGCTGCCGGCCTTCAGGCAGAGGGCGAAGACGTCGAAGGTAACGTTGGGGCGGGCTTCGTAGATGACGCCGATGACGCCGAAGGGGACGCTGACGCGGCGCAGCTCGAGCCCGTTGGGCAGCGTGCGCTGAATCAGGGTGCGGCCGAGGGGGCTGGGCAGGGCGGCGACGTGGCGAAGGCCGTCGGCGATGTCGCAGAGGCGTTCGGGGGTGAGTCGCAGGCGGTCGCAGAGGGGGCTGTCGGGCTCCATGCGGGCGAGGTCTTCGGCGTTGGCGGCCAGCAGGTGCTCCTGCTCGCTCGGTATGGCGTCGGCCGCGGCGAGGAGGATGCGGTTGATCTGCGCTTCGTCGAGTTGCAGGAGGCGGCGGGCCGCTTGGCGGCTGCGGCGGAAGGTTGCGGTGAGGTCCATGACGGGGGGCGTTCTGCCGGCGGGGCCGGCTTGCGATGGAGGGGGAGGGTCGTGATCAGCGATGCGGGAGCGAGCGCGGGGCCGTGAGCCGGAGGCGGAGGGGAGCCGGGGACAGAGCCGACGTGCACGCAGGGGTGCGGTTCGCCGCTTATTCGATGTAGAGGTTGGAGGCGGGCACAAGGGTGCCGGTATCGTGCCGCCCGACGCGGCGGCGGGCTTCCTCGCTGCCGAGGGCACTGCGGCCGATGCCGAGTTCACAGCCGTCCGGGGCGATGAGGCGCACGAGGTCGTCGGGTTCGAAGATGCCCTCAATGCGCGTGATGCCGCTGAGGGGGAGATCGGCGGCGCTTTCCGCCCGCAGGGTCTCGGCGGTGGCGGCGGTGACGAAGATGCGGCCCTTGGAGTAGCTGATGCCCGGGCTGCTCTTCAGCCCGCCGGCGTCGCTGCCGCCCTCGCTGTGGGGCAGAAAGCGGGTGAAGCTGAGGCTCTCGGGCCGGAAGAGAAGGTCGCAGAGCACGTTGTCGCGCTTGCCGTTGGCGATGAGTACCTCGATGCCGGCCTCGGCGACGCGCAGGGCGATGTTGCTCTTGGTCACCATGCCGCCGCGCCCGAAGCCGGATTTTTCACTGCTGATGCAGCGGCTCAGGTCGGTCTCTCGGGTGATGTCGCGGATGACGCTGGCTCCCGGGGTGCCGGGTTTGCCGTTGTAGATGCCGTCCACGTTGCTCAGGATGATGAGGGTGCGCGCGCCCATCAGGGTGGCGATGAGCCCGGAGAGTTCGTCGTTGTCGGTGAACATGAGCTCGGTGACGCTCACGGTGTCATTTTCGTTGACGATGGGCAGCACGCCGTTGGCGAGCATGACGCTCATGCAGTTGCGCTGGTTGAGGCAGTGCCGCCTCGTGCTGAAGCTCTCCTTCATGGTGAGCACCTGACCGACGGTGATGCCGTGCTCGCGGAAGAGCTCGTAGTAGCGGTTGATGAGCTTCGCCTGGCCGACGGCGGAGTAGAGCTGGCGCTGGTCGACGTGATCCATGTGCCCGTGGGGCAACTCTCGCAGCTCGCTGCGGCCGCTGGCGACAGCGCCGGAGGAGATGAGAATGACGTCGAGCTTGTTGCGTCGCAGCTCGGCGATCTGATCGACGAGGGCCGACATGCGGGTGATGTCGAGGCTGCCGTCACTGCGGGTCAGCACATTGCTGCCGACCTTGACGGCGATGAGGGGGCGCCTGTGTTTCATGGGATGAGGAGGGGAAGGTGTGGGGTGGAGGGCTCGGTCCGCGGGCCGAGCGAGGGGGACCGCCTTCGGGGGAATGTGATGAAAGGTGACGGCGGAGGGGAAGGAGGGGGGGACGAGAAAGAGGGCAGGATGAGAAAGGCTTGCGGAACGCAACCCCGCGCCGCACTCAGCGCACGGAGGCACGCAGGCCGCGGATGACGCTGGCGCTGAAACCGCTCTCCTCCATGGCGTTGAGACCGCGAATGGTGAGGCCGCCTGGGGTGGTGACTTTGTCGATTTCCGCCTCGGGGTGGCTGCCGTTGGCCTCCAGCAGGCTCACGGCGCCCTGCATGGTCTGCATGATGATGTGCTGGGCGTCTCCCGGGCGCAGGCCGAGTTCAACGGCGCCCTCGGTGGCGGCGCGGATGTAGCGCATGACGTAGGCGATGCCGCAGGAGGCCAGGGCCATGCAGGCGCCCATTTGCGCCTCCTCGATGAGCATCGCATCGCCGAGCTCGCGGAAGACCTCCAGCAGGCGTGCGTCGCGCTCGGGGGTGCTGCGGGCCGAGCAGATGAAGGTCATGCTGCGGCGCACGGCGATGGCGGTGTTCGGGATGAGGTAGTGGACGGTCGGCAGTTGCCCGTCGCCGCGATCCAGCCAGCTGCTGAGCGTCTCCGTGCCGATGCCGCCGGCCATGGAGGCGATGCTCTGGCGCTCGTAGTCGAGGTGCGGCTTGAGCTCGTCAATGACGTCGTGCACCTTCCAGGGCTTGACGGCGAGGATGATGAGATCAGCCCCCTGCGCCGCCTCGGCGTTGGCGGCCGTGGTGTGCAGACCGGGGCACGCGGCCTCGAGGGCGCGAAGCTTGGCGGGGCTCGGGTTGCTGACGGTGATGTTCTGCGCGGGGATGAGGCTGCCGGAGGCAAGACCGCGCGCAACGGCGCTGCCCATGTTGCCGGCTCCGATGATGCTGATGTTCATGGTGCGTGAGAAGGTGAGAAAGACGGCCGCGGGCGTTTTCTCTGCCCGGCGGCAGCCCCACCACCCTAGCAGCTTTGAGGCGGCGCCTCAAGGATTTTCTGCGTATGCGCCGGGATGCGGAGCCTCGGAAGTCACCTTTCCCCGAGTCGCTCCCGGCATGAGCTGCCGTGGCGGCGGGAGTAAGAGACCGCAAGGGGCAGATGTGTTGAGGACAATGAGGAAGGGGAGTTGCCCGGGTGATGGTGGAGAGGTGCCGCTCTTCGCGCTCGAAAAACAGATATAAAGAAAGAATTTGGATCTTTCTGGGCTTGGGATGCAGTTATCTGCCCGCAACAGCGTCTACCCGACGGAATGAGCTTGACGCTGAGCGCGCTTGCCCGTAGGATGGGGGGACTGGGTCTTCGGTGCGTGGCCACCGCTACCCGCCGGAGACGAAATTCAATATCATAACACCCTATTCCTCGATTACAATGCCTGAATTCTGCAATGCATTCAGTGGTTTGGCGGCCGACCGCAAGTTGACTCACTCGGAACTTGTGCGCGCGATTCGCTACATGATCTCAGCCGAGTACGAAGCCATCCAGCTCTACGAGCAGCTGGCGGAATCCACCGACTGCGAGCTGGCTCGCAAGGTGCTGCTCGATGTGGCGGATGAGGAGAAGGAGCATGCCGGCGAGTTCCGCCGCCTGCTCAGCATGCTTGCTCCTCAGGACGAGCCCTTTTATGCCGACGGCATGAAGGAGACGGATGAGGCCGCTGCCGGGCTGAAGTCCGACAGCTGCTGCTGCAAGAAGGACGCCTGCTGCGCCGAGCCCGGCTCGGCCTGCAAGTCCTGATGCCTTGCGCTCTGTAACGTCCTTTTCCGGGCGCGGGCCTTCGGCCCGCGCCCGTTTGCTGTCCGTTTGACGCACGTTTGACGCCCTCCGGCATCCTGCCCCCTGTTGCCGTGTTCTCGGGGAGAATCCGGCCGCGAGGAGGCTGTGGAGGGGACAGTGGCGTGGGTGGTGGAGTGGGCGGCGTGCGGCGAGGTGCGCCGGGCTGAATGAGGCGCCCGCCGTGGGTGCCCGCTCGGCGAAAAGGCGTTTTGCGGATTGACAGGCCGCGGGGGATAGGGTAAGCTTGCCCCGTTATGGCAGGTCTCATCATTGCGCCCAAAGCGCGCATTTTTCACGGGCACGACTGGGTATACGGAACGGAAGTCCGCACGGTCTTCGGCAATCCGAAGCCCGGGGATGTGGTGCTGCTCAAGGATCAGCGCGACCGCTACCTCGGCTCTGCCATGTACAACCCCCACTCCCAGATCGTCGCGCGCCGCTTCTCCCGCCGCAAGCAGGATCTCGATCGCGACTTTTTCGCGCGCCGCATTTCTCAGGCCATCGCGCTGCGCGAGCGCTGGCTGCCCGGCGAGCAGATGATGCGCCTCGTCTGGAGTGAGAGCGACGGCCTTCCCGGCCTCATCGTCGATCGCTACGCCGACGTCCTCGTGGTGCAGACGCTGACGATTGCCATGCACCAGCGCTTCGGCCTCATCCGCGATCTGCTCGGCGACCTGCTGCAACCGCGCAGCATCATCGTGCGCAACGATTCCCCGATGCTGCTGGCCGAGGGCATTGAGCCGGAGACCTACGTCGCTGCCGGGGAGCAGCCGGAGCCCTTCGTAGCCACCGGCCGCGGGCTGAGCTTTGTTGTGGACTTGGCCACGGGGCAGAAGACGGGCCTCTACCTCGACCAGATGGACAACTATCAGGCCGTCGCGCGCTTTGCCCGCGGGCGTCGCGTGCTGGACTGCTTCTGCAACCAGGGCGGCTTTGCCCTCGCCTGCGCCAAAGCCGGGGCCGCGAGCGTGACGGCGGTCGATATCTCGGAGGAGGCCATCGCCTCCGTGCGCCGCAATGCGGAGCTCAACGGGGTGCAGGTGGAAGCCGTGGCCGACAACGCCTTCGATTTCCTCAAGCGCGAGAGCGACCTCGTGCGCCACGGCGCCGACCCGAAGTGGGATCTCATCATCCTGGATCCGCCGAGCTTCACCCGCAACAAAAAGAGCCTTCAGGGAGCGCTGCGCGGATACAAGGAGATTCACCTGCGCGCCATGCAGATGCTGCCCGTCGGCGGCGTGCTCTCCACCTTCTGCTGCTCGCACCACGCCAGCAGCGCGCTCTTCCGCCAGACGATCGCGGACGCGGCCGTCGACGGGCACAGCACGCTGCGCCTCGTCGCCACGCACGGCCAGAGCATCGACCACCCCGTCCTGCTCAACATCCCCGAGACGGAGTACCTCAAGGGCTTCACCTTTGAAATGGTGCCCGGCCGCTGATGCCTCGGCGATCGCTCGGAACTGCGTCAGGCCGGGGCGGGCAGGATTCCGCGCTCGCACCGGTTTCCCAGCTCTGCCGCGAGACTTCCGAGCTCGTCGAGGCTCGTGTGATCGCCCCCCCCCCCGCTGCGGCAGGAGGCTCGGAGGGCCCGTCGGAGCTGCCCTGTTCCCGCTGCGGGTGCTCAAGCGCTCACTGCGTCATTTTACTTGCATCTCGCTCACTTTGTGATACCGTAGGCGCATGTCACGCAAGAGCCGCATCTCTGAGCCTCTGATGATGCTCGCCGTTGTGGCCGTCGTCGTGCTGGTGGCGGTGCTGATGCGCCTGCACCGCGAGCATGCTTCGGCCGCCGCTCCCCTGTCTCTCTCAGACAGCGCTTGTGCGGCTCCGGCCGTTTTGCCGACGGCGACTCCGGCCGAAGCGAAACTTCCGCTCGTTCTCAATTATCACGCCATCACATCGGACGGCCGCTACGGCAGCCTGAGCACGGCCTCATTTCATCGGCAGATGCGCTGCCTGCGCGAGCTGGGTTTTACCCCCGTCTCCCTGGCTGATGCCATTGCGGGCGCCCGCGGCGAGAAAGCACTGCCGCCGCGCAGCGTGCTGCTCTGCTTTGATCGGGCGGACGCCGACTTCGTGCGCTATGCCTTCCCCGTGCTCAACCTGCTGGATTATCCCGCCGCCGTGCAGGCCGACGGCCGCAATCTGGCGTCCGAGCCGTCGAGCCTGACGCCGACCCAGCTCGTGAACCTCAGCCGCCGCGGTGCCGGAGTCATCTGCGCAACGCGCCTCCGCCTCTCCTCCGAGGCGTGGGAGAGCGCCCGTGATGCCGGCGGCACGACGCTGCGCGAGCTGATGCGCTCCGAAATCGTCGATTGCCTCCGCAACTTCCGCGAGCTGCTCGGCCGTTGTGAAGTCCTCTCGCTGCCCGAGGGCATCAGCCTTCGCAACAGCTCCCGAGAGCTCGATGCCGCCGGCTGCCGACTGACCATGGTCGCCGGACTCTCCTCCGCCCAGGCGCCCGGCGCCGCCGTGCTGGAGCGCCGCGACGTGGCGAGCAGCGAGGACTTTGCCGCCATCCTCAGCGGCGGCAGCGCCGAGCGCGAGGCCGATATCCTCAACCGCCTGAAAGACTGCGCCCTGCCGGCCGGCAGTCCCGGCACCCCCGGCTGGCAGCCCATCATGGATGTCGATGCCGAGATCGCGGAGGCAGCAGACCCCGACTTCCTCGATCTGGAGGCCGACGCACCGCCCGTTCCCACCTGCGGGCGCTTGGCCCGCCGACACGGCACCGGAGACTGGATCACCACGAGCTTCGACGCCCCGCTGGTGCCGCGCGACCGCACGCGCGTCGCCGTGCTCGGCTACCACAACTTCAGCAACACCAAAAAGGTGACGGACATGCGCATGCGCACCTCCGAGTTCTGCACCCAGATGCAGTACATCCGCGACGCCGGCCTGAGCGTCATCACGATGCAGGACTTCCTCGAATGGCGGCGAGGCCGCCGCTGCCTGCCCGAGCGCTGCGTGCTCATCACCATCGACGACGGCTGGAAGAGCGTCTACACCGACGCCTACCCCGTCCTCAAAGCCTACGGCTACCCCTTCACGCTCTTTCTCTACACGCGCTACATCGGTGTGCAGGGCGACTCCATGACGAAGGACATGATCCGCGAGATGGCACAAAACGGCGCCACCCTCGGCAGCCACTCCACCAACCACCTCTACCCCAGCGCTTGGAAAAAGGTGCCGCAGGACAGCCCCGCCTATGCGGAGAAAATCCGCGTTGAGATGCTGGATTCGGGGGATCGCCTCGCCGCCCTCTTCCCGCCGTCGCCCTGCTCAACCTACTGCTACCCGGGCGGCTACAACACCCCGCCCATGATCGAGGCCCTCAGCACCTCGCGTTACAAGGCCGCTTTCACCGTGCTGGAGAAAAAGGTCAGTTGCACCGAGCCCGTCTACCTCGTGCACCGCTACATGGTCTTCGGCACACAGCCGGAAATCTTCCGCCGCGCCGTCAACTTTGACGGCAGCGGGAACGCCCCCAAGCAGCGCGCCGCCATTGCCGCCGCGGAGACGAGGGCGCGGGCCTTCTTCCCGGCCGCGTTCCCGAATGCGGGCGGTGCTGCAAGTGTTCCCGGAACGGGATGGGGGGCGTCCAACCCCTCCGCTCCGAGCACAGCACGCGAGGTGTCGGGGCAGGGGCCCCGGGGCGGAGCGGCCTCCGTCGCACCCCGGCCTTCAGCTCAGCACCCCTCCGCGCTGCCGCCGATCCCGACCGATGAGGACATAGCAGTTGATCCCGACGAGGAGGTCGAGGAGGAAGCCGAGACGACGGAGCTTCCGCCATTGCCCGAGTACCCGGAGTTCTGAGCCTTTCGAGGCGCAGATTCCCGCCCCGTTCACCGCGCACGTCTCGGTCTCACGGTCGGCTTCTCGGCGTTGAGGCGGCACGGCGCCGCGGCATCGCAACGAGCCCCCGGCAGCCCGGCCACAGCCGCGCTTTCACCCGCTCAGACGCCCCGGCGCGCTGCGGAAAGGCATATAGCGCGTAAAGGGAGCTCGGCGGATCGCTTCCGTGCCTCTTGGTTCCCAGGTGTTGCTACGTCAACAAGAGAGCCCGCCCCGCCGCAAAGCGACGAGAGCGGGCTCAAAGACGCACAGGAAGACGGAGTAGCTCAGAGCGCTGAGTCCTGAAGGCGTGCGTCAGTACAGCTCAACGATATACTCATCCTCAAACGAGCCGGAGCTGATGCGGACCCAATACACACCGACAACGCGCCCGCGGTACTTGAGGCACTTGTCGTAATCCGGCTCAAAGACAACGCTCTGCCCGGCCGGAACGGAATCGTCCGCGTGCACGAAGGTCGCCTTGATCGGAATCCGATTCTTGTCGCTCAGGGCGCGCCCCTTGGGGGCCGTGCGCGGTGAGGAGGGCAGCTGCCACATCTCCACCTTCGTGCCCTCCGAGAGTCGAGCCCCGGCCGGCGCGTAATAGCTCCAGCCGTCGCCCCACATGTACTCCTTGGGGTAATAGCCGCGCCCCGGGTAGCTGTATCCCACGGACGGGCGAGGCTGGTTGTGCCCGCTCTTGACCCACATCGCCTGAAAATCCTCGATCTTGCCGAAGCCGGTCTTCTCCAGCCCCGGCAGGAGCACCCAGGCGCGGTGCCCGCGCATCTCGCGGTTGTTGTCGCCCGGATCCTCCACGTAGCAGATCACCGTGCGCGCCATCGACATCGTCTTCGTGCTCTCGTAGTTGAGATTGCAATCCGCCGTGAAATCGCCGAGATCGTGTGAGAGGTGCCCGGCGCGCTTGCAGGCCTTGGCTGCCGTCAGGGCGTTGGCGGCGAAGTTTTTATCGTAGCTGACCACCGGGGGCTGAGAGCAGAGATAGCGCACGACATTGACACGGTTGATCGCCTCCTGTTGCTCCTCGTCGCAGCCGCGCGGCTTCGTATCGAGCAGCTGGTTAATCTTGGTCAGAATCTCCTTGCGGGACTTCGGGTAGAGCTTTTTCGCGCAGGCCGCCGGGTCCACCAGCGTCTTGATGCCTGCGGAAGCCTTCGCCCCCAGCTTGTCATAGGCGTAGCGCAGCATGCAGATCCGCACCTCCTGATCCCCGATCGGCATCTTCGCCTTGTCAGCGGCCTTCGTCAGGCTGAGGCAGGGGCGGCCCTTGCCGCGCAGCATCCAGTTGATGAACTTGGCATTTTCCTCATCATCCACACCCTCGTTGTTCGCCAGCGCCATGTTGATCACGCGCGAGCAGGCCAGCGCGTACTGCGCGGCATCTCCCTTCACCGCTGAAAGGGGAGCATCGCCGTCGGGATATTTCTCCTCCAGCTTCGGGTACGCCTCACTCAGGAGCGCATCGAGAGCCTCGCCCAGCCCGGCAAAATCATCCTTTTCGCCGTATTCGCGCACCATGCGCAGCAAGGCCTTGCCGTTGGCCGCATTCTTGGCTCCCGCGGGGCTGAGGTCAATCTCCGGCTCTGAGGTTTGGGCCGACGCATCCTTTCCGGCGGCATCTTCACCCTCATCGTCTGCGTGGAGCGGCATGGTCAGCAACAGCCCCGCCGCCAGAGAAGAGAGAGGAAGCAGGCGGCGGAGTAATCCCGAGCCGAAGAGAGCGCGGCTGCCGGCGTCCTCCCCGGCCCGAGCATCGCGGTATGTGACTTTCTGCATATTTTTACCCTTACCACAAGAGCCCCCCGCCTGCAAGCGGAAAAACCGTTCGCGAAGAAAGATTGAGCGCCGTCGCGGCGCGGGATGGTGCGCAGGGGCGGGGCGGACGCCGCCCCTGAGGCCGGATGAGGCCCCTCTCGAGAGGCAGCCCGCTGCGGGATGAGGCGCGCTCCGGCACGACGGAGCTCTCGGGACTCAAAAAGGGTGGCGGCATGGCTCAATAGACTCTTGCCAAAGCCTGTTACCGGGTGTAAAATGGATCGCGTACTATGAGCGAACTTCGTGACCACTTGTTTGATGAAATCCTGCAGGCGCGACAGCGCGTCTACGCCGTCGGAGCCCCCACACCGCTCCAGCGCGTGAATCTGCCCGGCGTCGATGCCGTCATCTACGCCAAGCGGGAGGACCTCGGCCCCATCAAAGCCTACAAGTGGCGCGGCGCCTACAACTGCATGGCCAAACTCAGCCCCGAGCAGCGCGCCAAGGGTGTCGTGGCCGCCAGTGCCGGCAACCACGCGCAGGGCGTCGCCCTCGCCGCCTCGCGCCTCGGCTGCCGGGCCCACATCTTCATGCCGCGCTCCACCCCGGCCGTCAAGCAGGAATCCGTCCGCCAGCACGGCGGCGAACATGTGGAAATCGTGCTTGTGGGCGACTCCTACGATGCCGCCTCCGCCGCAGCTCACGAGTTTGCCGACACCAACCATCTGCCCTTCGTCCACCCCTACGATGACATCGACACCATGGGCGGGCAGGGGACTCTGGCCGACGAAATCATCATGAGCGGCATCGGAGCCTTTGATCGCGTCTACCTGCAAATCGGCGGCGGCGGCCTCGCCAGCGGCTGTGCCTGCTGGCTGAGCAAGTTCTGGCCCGACTGCCGCTTCATCGGCGTCGAGGGCGTCAACCAAGCCTCCATGAAAAAGGCCGTAGAGGCCGGGGAGCGCGTCACACTGCCCTACGTCGACGTCTTCTGCGACGGCACCGCCGTTCGCGTGGCGGGCGAGCTCACCTTCCGCCTCTGCCGCGAGCTGCTCAGCGACTACGTCACCGTCACCAACGAAGAAGTCTGCCAGGCCATCCGCTCCCTCTGGAATTCGCTGCGCATCGCCCCCGAGCCCTCGGGCGCCATGGGCCTCGCCGCCCTCGTGCAGGACTGGGAGAAAGGCCGCATCAAGCCCGGTGAAAAATGCCTCGTCATCATCTCCGGCGCCAACATGGACTTCTCGCAGCTCGGCGTCGTCGCCAGCCGCGCCGGCGTCCGCGACACGCACCGCAAGATGCGCTACCTGCGCATCCCGATGGAGACCAAGCGCGGTCAGATCCTCAAGTACCTGCAAAGCATCCCGGAGGGCGTCCTGCTCACCGACGTGCAGTACGGACGCATCCGCGGCGACATCCAGCACCCCGTCTTCGGCGTGCTCGGCACGGACGAGCAGTTCGCGGAAATCGATCGCCGCCTGGCCGAAAAACACCTCAAGGCCACGGACGTGAGCCATGATGACGACGTGCGCTTCCGTATGATCTCCTACGATCGCGTCCTGCTCTCGCACCCCACCTTCTTCGTTATCGAATTCCCGGAGCGTCCGGGTGCCTTCACCGAGTTCATGGCAACCGTCGGCAAATACGCCAACCTCTGCTACTTCAACTACCAGTACTCCGGAGAATCCGTCGGCCGCGCCATGGTCGGGCTTGAGTTTGACTCCGTGGCGGATCGCGACGCCTGCCGCGCGGACGTCGCGAAGCTCATCGGCACAACAATCCAGACCATTCAGGATCTGCCCGACACCGTCCGTCGCCGCGTGCTCGACTCCATGTCTCCGCTCGAGCACACCCAAGAGCGACACCAAGAGCCCACTCCTGATTCCGCCCGCTGATGCAGCCGCCGATCATCCTCGCCTCGCAATCCCCGCGCCGCCGCGAGCTTCTCGCGCGCGAGGGGCTGAGCTTTGAGGTCATCACCCGCGAGACGGACGAAATCAACGACGCGGCCCTGCCTCCCGCAGAAATCTGCGCGCTCAACGCCTCAGCCAAAGCCGAAGCCGTCGCCGCGCAGCATCCCGAGGCCATCGTCATCGGCGCCGACACCCTCGTCTTTCTCGACGGGCAGGCCCTCGGCAAGCCTGCTGACGAGGCCGAGGCCGCTGCCATGCTGCGGCGCCTCAGCGGCCGCACCCACAGCGTCTGCACCGCCGTGGCCGTCATCATGCCCGGCGGGGAGCGCCGCGACTTCTGCGAGGTCAGCCGCGTCACCTTCCGCACTCTTGATGACGCCGCCATCCGCCGTTACCTCAGCCTCGTACACGTACTGGATAAGGCCGGGGCCTACGCCATCCAAGAGCACGGAGACCTCATCATTGAGCGTCTCGACGGAGACCTTGACAACGTCATCGGCCTGCCCGTTGCCCACCTCCTTCGTGTCCTGCACGCATAATCCGTCACCATCACCACCAAACCAGACACACCAAAAACACCGCCAGTCTCTCTCCCGTAATATGATGCCTGTGAAACGCCTCTTCGCCCTCATCGCCCTTCCCCTGTTGCTTCCCTCTATCTGCCAGGCCGTCATCCCTGCGCCGCAGAGTATTCGACACAACATCTCAAACAGCCTTCCGCCTGAGCAAGACGGCGGCTACATCCTGCGACTCACCCGTGATGCCGAGGGGAAAGCTTGCTGGCAGATCAGCGCCCGCAACGAAGCCGGATATTTTTATGCCGAACAAACAAAGCGCCAGTTGGAAGCCGAATACGGCGAGAACCTTCCGCAGACACTGGAAATCGTCGACTACCCCAAATTGAGCTGGAGAGGCCTGCACGTTGACGTTTCGCGCCATTTCTTCACCGTCAGCGAACTCAAAGCCTTCATGGATCGCATGGCGGCGCTCAAGCTCAATCGCTTGCATCTGCACCTCACGGACGGCCCGGGCTGGCGATTGCAAATCAACAGTTACCCGAATCTCACGCGCATCGGCGCATGGAGACGCGAAAACCGAAATCCGGCATGGTATTGGCCGGACACGCGCATCGGCAGTGATTTTGAGGAAGTATACGGCGGATACTTCACCCAGCAGGACATGAGAGAACTCATCGACTACGGGCGTGAGCGCTTCATCACCATCGTGCCGGAAATTGACATACCCGGGCACTCCTACGCTGCCATCTTCTCCTATCCCGAGCTGGCAGCACCCGGCTTTGAGAAATACGGGAACGGACTGAAGGGTTGTGATTCTCTTGACGTCGACAAGCCCTTTACGGAGCAGTTCTACAAAACCGTCTTTGATGAAATTGACGCCCTGTTCCCCGAGGGCACCCCGGTACACATCGGAGGCGACGAAGTACCCACCCACCTGATTCCCGTTGAAAAACAGAGACGTTGGAGTCAGAAATTCGTAGATTATCTGGCAGAAAAAGGTCGAAAGGCCATCACATGGGATGAAGCTGCCATCAACGGCGTTACGGGACAAACCGTCATGCTTTGGCGTTCCGATATGCTCGACGACGTGATGAAACTCGGCCTTCCCGTCATCCTCACCCCCAATACTCACTGTTATTTCGATTTTCGTCAGAGTGATTCTGAGCAGGAACCTCTCTCCATGGGCAAAAAAGTCATCTCAGTCCGAGATGTCTTCAACATGGAGCTGCCCGACAACAGACTCATCGTCGGACTCCAAGCCAATCTCTGGTCAGAATACATACGCGGCTACGAGCATCTGCTCTATATGGCCTTCCCGCGTGCCGCCGCATTGGCGGAACGCGCATGGGGAAGCCCCGAGCGCCCGTTTGACAACTTCCGCCGGAACTTAGACCGTCACCCGGACTTCGTTTCACCGCCTTACACCCGAGAAGACCAGCGACGCACCTTCAGCACGCAGAAAACCCTCACCCCCGAGGACATGCTCCGGCACGAAGAAGATCAGCGGAAGGCTGCCCAATCCGCGGAGTCGCAAACCCGCTCGTGAGATACGGCGTCCCGTCCTCCGAGGCGGCCCTCTCGGCACAGCACCCGGCATCTCGGCTCTTGACCCGAGGGAGGAAGGCGGCGGGCGTGAAAGCCGGAGAAAAGAAACGCCCCTGACTCAATGAGGCAGGGGCAAAGAGCAGGTGAGCCGTAACCGCGCGTCAGCCCTCAGCGCTTGCCGAAGCGGCGCTCTCGGCTCGCGTACTGAGCCAGCGCAGCATCAAAATGCTCGCGCGAGAAATCGGGCCAGAGCACATCCAGCACCACCATCTCCGCATAGCTGATCTGCCAGAGCAGGAAATTGGAGACGCGCATCTCGCCGGAGGTGCGGATCAGCAAATCCGGGTCGGGCATCCCGGCCGTGTAGAGGCAGGAGCCCAGCAGCTCAGGCGTGATCTCCTCGGGCTTCAGCTCGCCGCGCTGCACGCGGACAGCCAGCGTGCGCGCCGCCGCCGCAATCTCTTGCCTCGAGCCGTATGAGAGTGCCAGCACCACATTGAGCTTCGTATTGTGAGCCGTCTGCTCCTCGCAGCGCTCCAGCGTCTTGCGGCAGTAATCCGGCAACATGTGCAGCTCGCCGATCGCCCGCAGACGCACGCCCTTGGCTTCCATCTCCGGCGTGCGCTCCTTGAGGTACTTGTTGAGCATGCGCATGAGGTAGGTCACCTCAATTTTGGAGCGCCCCCAGTTCTCCGTCGAGAAGGCATAGAGCGTCAGCCATTTGACGCCCCTTTCAAGGCAGAAGTCGACTACGCGCTGCACCGCCAACCCGCCCTGTTCATGCCCCTTGGAGCGCGCCACGCCGTGCTGCTGTGCCCAGCGGCCGTTGCCGTCCATAATGATGGCAACGTGTTCGGGAATCTTCGTATCGTCCGCAGCCATCATTCAGAGCTCGTACTCACCGTATTCGCGCAGAATCTCCTCCACGCGCGCCACATCCTCCGGAGAATCCACCCCGCTCGTCGTGCGTCGCCCGCGGTAATCCACCTCGACCATCCGGACGCGCAGCCCGTTGTAGAGGAAGCGCATCTGCTCAAGGCCCTCCACGCAACCCTTCTCATAGTCCGACTCCGGCAGCTCAAAATAGGTCTTGAGCGCCTCGCGCGTGTAGGCGTAGAGCCCCACATGGCGGCGCACCGGGCTCTTGGGCAGCAGCTCGCGGGCCTTCTCGGGCTTGCGAATGGCCGGAATCGTGCTCTTGGAGAACGCCATGGCGTAGCCGGCCTTGTCCACCAGCACCGTCGTGCCGCTGTAGGGCGTCGTCTTCTTGGCCTCCACCAAGCGGTCGTACTCCGCCCAGTCCAAGTGAATGCAGGGCGTAAACACGTCGCCCTCGCTGCTGCGCCAGGCGTCGATCAGGTCTTGAATCACCCAAGGCGGGCAGAGCGGATTATCCCCCTGAAGGTTGATAATGAAATCAGGAGCCTTCTCGCAGCTGCACACCGCCTCCCAGCAGCGCTCCGTGCCGCTGCGGCAGCTCTCCGACGTCATCACCGCGGGGATCTCAGCCCCTCGGCAGAACGTCAGAATGCGCTCATCATCCGTCGCCACCACGTAGCGGCAATCTTCATTGCGACGGCAGATAGAGGCGGCGATCTCCGCCACGCGCCGAATCATCTCCTTGCCGGCAATCTTTACGAGAGGTTTGCCGGGGAGACGGGTTGAAGCGTAGCGGGCGGGAATAACGAGGAGAATCGAGTGTGCCATTGTATCAGTGTGAGCGCCTGCATTTTATATGGTTCCGTCCCCTTTTGCAAGCAAAAAGCCTGTGCTCGACATTCGGGGAGGCAAGGGCGCGCTTCAGGCGTGATCCCGGCGTGTTCCTCCTCGCCCGCACGGAACCCCGCACCTTGCGGAGAAAGCGTTTTTTTTCTCAAAAAAGCACGCTGAGATGAGACTTTTGACTTGACAAAGTGTGAAAAATATGTAAGATGAGCCCCGCGTTTTTGCCAGAGAACTTGACAAAAAGCGTAAGGGGTGGAGTCTACCCTCGATCCTCACTTAAAGATATGTCGACGCCGAAAAAGAAGCAGGAGAATGAGGCCGGTACGGCCGGCACGAATCAGGAAATCAAGGCGAGCGCCCAGCCCGCCGGCAGCCAGAAAAAGGGAGGCAGCAGCTCATCCCGGCCTGCCTCCTCGGCTTCGTCCAAAAAGAGCACGGCCATGGCAGCGGGCAAGAGCGACGCCGCCAAGGGAAGCGCTGCGGACAAGTCGCCCCAGCCTGCGACCAAGGCCGCTGCCCACAAGTCCGCACCCAAGGAGACGGCCCACGCGTCCGAAAAGGCTCAGCGGCCCTCCTCCGGCTCGAAATCCTCCTCCAAATCGGCAGCCTCCGGCAGCAAGTCGAGCGCCAAGGGCGGCTTCAACCCCAAGGTGACTGCGCGCGAGCTTCAGGAATTTTTCCCGGATGACATCATCCTCAAGACGGCGTTCAAAAATCTGCTCATGCTGGCGAAGAAAAACGGCGGCTATGTGACGGATGATGATATTTTCTCGGCTCTGCCGCAGGACGGCTACGAGGAGCTCGATCAGGAGCGCCTCTTTGAGCGCCTGCATGCCTTGGGTGTCGAGGTGCGCGATGATACGCCCACCGTGCTGACGCCGATCTCTTCATCGGCCATTCGCAAGGAAGGCCGCACCGGCAGCATCGTCGATTCTCCTGACGTGCAGGCCAAGGTGCGCGAGCTGATTCTGCTGGCCAGCGAACAGGGATATCTGACCTACGAGGACATCAACGACGTGTTGCCCAACGACATGATTGACCCCGAGGACTACGAGGCCATCATGGAGCGCTTCCGCAACATGCAAATCGACGTCATCGACGCCTCGGATGTCGACAACTACAGCGAGCGCCAGCGCCTCGTTGATTCGGGCGATGAGACCGAGGCGGAAAAGGCTGAGGCCGAGCACGATATCCTCGATGACCCCGTGCGCATGTACCTCAAGCAGATGGGGCAGAAGGACCTCCTCTCGCGCCAGGACGAAGTCAAGAAGTCCCGCCGCATTGATCAGGCGGAAGAGGAGCTTCAGCAGTGTCTCAACAAGTTCGGCGTTGTCGCCGAGTACTACATGGAGACGGCGGACAAGGTGCAGCACAACCAAGAGCGCTTCGACCGCGTGGTGATGGACAGCGACCCCCGCGACAAATACATGAAGAAGGTGCAGGGGCTCATCAGCAAGGTGTACGAAAAGTACATGGAGGCCCGCTCATCCTACGCCCGCATGCGCGTCGCCATGCGTCGCAAGAAGTCCGTCGCCGCCTATCAGAAGGATTTTGAAGAGTGCCTCGAAGAGCTCGGAACGCTCTACAAGCAGTTCTCCTTCAAGGGTAAGGTCTATGAGAACTTCGTGCAGCGCATCCGCGAGATTCGCCAGCGCGTCATGAAGCTTCAGCGCCAGAAAGAGGCCAACCCCGACAACAAGGAGGTCGATGACGCCCTTCAGGAGTACGAGATGAGCCTCTGGATGACGATTCCCGAGTTCCTCGACAACTACAAGTCGATGAAGAAGAGCATGAAGGAGGCTCAGGTCGCGAAGCAGGAAATGATTGAAGCCAACCTGCGCCTCGTCATCTCCATCGCCAAAAAATACACCAACCGCGGCCTCGCTTTCCTCGACCTGATTCAGGAGGGCAACATGGGGCTGATGAAGGCGGTGGAGAAGTTCGAGTACCGCCGCGGCTACAAGTTCTCCACCTACGCCACGTGGTGGATTCGTCAGGCCATCACCCGCTCCATTGCCGATCAGGCGCGCACGATTCGCATCCCGGTGCACATGATTGAGACGATCAACAAGCTCATGCGCGTGCAGAAGAAGCTCGTGCAGGACTTCGGCCGCGAGCCGACGCCTGAAGAGATTTCCGCCGAGTCCGGCATGGCTGTCGAACGCGTCCGCAGCGTCCTCAAGATGGCGCAGCAGCCCATCTCGATGCAGCAGCCTGTAGGCGATTCGGATGACACCTCCTTCGGTGACTTCCTCGAGGACAAGAGCGCCGAAAACCCGATGGAAGGGGCGGCCTTCTCGTCCCTGCGCAACAAGCTCACGGGCGTGCTCAAGACGCTCAACGAGCGCGAGCGCGCCGTCATCGAGCAGCGCTTCGGCCTTGCCGACGGCAATCCCCGCACGCTCGAAGAAGTCGGCCGCCAGTTCAACGTCACGCGCGAGCGCATCCGCCAGATCGAGGCCAAGGCCCTGCGCAAGCTGCGTCACCCCACGCGCATCGGCAAGATCAAGGGCTTCCTGCCCGATTCGCCGAACTCCTGACGTCCGCGAGGCTCGTTCTGAGCCCGCAGGGGCGCCGCAGCTTCGGCGAGAACTCTCCTCCCCGACGGAAACAGGTGTCCGCGACGGACGCCTTCCTCGGTGGGGAGAGCTCTTTTTTTCAGAAAAGTAAACTTTGAGAGTGACTTCACGTGCCTCCTTTGGTAGTATGAAGTCACTTACCATGATGAGACCGTTTTCCCGAGCGTTTCTCCTGTCCTCTCTCGCTGTCGGCACTCTTTCGGCAGCTCCTTTTGCCTTTGCTCAGAGCGACACCGGCGATGATGCAGCCATTGCGCAGCAGCAGAAGGCCCGGCGGCAGGCAGCCGTGAAGGATGCCATGTTGCTGCTGCAGCAGGCGAGGCAGGCCTACTCCGAGAAAAAATACTCCGATGCCGTCGATCTGTATCGCAACGCGCTGACCGTCATACCCAAAGCTCCGGCTTCGGAGAAACAGGTCACCTTCATCAAGGAGAGCCTGTCCGATGCTCTCATCGCCAAGGCGATGGACTATCGCAAGGTGGGGCGCACGGACGAGGCCCGCGAATTCCTGCTGGAAGCCATCGAGCTCGCCCCGAACAACAAGCGCGCCAAGCAGGAACTCGTCTACACGAATGACCCCGTGCGCACGAACCCGGCCCTCACGCCGGAGCACGTCGGCAATGTGCACGAAGTGCAGCGCCTGCTGACGTTGGCCGAGGGGCAATACGGGCTCGGCCTGTATGACCAGGCGATCGCCACGTATCAGAACGTCCTGCGCATCGACAAATACAACCAAGCGGCTCGGCGCGGCATCGAGCGCTGTCACAACCGCCGCGCGTCCTATAGCACATCCGCGCGCGACGCTTTCCGCGCCAAGGCGCTCGCTGATGTCGATGCTCTTTACGACACGACGCCTCCGTCAGATCTCTACTTTGAGCCGATGGACGAGGCCTCGCGCCGCCTGCGTGAGCTGGCCGAGCAGCAGCGCGATGCCGGTCCGGCCGACGCCGGCGAATTCGAGCAGCGTCTCTCGGGCATCATCCTTCCGCAGGTCATCCTCGAAGACGCCACCATCAACGATGTCGTCGACCTGCTGCGCGCCGAGATTCAGCGCGACGAGGCTCAGAATCAGGACGCCTCGCGGCGCCACATCAACGTCATCCCGTACTTCGGCACGGTTGACTCTCGGGGCTACAAGGATATTCAGTCCAAGACCGTCACGCTCAACCTGAGCCAGATCTCCATCACCGGTCTGCTCGACATCCTCGTCAACCAGCTGGGCATCTCGTACTATTTCGACGATAAGGGCCTTGTGCTCACCTACTCCGGCAAGGACTTCGGACCGATGATTGACCGCACTTTCATCGTGCCTCCTCACTTCTTCGATAGTGAATCGACGGCCGAAGAGGAGGATGAAGACGGGGGATTCTCCTCCGTGAGCGTCGGTCGCGTCAATGCCAAGGCTTCGCTGGAGGGGATGGGAATCTCCTTCCCCGAGGGCTCCCACGTGCGCTACATCCCCTCGGAGCGCATCATGCACGTGCGCAACACCGCCCACAACATGGAGCAAATTGCGGAGCTGCTCAACGTGCCGCTCAGCGAGCACCGCGTGGTCGTGCTCAGCGTCATCATGGTGCAGGTCTCCGAAGAGCAGCTCGATGACCTCGGCTTTGAATGGATGTTCAACGCGCGCTTCGGTGATGCCGTCTACGGAGCCGGTGGCGCAGCTCAGCAGGCTGTCACCGGCGGCTTCGATGCCCAAGTCGGGATCGGAGACTCCGGCGCCCCTCACGTGACGGACGGACTTCGCTCCGGATCGAGTGTCTTGTCGGCCGGCAACCTCGACCGCCTCATCAGCACCGGGTCCGTCAATGAATATACCCCGCGCGAAACGAGCAAGTCTCCCGGCATCTTCGGCCTGCGCGGCATCTGGAACACCGCGGACGTCACCGTGTTGATGCGGGGCTTGGCTCAGAAGAAGGGCGTCGACATGCTCCAGCGCCCGCAGATCGTTTTCCAGCCGGATCGCGATGAACAAATCACCTTCGGCTGCGTCCGCGAGGTCTTCTTCCCCTCTGGGTACGAGCCGCCGGAAATTGAGACCGTCAATATCAATTTCGGCAACAATAATAACAATAATAATAATAATAATAATAATGGTCAGGCTCTGGCTGCCACACCCGCGCACCCGACGGATTTCACGCGCTTCGGTATGACGGATGATGAGATGAACGGCTTCGGCACGATCATTCAGGTGCACAACGCCGAGATTAATGCCGACGCCAGCGCCGTGACCCTCTCGCTGACCTCAACGCTCAACGAGTTTGAGGGCTTCGTCAACTGGGGCCAGCCCATCGACGTGGCTCTCTGGGAGAACAATGAGGTGAAAATGGTGCGCCTCACGGACAACGAAATTCTCCAGCCGATGATTAAGCGCTACCGAATGAACACGAAGGTCACCGTCGCTTCCGGCTCGGTGCTGGTGCTCGGCGGGCTCAAAGAGGCGCGCACGGTGGAGTACGAGGACAAGGTTCCCGTGCTCGGTGACTTGCCGCTCGTCGGTCGCCTCTTCCGCTCGCAGGGTAAATCCCGCTCGCGCAAGGCTGTGCTCTATTTTGCAAAGGTGGACATCGTTGATCCGACGGGGCGCGACTTCCAGACGGGCAAGAAGCCCGATGAGAAACTCAACTTTTCTCTTGACGACGAATCATGAGCGATCAGAACGACAAGTACGCAGAGTCGGAGGGTGAAGACCCGCAGTCCCAAGTGCGCAGCATCATCCGGAAGCTCAATGAAGATGCTCCCGGCAAGGAGAAGTCGCGCGAAGTGATCGTGCGCGAAGACGGCACCAAGGTCATTCGCGTGACGAAGAAGAAGCGAGTCATGCTCAGCAAGCGCGACAAGCGGCGACGCAGCCTGAAGGCCGCCGTCGTGGTCGTGCTGGTGATCGTCCTGCTGGCGCTCTGCGGCGGTGGCTATTTTGCGTACCGCATGAGCACCATGTCCGGCGAAGCCTATCTGACCGATCGCACGGCTGCTCTCAAAGAGGCTTGGGGGGCTGAGAACTTGATCTGTGAGGGAGCTACCATCAAGGGGACGGAGATGCACATCGAGCGCCTCGTCGCCGAGTTCCCGGCCGACTCGCTGCTCAAGCGTATCGAGCTGCGCAAGATCAAGGGGCAGCTCGCGGCCAAGAGCTTCTTTGTCGGCAAGCCCTGCTGCAATGACATCACCATCGGCAGCGCCTCCGTCACGGTCAACGGCGATATCCCGACCCTTCAAATGCCCCTTCACCAAGGCGAAGAGCTCTGGGAGGTCAAAAACGTTTCCTGCGGCGATCTCAATCTGGCAGTGACCTCCGCCGGGGGTAAGGAGCTGTTGGCTCTCTCCGGCGTGCAAGGTTACCTGTATTACCCCCGCAAGAGCCGCAGCATTAACTCGGTGACGCTTCGCCGCGGCACGCTGCGCATGCGCGGGTGGAGCAACCTTCAGCTGGTGGAGGGCACCTGCCTGATCAGTGCCGACGGCATCGAAACCTTCGACCTGCTCACCCGCCCGGAGGGAACGAGCGATAAAGAGGATTGCACGCTGGCCTTTGACGGCAGCATCACCGCCGGTAGCAGCCTTGAAGGACCCTTCAACGTGAGGGCGCGCCGCATTCCGCTGGCGGAGTTCACGGAGTCGCGCTTCTCCTCCGTGCTGACGGCCATGGTCGTGCGCCCGGCCGACGGCGGCCCGAGCGGCCTGAGGGTGCAGCTGCCGCTGCGCAGTGAGCGCCCCGTCTTCTCCGGAGTTTTCCCCGTGGCGGACATCACCATCACGCGCATGCCGGCCCTCAGCGTCATCTGTGAGCACGTTCAGACCGATCGTCGCGGCGATTACCTCCCGATCAAAATCAGCAGCGGTCGCCTGAGCGTCGAGCGCAAGGACGGCGGCTATGCCCTCTACATTCGCGACGGCGAGATGACGGAGGCGGATAAAATCAACATCCGAGCCGATGTCTTTGTCGATGGCGCGAATGCGCTCTCCGGCACCTTCGACTACGGCATCCCCGAAGGCCTCACCAACCGCGAGTACACCGACGGACGCCCCGATCCCGTTTACCAGCAGGTCGGCTCGTGGTGCTGGCTCAATACCAAGCTCTCCGGCTGGGCGAATGATCCGGATGACAATGCAAGCGAGCTCAACGCCTCCAAGGTAGCGGAACGCGCCGAGCGCACGCGCATTGCCCGTGATGAGGAGGATCGCATCGATGCTTGGATCCGAAGCTCGCTGGACAGCTCTGACGCGAAGTCCGGCAAGCAGGACTCCGGCAGCGGCAACACGCCCGCCGCGCCCTCATCCTCACAGACTCCCGGTGCAACGCAGGGCGCCACTCCCGACGCGAGCCCGAATGGTGCTTCCCGTCCGTCTCTTCCCGCCGGAAGCGGGGCGGGTGAAGGCTCGTCGGGAAGCTCCCAGCCTTGGAATGACCCCGTCTGGGGAGGTGGTGACATGACGTCTTCGCCTGCGTCCGGCGGCTCCGGCAACCTCTTCGGTATCTGAGCGGCATGGCGAGCGAACTGCGTTCCAAGTGGTGGTCGCGCCCGCTGGGGCATCTGCTCTGGCTGGCCATCTGGGGCATCTGCTGCACCCTGCGCAAGCGCATGGTCAACGACGGCGACCCGGACATGGGTAAAAAGCAGGTCATCATCGCCCTCTGGCACAACCGCACCTTCGTTCCCTGTCACTTTTACAAATACGTCGTCCGCGGCAGCATCACGATGAGCATGCTGACGAGCGCGAGCAAGGACGGCGCCATGCTCGCCACGGTGGCGGAGGATTACGGTATGCGAGCCGTGCGCGGCTCCAGCAATCGACGCGGCGTCGCCGGCTTCATGGATCTGCTCTCCGAGCTCAAGGCCGGCTACTGCATGTGCATCACGCCCGATGGGCCCAAGGGTCCGCGCTACAAGTGCCACCCGGGCGTCATCAGGGCGGCTGCCATGAGCGGGCTGCCGATCATCCCCGTTCGCATCGAGATTCCGCACTGCTGGCGCATCAACAGCGCATGGGACGGCTTCATCATCCCGAAGCCCTTTTCCCGCGTCGAGCTTCACTGGGGGAAGCCGATCCGCGTGCCGCGTGAGCTCGATGATGCCGAGCAGAAGCGCTACTGCGCTCTCCTCGAAGAGGCGCTCACCGGCGGGGCTCCCGACTTCCCGAGCTTTGCCGAGCTGCGCAAGCAGCAGAACGTGCGCCCGTTTCACTCCAACGACTCAGAAGAAACACGATCATGACTACACTCATCAACGGAAAGGAAGTCTCGCAGCGCATCCGCGCGGGGCTCAAGACTGAAGTAGCAGAGCTCACCGCTCAGGGCCGCACCCCCGGCCTCGCCGTTGTCCTCGTCGGCGAAGATCCGGCCTCTCAGGTCTACGTGGGCTCCAAGGTGAAGGCCTGCGCTGAACTGGGCATCTACTCCCAGAAATGGACGCTGCCCACCGAGACGACGCAGGAGGAGCTCGTCGCCCTGATTCGCCGCCTCAACGAGGATGACCGCATCCACGGCATCCTCGTGCAGAGCCCACCCCCGAAACACATCGATGAGGAGGCTGTCGTGCTGACCATCGATCCGCGCAAGGACGTCGACGGCTTCCATCCCGTCAATGTGGCCAAGCTGGTGCTTGAGGAAGACGAGGGCTTCGTCCCCTGCACACCGTTGGGCTGCATGGAGCTGCTCAAGGCCTACGGTATCGAGACGGCCGGCAAGCACGCCGTCGTCATCGGTCGCAGCATGATTGTCGGCAAGCCCATGGCCAACCTGCTCGTCAGCAAGAAGGCAAACGCTACGGTGACGATTGCTCACTCGCGCACCTCCAACCTCGCCGAGATCTGCCGCTCCGCTGACATCATCGTCGCAGCCGTGGGTCGCCCGAAGATGGTGACGGCTGATTTCATCAAGCCCGGTGCCGTCGTTCTCGACGTGGGCATCAACCGCGTTCCCGATGCCTCGACGCCGAAGGGCTACCGCATTGTGGGCGATGTTGACTTTGAAAACGTGCGTGATCTCTGCTCGGCGATCACGCCCGTTCCCGGCGGCGTCGGCCCCATGACGATTGCCATGCTGATGGCCAACACCGTCAAGGCTTGCCGCCAGCTCACGCGCTGAGGCCGCGGCTCTCATTGATTCCCCGGCGGCCGCGCGATGGTGCCCGCCGACGGGGAATCAAGCGCCACCCGCGCAGATGTCTGCTGCCCACGCCTACTCCAGAGCAGCGCAACGCTCGCGCGCAATATCTTGTGCGCTACACAGCAGAGTGGAGCCCTCGGCTTGCGGGGTGAGACAGCTTCACGTCGCCTGGGGGGTCGATGATTCCCGAAGGTGCTCGGATGCATGTGTGAGGTGCAGCTTTGTTCCTTGTTGCTCGACCACATGGCCGATCCGATACGCTTCATCTGTTTGCCGAAGTTGCGCATGGAGCGGTGCAGGGCAGAGTTTAGCCTTGAATTGCCGCCGTTTTCTGCCATAATCTCTGCGCCACATGTTGAATCAGGAAGTCATCACCGAGGCTGAAGTTGCAGCCATTCAGATTCCGGCGGGCAATGCCGTGATCCTGCCGGAGGGTTCCCGCATTTACATCACGCAGATGCTCGGTAACACGATCACCGCGGCGTCGGATCTCGGGCTCGTGCGCATTACGCGTGAAGAGGCCGCGCGGGCCGGCATCATCCCGCCCACTGAAGGGAAGGAGAGCTCCGATGAGAATTTAACGCTCGAGGAACGCGTCTGGAAGGTGCTGGGCAACATTTACGACCCTGAGATTCCCGTTGATATCGTCAACCTCGGCCTCGTCTACGGTGTCGAGGTTATTCCCCAGCAGGAGGGCGGCAGTCACGTGAACGTGCAGATGACCCTCACGGCTCCCGGCTGCGGCATGGGGCCTCACCTGATGGCCGAGGCCGAGATGAACATTGCTGCTCTGGAGGGCGTGAAGTCCGTGGATGTTGAATTCGTCTGGGATCCCCCGTGGAATCAGGACATGATGAGCGAGGAGGCCCGCATGGAGCTCGGCCTCATCTGAGAGCGCACCACGCTGCCCCGCATCAGCCCGTGTGTGGTGCTTTCCAGAGCCCTTTCCCCCTTTCTCATACCGCCCCCAACTGACAACCACGAGCGCTACCCCGGATTGCAAGCACGATGAGCAAAGTTAACATAGAGCTGACAGAAGAGGAGATGCGGAACTTGGCCGAGATGAGCGCCGCGGTGCTCGCCCTGCTCGGTCAGGTGATGCAGGATATGCCCTCAGCCAAGACGAACGCATGGCAGCGTCTTTGCGTCGACTTGCTCAAGGCCGCTCGCGGGGTGCCTTCCATTGCTCCGGACATGGAGATGAACCCGGACTGCGGCTACTGGTATTTTCGCCGCAACTACGTCGATGAGGCCTATTTCTCGGATCTCCTCGATGAATACCGCGATTCTGTGTTCTGGGAGGAGCTCGTGCTGCGCGCGGCCCAGCAGAGCCTCGAAGAGACCATGGGGCGTTCAGCGGTCGAGGCCATGAGCGAGGAGGAGCGGCGACAGCGCAGCTCCTCCATGGAGAAGGCGCTCTGGAATGAAGTCACGCGTCACGGCATCGAGCGCATGATCTTTTTGCTGCCGAGCAACGAAGCGTGACGCCTCGCTCGCCGAAAAGCGGCGCGCGTTAATCGAGTCCGGCGCGCAAACCGGCGCGCCAGCCACCGTGCCCTTTCTGCGGTGTGGTTCTGTGTCTTGCTGATGTCGGCTTGCAGAGCAGAACCTTGCGCCGGATGTCCGAGTGCTCTCGCTAGGCACGCTCAGCGCCCGAGCAGATCCTCAGCCGAGATGTCGTCCGTGCAGTGTTCCCTGCGGTCACAGTTTTCGCGCCCGCAGGGGTGGCAGGGCTTGTGGCGGAAAATCGGGCGCAGGGAGGCGTCGGGCCGATACACGCGGGACCCCAGTCGGCTGGCCATGATCACGCGCCCCTTCACCCCCATGAGCGCCGCTACCTGGGCGATGGCGCCGTCGACGGCATAGAGGTGATCAGCGGGGGAGAGCGCCTTCGTCAACTCGCTGAAGGGGCAGATGCGGCAGCTGATACCCAGCCGTGAGGCCATGGCTCGGGCTTCCGTTTCGTCACGCTCCAGAGCCAGAAGCGTAACGGACGCATCGAGGCGCTCAACGAGCTCCTCCCAGCGCGCCTCCGGCCAGCGATCGGCCTCTCCGAGGCCCGAGAAGGGCGCAATGTAGCAGCGAGGGCCGCGCGCTTCTGCCGCCGTGGCGATGGGAGCAAGAGCCCGTGCGCGATTCACCTTCAAATCGTGCTGCTTCTCCAGCAGGCGCAGGTAATCCTCTTCCATACAGGGCAGAGGACCCCAGGGCAGACGTGGAAAGCGCGTGCGGAACTTCGCGGAGAGGGGATTGTCACGGAATCCGCTGATGTAGAGGGGGAAGTGGCGTTTCAGACTCTTGAAGATCGAGACGCTCCCGCTGAACATGAAGAGATAATCGTAGGGGCCGTCACGATAGAGATCGTCCGCTTCAAGCTGAGCACCGGCGGACTCCGCGCCATCGCCGGTGACGATGCGATCCACGCAGTCGCGCTGCTGTTCCCAGAAGCCTTTCTGCTCTTCCGTGCTGATGAGAATCACCTGCGCATCGCCGCGCGAGTGCTTGAGCTCCCGCAGCATCGGCAGCACCGCCAGCGCCTCCTCAGCTTGCTCGGGAAGACAGACAATGATGCGGAAGGGCAGGCGGTAGTTCTCCTGAGCGAGGCGGAGAGCCTCCTCCGACTGGGCCGGAGCAAAACACCGCGTGGCCTTCCAACGATGGTGCATCCAGAAACCGTCCAGAATATTCTCTCTTTGGCAGAGCTCCAAGGCCCGGTTGATTTCAAGCGTGATGGCGGCCTCATCATCGCAGCCTTCGGGCAACTTGATTTCGCGATCCAGCACGGCCTGCCACTTACCGAGGGCGATGTTGCGGGAAAAGACGGAGATCAGCTTGCCCTTGCCTCGGCAGCGCCTGTAGAGCAGGGCGGGCAGGGGAGTCACTCCCGTGACCTTGCCGAAGTAGGGCAGAAAGAGGCCCTCTTGAGTGAATTGGTCGCTGAGCACCCCGAGCAAGCCTCCATTGCGCGCCAGCTTGAGCACGGCGCGCAGGCCGTCCTCCTTGCTGAACATCTCGCAGCCATAGCCCGTGCGCGCGTCGTACACCATCTTCTCGAGCAGAGGATTGCTCAGGCGGCGGTACATCGAGCCGAAGTGCTCCACCCGCTTGAAGCGGGGGCGGATGCGTGCGAGAATCTCCCAGTTACCGGCATGGGGAATGCAGGAGATAACGGTGTGCCCGTTCATCCCGGACTGCTCAAAAAACTCAGCTCCCTCTATGCTGATGGACTCCGCAAACTCGCGCTCATTCATCAGCCCCGTCTTGACGGAACAGGCCAAATTCATCGTGGTGCGCACGATGTTGGCCCGAACCATGCGGCTCAGCTCCGCCCCCCGCAGCATCGGGTCGCAGACGATGCGTAGGTTTCGCGCCACGATGCGTCTGCGCGATGGCGCCGCGAGCCAGACGACGTAGCCGATGCCACGGCCGAAGCGGGCAATGGAGCGAACGTGTACGCGCTTCATGACCGCGCAGAGCGCGCGGCAGAGCCACGCGCTGAGGCGGTCCGAGAAGCGGAGTTTAGAGGGAGCGGGAGAGGCGGCGCTCATGCCATCAGTTGAAGGTGTAGGTGCGACTGATGTAGAAAGCCTTGCGCGTGTACGGGTCCCAGACCTTCGAGCCCGGCTCAACTCCGGTGTAGTCCAGCGGGTAGTTCGGGTAATACGGCGAGATCACAATGTTGCTGTAGCCCGTCGAGATGCCGTAGGGCAGGCCGTCCGCCGCGCGCCCGGTCGACTCCTGACGCAGGGCGTTGGAGGGCGGCAAATCGCTGGTGTCAATCTTGCGCCACTGGGCGCCGGGGGCAGGCTTACCGTTGACATCGCGGATGACACTGGGCGGCTGTTGACCCGGATACTCGTCGCGCACGAAGGTATCGACGACGGCTTGGATGAAGCAGGAGCTGAGCAGCAGGGGGCTCAGCACGAGGATCGCAGCGTGGAGCAGGCTCTTTTTCATGGTGTGTTGTTGTCGGGGGTTAAAGGAACAAGCGTTACTCTGCCCGGGGTGAACACCGGCAGATAATTATTCTCCTGAATCATACCGATAATATCGGGATAACAGGCTAAGAGAGAATCGAGGGCATAGCGGAGCATCTGCACGCAGCGCTCGGGTACATCGGCCGCCCCGATTTGCCCGCCGCGCGGTACCTTGTTCGTCAGAGGCACCTTGCCGTTGAAATGCGTCTTGAGCACCGGGAGCCCGTGTTCCGTCTCGCGGGTAAAATGCAGATCGAGGCTTGAGGTCTGATGCAGATTGGCGCTCAGCGAGCGGTCGACAATGATTTCGGCGTAACCGTCGTGAAAGACGAACGCCACACCCTCGGCATGAGCCAGCAGAGAGAAAATGCCGGTCTGGCGCACACGGCAGGTCTGCGAGAGATAGCGATTGACCTCCTCCTCGGTGAAGGACACCTCCGTGCCCTCGGCTCGGCGGAGCTTTTCGCGCAGATCGGCCGTCGGCGTCTGATCGCGATAGCCGGGAATGGTGCTCATGTCCCGCGGAATCCAGAGCTGGAGCAGGATGTAGTACAGCAGCGCCGTGAAGCCCAGAAAGAGCAGTAGCGCGACGGTGGACAGCACGTTGAAGCGAAACCAGAGCCCGGAGAGCAACCCGCGGCGCGGGCGTATGCGCGCCACGGCCTCCTCGTCCTCGTCATCGGGATGAGGGAACATGGACTCCCGCAGCACCTCTTCGTCTCCATCGCTCACCCGGCGACGGGAAAACAGGCGCTGCCGGAGGGAGCGGAAAAACCCCGGCTGATTGCGTTTTCTGTTTTCCGAGTGAGGCATAGGTGCTGTGCTGCGCTGACCATTATAGAGCATTTCTGACTCGATGGAAGGAAAAAGTGCGCCCTCCCCCGGGCTCCGTCGCGCAATTGGCCTCATCAAGGACGAGCGGGCAATCATTCCTCCCCTTCTCCAAAAGGCATCCGAGATGACGAAGTTCACTCGCCGCCCCCCCCTGCCTGTTGTCTTTTCCGCCAGCCGTTTCGAGTTCTCCACAGAGAGATGCGGGAGTCCGGCATGCCGTGCGTACACCACTGCTCGCTTGGGCGTAGCCGCACAACCCCGAAGCGGATTGTTTTTTGCTCGACTTAACGAAAAAAACGTGTAGGATTTCATCCGGAGAAACGCGTTCGGCCTCGTTGCACTTGAACGCAGGCGGCTTACTTCAACTCTCAGCTATCATTTAACCCTCAACCATTGTAACACCCCCTAACGCTCCCCATGAACTCAGCTCACACCCTCTCGACTTTCTCGTTCGGACTCCTGACAACCGCCGCTATGCTCGCACCCTGCGTTATCGCCGGGGGAGGCTCTGAGCCGGTACTTGCGTCGACGGCTGCTTTGCGAGCGGCCTCTCCGTCCTCGTCCTCTTCCGTCCGGCATGCTGAGGATGAGGAGCCGGAAATGCAGACGGTTGAGCACCTCTACCCCGTCATGTGGCACGATGGCGCCGGAGGGGCCGAGCCACGGGCCTGGGTGTGGTGCGGAGATGCGCTGCGCTGCGTGAGTATCGCGTTCGTGGATCCTCGCGATGAGATGAACTATTGCGAGCTCAGTTTCAGAGTGAAGTGGCAGGCCCAGAACCCCGACTTTGCTGATCAATACTTCGCACCACCTGCCGTCTGCTTCAGCGGGCACTTCGAGACGGGAACCGATGCATGGAATCGCCCGCGGCTTCGCGTGAGCAACTGGTTTGTCATGCCTCCCTTTTACCGGCTGAATGCTGAAGTGGAGGGGGTGCTCGACTACGCCGAGACGGAGAAGCGCCGGCAGCTGGACGCATCGGATTTCGACGGCTCGCCGTCCGAGAGCGCGCTGCACGGCGTCCCGATGCAGAAATACGTCAAGAGCAGCGGGAGTCCCGACGCCTTCACCTATCCTGTAACCGATATCGAGCCTCAGGCTCACACGGTGACGCTTTTAACGCACCGCAGCAGCGAAGAAGCCGGAAGTGAAGAGCTCAGCCCCGTCTGTTTCACGGCGAAGCTTAGCTTTGCCGATGAGGAGCAGGAACGACGCTTTTTCTCGGCGGCGAACGTCGAACGCGTGAAGCGGGCGAGCGCCGAGGGCAACGGGGTCGCCCTGATGCTCACGGGGATTCGCGAACCGGGTGGTGAAACTATGCGAGGCCTCAGCTTTGCGGCGGGCGATGCACTCGCGGCAGTGCCCGCAGCTCCGCAGCTCACGCTTTCCGAGCGTCTGCTGGAGGTGGCTCGAACGGGTGATGCCGAGGCCGCGCGGCGCCTGTTGGCCGCCGGGGCTGATGTTCAGGCTCGGGATCGCCTGCTGCGCGAGACTCCGCTGCACCGCGCGGCTGCCGGCGGGCATGCGGAGCTCGTGCGCCTGTTGCTGGCTGCCGGAGCTGACGCCGAGGCGAAGGATGCTTTGGGCGCCACGCCGATGCACTGGGTGGCGGCGCGCGGCTGCGTGTGCGTGGTTGAACCCGACGGCGCCGAGGCTCGAGCTGCAGCCGAGCAGGGGGCAAAACCGAGCGACCCCTCCGCCGTAGCGCAGTCCGTCGAGGTTGTGCGCCTGCTCGCGGCGGCGGGGGCGGACGTGAACGCCGTGAATCGCTCGGGAAGGACGCCGCTGTACGGTGCAGCGGCGGTGGGGTATGCCGACGTGCTGCGCGCGCTCATCGCGCAAGGAGCCTATGTCAACGCGAGAACGAGGACACACCCCACGTCGATGTCGTCCGGCCCTTCGACTGCGCTGAAATCTGCCGAGCTCTTCGGCCGTGAGGACTGCGAGCAGATTCTCCGCGCCGCCGGTGCCACGGACTCGACTGCCAAAAAGAGCTCGGCGAAGAAACCCTGAGCGGCGCCGGGTCAGAGAGCTCTCCTTGTGAGCGTGTGCCACCGTGCGAGCGCTTGCCGCGCCGGCTCGGGCCTCTCCGTGCTTGCCTTCGGGCGAACCTCCCTTCGGCCCGTCACTTCGTTTACGGACGTTCCGCTTGCGGCGCCGTGGGATCCTGCACAAGGCCCATAAAGTACGGAGCGGCCGAGCTGTGCAAGCCCGTGATCACCCAGAGGAAGGGGCGGTCAAAGCGGAGCTCACGTTTCGGCTCCTCCGGCATGCTTTCGCTTTCCACGATCACCCCTGCGCTGGCTGCAGAGGCCTCCGTGCCCTCTTCGTCAACGCGAACATAGCAGCTCTGCACGATGTCCGCCAGTTCCATGGGCTCATCGCTGAAGCCTGTCCAATTGGCCCGACTCGCGAAGATGTCCGACAGGCCGGCTCTCTCCAGCGCCGGGCGCAGGCTGAAGGCCGGCGTGCGAAGCTCGAAGTCCGGGAGGAGCACTCGCGTGGTTTCAGGCCGGGCGGCAGCCAGAGCGGCGCGGATGCTCTCCCACTTCTGCGGCGTCAGTCGCGCAGCAAAGTCGCGGGCTGAGCCTCGGGGCAGGATGGCCACCATGCAGGTCGGTTCCCCATCGAGCTGCGCGGCGTAGGGCAGGGCCACGGCCTGCCAGTCACTGCCCTCGGCCACGGCCAGAGTCGCATCCGCTTGCATCATGGAGGCCGTCACCTTGCTGCCGTCTGCCCGGGTAAAGGGGTGAGGCCGCGTCTGCCCCTCTGGAAAGGGATGCAGCCAGCGCTCCTTCAGGTAGAGAGCGTTGGCCGCCACCATGCGCGTGGAGCTCGGCAAAGAGCTCTCCGAGATCAGGCCGGGAATGGTGCCCTTGGTGTGCTCGTCGCACCAGTCGTTGATGACGGCCGCGGCTTCAGCGGGAGCCGAGGCAAAAGGGACGCGCAGAACCTGCGGAAAGTCGCGCTTCAGCTTGACGTCTTCAGCGACGAAGAGGGCATTGGCCGAGAGCGGTTTGATGGCATGTCGCACACGAAGCGAGCCCATGGGATGCTCGCGGAGCTTCGCCAGCGTCTCGCCGGCAGCTCCCTGCTCCAGCAGGTGCAGCACCTCGGCCAGCGAACTCGGCGAGAAGGCCATGTTGCCCGTCTGCTGATCCGCCAGTTCGCTGAAGAGGGAGACGGACATGGAATCGTTGCGGACGATGACCGGGAGCTCCGGCTCTGTGCACGCGGCATTGCCGTTGGCTGAAAGCAGAGCGAGGAGGATGAGGCTTAAGCGTATGTTCATGGTGAGTGGTTGAGTTGAATCGTGGGTGAAGGGTGTTGTCCCGAGACGCCGCTGATGGCAGTATGACGCAGGGAGGGAAGAGGTGAAGAAGCGATGCGAAAAGAGGAACGGAAACGGAGAAGTCGTCGCGGACGCTCAGCCCTTTCGCTTGCCCAGCCGCCTCAGGGCCTGAGTCACGGCCATGCCGGCACGTCCGAGGAAACCGGCCTCCTTGAGCATGAGCCACTCGGTGTCGCGACGGAAGGGGGCTCGACAGCGAGGCTCGTCGATGTGCTCGATGATGTGGCGCAGGAAGTCGCACACGCGCTCGCGCCAGTTGAGCTTGTAGCCGTCAAGCAGGGGCTTTTCAGCCAGAATGGCGCGGTAGGCCTCATCGTTTTCATCCAAGTAGCGGATGTAGTCAATGAGGGAAGCCGTGTCGGCAAAGTCGTCAACGTTGATGACGGATTTCGGATTGATGCATTCCGGGAGGCTACCCTTGTAGATGGGGACGGAGCCGGCCATCAGGGGCTCGATCAGCTTCTCGGTGCAGTAACCTTCACCGTAAGTGTTTTCCCAGGCGATGGTGAACTTGTAGGAGCGGATGAAGGCCATTTTGCTCGCGGATCGCGAGTCGGTGTAGCGACCATCCAACTCCGGGGCTTCCATGTTGTGAAGGACGCGTCCCGGGCAGTCCACCTGTTTGTAATTCATGAGAGCGCGGCAGAAGTTGAGGCGCTCTTGGGTGCCGATATAGCGAGCCTTGTTGTTCGAGTAGATGAAGTTGCAGAAGCGGGTCTTGGGCTCGGCGAGAAAGGGAGCACGTTCGTTGATTCCCTCCAGATTGAACCCGTATTCCCAAGGAGCGACGCGCAGGTAGCGATCCCCGAACGTCATGGGCTGACAGGCAATGGCGTAGTCGCACTCATTGAAATTGGGGTGCACGTTTTCAAGGCAGATGAAGAGGCGCCTCGCCGTTTCGGGGAGGCGGCGGAAGTTGCGGGAAAAGCAGGAGTAGATAATGAGCTGCGGGTTACGCTCGTCAATCACGGGCTTGCAAACCTGATCGAGATCCGGCAAAAAGCTGTGAGGGTCGCGCGCGTCGGAAGGAACATCTGCAGTGCAGAGGCGAATGGTGGGGAGATCTTGGCTCATCGGAGGATTCCGAGCGCGTGGCTTCGGGAATGTGGATAGGTTGAAGAAAGAGAAAGTGATGGCGTGATACGCCATGATGTTACCTTCTTCGAGTTCCGAAGGCAAGCATCATTTTCTGTTACGTCACCTTGCCGAATGCACTTCAGGCTATCGGAGGAACGCGAGAGGGCGCACTCGACCCGAGCGTTCCCGCGATATGGGTGTGGACTTGGGTGTGGACTTGGGTGCGACATGGCGTGCAAGGTTGGGCCTGCGTGCATATGGCTCTTGATGGCGTGTCGGATGAGGCCCGACCAGATCAAAGCCCGGACGAACGGTTGGAGAAAAAACGTCAGGCAGCCGCCTTGCGTGCTTGCGTTCCGTTGCGGAATGTGCTTTAATGTGCCAAGAGGCAGCTGCCGTGCGGGCGCCCGACGGCTGTCCGAACCCAGAATCACTCTTATGGATACCAACGAAAAAACGATCGAGAATGAGGTCCCTGCTGTTGAGCCCGTTACCGGAGCCGACTCGAGCAATCGCCTTGCGGCTGCCCGTCGCTTCGCCATGGAGCAGTATCAGCGCATCCGCCGCGCGGCAGGCTCAAGGCTGGACGACGTGTGCGAATACACGAAGAACGCCCGCCGCCAGATTAACGATGGCTGGTCGGTGACCTGCTCGAAGGCTCGCGATCTGCATGAGGCCGGTGAGCACTACGTGCGCAAAAACCCGACGTCCTCCGTGCTTGGGGCTCTGGGTGTCGGCCTGATCCTCGGGCTCCTGCTCGGCCGCGGCAGCCGCTGAGTGGTTTCCGATCGCACATCCAACGCGCGTTGCACACATGGGAATCTTGTCTAAACTATGCACGGGGGGAGCGTTGGCGCTGTGGCGCCAGCGCCGGGATGCCCTGGGCCATGATGTTGGCGAAGTTGTTGACCAGCTCCGCATTCATGCGGGGGCTCTGTTCGGTCTCCTATCGCTTGAGCTTAGCGAGTACCTCTGTGTGCAGCGACGTCGCGTCGTGCTTTTTGCGCTGGCTATTTGCTGCGCCGTTCCCGCTTATGCCCTCTGCTGGGTGTTGCTCTGCTGCTGGCTGGCCTCGCTCTGGGGATATCTGCCGGCGCTGTTGCTGCCTCTGGCCTTCCACCTCCTTCTTTCTCTGGTCTTTCTCACCATGGCTCTGCGGCTGAAATCCGCACCTTTGGCACCGGAAACACGCCGCGAACTTCAAAATGACTGGAAATGTCTGAAACTTCTCATCAAGGAAAAGACGAACTGCTGATGCGCCTTGCCTCGTCGCGCTTGGCGGCCCTTGAGGCTGCGAGCTCCGCACAGACACAGTTACGCAACGTGGCCGACTCCATCAAGTCCCCGCTGAAGACGGCCGCTGCGGCGACCGCCTGTGCCGGCGGTCTTCTGGCTGTCGCGAAAGGATACAGCGAGGTGAAGAAGTTTCCCTTGGCGCTACTCTCACCCGGTTCGTCTTTGGGCAAGATTCTGCTCACTCAGCTCGCGCTGATGATGTTGCCGAAGATGTCCGAATATATGTTGAGCCGGAAGTCTCAGGGCGTTTTTTCCGCAATCACGCATCCACGCCGCACGATCGGCAACCGATTTTACCGCTGGTTGGGTCTCGAGCGCTGAGCAACGCAGACTCTCCGCCTAGCTGTTTGTTTATTGAAAATGAAAAAAGTCTTTGTCTCCGGAGCCTTCAACCTCTTGCACGCCGGGCACATCTGTTTCTTTGAGGATGCCCGGTCGCTGGGCGACTACCTCATCGTTTCCTTCCCTCCGGCCGACTTGCTCTGGAAGCTGTTTGGCCGCAAGTCTGCTCTGGCGGACTCCGATAAATTGGCTGTGCTGAATGCCCTCAATGTGGTCGATGAGGTCGTCCTCTCCACCGATGATAACGAGGCGCTCTGCTTTGAATCGGCCTTCCGGGCCTCGGGGGCTCAGGTGCTCGCCGTTACGACGGACGATCTCTACACCGACGCCAAGCGGGCCCTCTGCGGGGACTGCGGTGCCGAATTCGTCGTGCTGGAAAAGCGCTTGCCGGCGGGGAAGCCCACCACCAGCAGCGAGGTGCTCGATCGCATCAAGGCGCCCACGCATGCGCCACTCCGAGTGGATTTCGCCGGCGGCTGGCTTGACGTGCCCGCCTACGCCATACCGGGGGAGTACATCGTCAACTGCGCCATTTCGCCCACCGTCTCCCTCAAGGAGTGGCTCTACCGCCAAGGAGCCGGTCTGGGCGGCAGCGGCGGTTGGAGCGTTCTCAACGGCTGGGATCCCGTGCGATCGGAGCTCGGCCTCGGCGTTGGCTGGCAGGATCCGGCCGTGATTGCGGAGACGGGGGCCTGCGTCTGGAAGTCCGGAGATTATCCGGTGCTCGAATTCAAGAACACCGGAGACTTCCTCCGCGGCCGCATGGCCGTCTACGATACGCGCGTGCATCACAACACGCCGGGACTCGCTTCGCTGAATCGCAACTTCATGCGCATTGCCCGCGCCGGGCGCGTCGCACGCATGGGGGTTATGCAGCAGGACATCACTACACTGGCCGTTGCCGTGCAGATGAGCTATCACCTGCAGCTGGACGAAGGTATGGCGCCTTTGCCCGAAATCGGCGACAGCCTCGCGATGAAGTACTGCGGCGGCGGTCACGGCGGCTATGCCCTCTATCTCTTTGAGACGCCGGAGGCTCGCGAAGCCGCTCTCGAGAGCTGCCTTGACCTCTATCCCATCGAGCCGTACTGTCGGACTTTCGGTAAAGACGAGCCCGTACCCTGGGAACCCAAATATCTCAACAGACTCCGCGAGCGGGGCGTGATCAAGTAATTTCCCTTATGCCAAAAGTATTTGTTTCCGGCTGTTTCGACGTGCTGCACAGCGGGCACATTGCCTTTCTGGAAGAGGCCGCTTCCTACGGAGACGTCTACGTCTCGATCGGCTCGGACGCCACCGTGATGGCGCTCAAGAATCGCCCTACGCTCTACAGTGAGCAGGAGCGTAAATATATTCTCGAAGCCATCCGCTACGTCACCAAGGTCTACATCGGCCCCGATACCGGAAAGATCCTCGATTTCGCCCCTCTGCTTGACGAAGTGAAGCCGGACATCTTTTTCGTCAATGCCGACGGAACCAGCGACGAGAAAAGAGCTTTTGTCGAGTCCAAAGGCATTCGCTACGTCGTCAGTACGCGCACGCCGCACGGCTCTCTACCGGTCCGATCCACCACATCGATCAGGAAGCAGATTAACAAGTAATTCATGGACAACAGCTACCAATATCAGGCCGGGGACTTCTCTCAGCGCCCATGGGGATCATGGCGCGTCCTCGAGGTCTTTCCCCACTCCGTGCTCAAGCGCATTGAAGTTTTGCCGGGGAAGCGCCTCTCTCTACAGCGCCATCGGCACCGTGCCGAGCACTGGGTCGTCGCCGACGGGGAAGTCTTCGTGCTCGTCGGGCAGAAGGAACTATGTCTCTGCACCGGGCAGAGCGTCGACATCCCGGCCGGAACGATTCACCGCATTGCGAATGAGGGCGCCGTACCGGCCGTCGTGATGGAGCTTCAACACGGTTCCCTGCTCAGTGAAGACGATATTGAGCGCATGGACGATGACTACGGGCGCCTTAACGGTAGCCTCGAATAATTCCCGCCTGACGCCCCATTCCCTCCATCCTGCCTTTTTCCCCTGCGACGATGCCCCGTATAGATGCCCAGAACGACACACGAAGCTTCCCGGCGGCCTGCTGGGGAGGGCTTGACGCTGTGCTCGTCATCAATCTCGATGCGCGCACGGACCGCTGGGACGCCTTTCAGACACAGCTCGGGCCAATCTTCCCCCCGGAGAAGCTGCACCGCATAGCCGCAGTGAGGGGGACCGACCTTCCGGGCTACGGAGTTCCCCCGTGGTTCAGGGAGAGCACAGGGGCTCGCGCCAGCTCTTGGGCGGGAGTCGCAGGCTGTGCTCTGTCGCACCGCCGCGCCATGGAGGCTGTTTTGCAGAACGGGTGGAAGCGCGCCCTCATCTGCGAAGATGATATTGAGCTGAGCTCAACAGCCCTCCTCCCCGATCTCCCGGAGATGCTCCGCCGCACGCCCGATAACGCCTATCTCTACCTCGGCTATCACGGGGCAGCTCCGCGCGGTCGACTGCTGGAACGCACGCCGCACGGCGAGCTCTGGGAAGTTGAGGGGGTGCTGGCCTGTCACTCCTACATCGTGAGCGACGACGTCTGCCGCCGCTTGCTGTCTCATCTGCCCGATGAGAGCAATGTATGGGCTTGGGTCGCCCGCTATCGGGCCATTGACAACTTCTGCCGCGACTGGATGCAAATCCTCGCCGGCGTTGCCTCCTGCGTTGCTTGGCCTGTCCTCTTCCGCCAGCAAGACATGGGTTCCGATATCGACACTTCGCACCGCTCCGTTCCGGAGGATCGACGTACCGGGCATCCCTCGCCATTGCAAGGACTCAGCGGCATTTTTCATCGTCTGATGAGCCCTTGCCGCCGCCTCAAGCTCCGCCTCAATGCGTGGAGGACTCACCGACGAGCCCGCCTGCATGGCCTACCCGGATACCGCTGCAAAAAAAGTGGCAAAAAGTGACTCTTTTTGGCGTGAAATGCTGATTAAGCTTGAATTCTCGCGGAAAAGATAGGATAGTAGGGGCTCACCAAGCAACTTATGTCTGAAAGTAAAGAACGAAAGACTCTGGAAGAACGCAATCAGGCCAGTGACTTGGAGCGCCTCAGGCACTCCTGCGCCCACGTGTGCGCCACGGCCATCTGCAGACTCTGGCCGGAGGCTCAGCTGGCGGCAGGGCCCGCCGTGGAAAACGGGTTCTACTACGATATCGAGCTCGACCATAATATCTCATCCGATGAGTTTGCCCTCATTGAAGAAGAGATGAAGAAGGTCGTCAAGGAAAACCAGCCCTTCGTTCGAACGACAGTCACCCGCGCGGAGGCCATGGACATGGCGCAGCGCGGTGAACTCGGCTCCGTCGGCCCGCGCAGCGTCCCCTCGAAATACAAGGTCGACCTGCTCAACCGCATCCCGGAGGATGAAGAGATCTCCATCTACCGCAACGGCGACTTCACAGACCTCTGCGCCGGCCCCCACGTCGCGCGTACCGGCAACTGCAAGGCTTTCAAGATCATGAGCGTCGCCTCGGCCTACTATCAGGGCGACGCCAGCGGCCCGCGTCTTCAGCGCGTCTACGGCACCTGCTTCCCGAACCGCACGCAGCTTGACGAGCACCTCGCTCGCCTCGAGGAAGCGCGCAAGCGCGACCACCGCAAGCTCGGTCGAGAGATGGGCCTCTTCACCATCGACGAGATGGTTGGGCAGGGCCTCATCCTCTGGAAGCCCAAGGGCGCTATCATCCGCCGCGAGCTTCAGGACTTCATCACCGAAGAGCTCGACCGCATCGGCTATTCGCAGGTCTACACGCCCAACATCGGCAAGCTCGATCTCTACATGACCAGCGGCCACTGGGATCACTACAAGGAGAGCCAGTTCCCGCCGATTCCCGATCCGGACGACTTCCGCAAGCTGCGCGACGAGAATGCCAGTTGCGCGGATCTTTTCAACGCGCTGGACTCCAAGACCATCAGCGGCTTCATGCTCAAGCCCATGAACTGCCCGCACCACATCCGCATCTACGCCAGCGACCCGCACTCCTACCGCGATCTGCCCGTGCGTCTGGCCGAGTTCGGCACCGTCTACCGCTGGGAGCAGAGCGGCGAGCTGGGCGGCATGACGCGTGTGCGCGGCTTCACGCAGGATGATGCTCACATCTTCTGCCGCCCCGATCAGATCAAGCAAGAGGTGCAGCAGTGCATCGGCATCGTCAAGCACATCCTCGGCACGCTCCAGATGAACGACTACCGCGTGCGCCTCTCGCTGCGCGACAAGGAGTTCAAGGATCCGAAGTACGTCGGCAGCCTCGAGAACTGGCAGCTCTCCGAGCAGGCTCTCCGCGAGGTGCTCCAGGAGAACGGTTTTGAGTTCACCGAAGCCGAGAATGAGGCTGCCTTCTACGGCCCCAAGATTGACTTCATCGTGCGCGACGTCATCGGCCGCGACTGGCAGCTGGGCACCGTGCAGGTGGACTACAACCTGCCCGAGCGCTTCGAGCTCACCTACACCGGCGCCGACAACAAGCCGCATCGTCCCGTCATGATTCACCGCGCGCCCTTCGGCTCCATGGAGCGCTTCACCGGCTTGCTCATCGAGCACTTCGCCGGCAAGTTCCCGACTTGGCTTGCCCCCGAGCAGGTGCGCGTGCTGCCCATTTCGGATAAGGTGGCGGACTTCGCCCGCGAGGTCTATGACAAGTTGGCCAATCGCGGCGTGCGTGTCAAGCTCGATGCCGATCCCGACAAGATCGGGGCCAAGATCCGCAACGCCCGTCTCGACCGCGTTCCCTACATGCTCGTCGTCGGCCACCGCGAGGCAGAGCAAGGCCTTGTCTCCGTGCGCCACCGCGACCTCGACGTCATCGGTACCATGAGCGTCGACGACTTTGTCAGCAACATCGTGCAGGAAATTGAAAAACGACTCATTGCTCCGGCCATGGCTCCGCAGCAGCCCGAGTCAGCCTCGCAAAACTGACGTGCACTCCTCTCACCCCGGCAGCGCGTGACAGCGCAGCCGCCGGGGAGCAAGACAGACCCAACAACACAACACACGTGCCTACCCCGCAGAAAAACAACAATAACCACGGTCGGAACCGCCGCGATCACAACGGCAAGACCCCGTCCATCCGCGTCAACGACCGCATCCGCGCACCCCGCGTGCGCGTCGTCACCGCCAATGGAGACCAGCTGGGCGTGATGCCCACGCGTGACGCTCTCTCCAAAGCCAAGGAAATCGGCTTGGATCTTGTCGAGATTGCGCCCAACGCCGATCCGCCCGTCTGCCGCCTTATTGACTACGGCAAGTTCAAGTACCAGCAGGCAAAGCTCCAGAAGAGCAATAAAGCCAAGGCCACGCGCATGAAGGAGATCAAGCTGCGCGTCGGCACGGATGTCAACGACTACAACGTCAAGATGGGGCGCACGGAGCAGTTCCTCGACCACGGGCACAAGGTGCGCTTCCAGCTGCGCTTCCGCAACCGTGAAAACGCCCATAAAGAGCTCGGGCTCGAAGTCATGGCCAAAGTCGTCGAAGACATGAAGACCATGGGCAAGGTTGACCAGCCTGCCAAGCTGGCAGGCAACACCGTCACCATGGTGCTCACGCCGCTTCCGGCCGCTCAGCGCGTCAAGAAATTCAAGAAATACGAGGACGAGAACTTCGATACCGAGTCCGAGGAGTTTGACGCTCAGGATGACATCCTCGAAGGCGACGAAGAGTAAAGAGGGGGCGGAGAAAATCTGCTCCGGCTGCTTTCAGGGAGAGCTCTCCTGCGCGTATGCCGTTTCGGCTGTCTACGCCGGTGCTGATGCACCGGCGTTTTTTTTGCTTCACCGCGGGGTAGTGTGCGTCACATTGCATCATCCAACAAGTTTCGCGGGAGATCGGTTTTTCCCTACTGAGAGGTGGCGATCAGACCCATGTACGCGGATTCACGGATCGTGGGTGGACGATGCGGAAAGACAGTTCGACCGGCCTGCGGGGGAATCGCTGGCCGGTCGAGTGGAAAGCGGGGGAGGGGTGGCACGGGGCTTTGCCGGGGATGAACTCAGCGCCGCCCCAGCCGGAAGCATCCGTCGGGCTCAATCCTGGCGCTCGGGGGAGTCGGTGCCGGGCTGAGTGTTGTCACCGCCCTTGCGCTTGCGGGGCGTTTTGGGGCGGTCGCCCGAGGCCTCGCTCTTGCGGCGGCGGCGCGTTGTGCGCGGCTTCTCCTCCGGGGCCGAGCTGAGGCGCAGCACGCCCTCGTCAGACGGGGCTTCGCTGCCGGGCTCGGCCATTCCAAGAGCTGCTGAGTTCTGCACAGGCGCGCTGTCGTCGGGCAGGGAGCCCTTGTGGTCGTTGGTGTCGACTCCGTCGTCTTCAGGATGGGCGTCCTCACCGGCCGTCTCTGCCGTTGAGGCAGATGCAGCAGAAGCGGCTGAAGCGGCAGTTTCGACCGCGGGGGCAGGGGCGACTGAGCCGGCAGATGTTTCCGTGCACGGGTTGCTCTCGGGTGAGGCCGTTGCGTCGGGCGTCTCCGGGCTTTCGCCGCAGTTTGGCTCTACGGGTGGCTCAGGGGCCTGCTCGGGGGGCATCGGTGGCTCTTCGCGGAAGGCGATTTCCTCCGTGCCCTCCGGGCGGATGGCGCGCGAGTGGTGCCCGGCGCTCAGGTCGCCGCGCAGGATGGCCTCGGCAATCGGGTCTTCGAGCAGGCGCTCGATGGCGCGGCGCATCGGGCGCGCGCCGTACTGCGGGTCATAGCCTTTGTCCACCAGCATGCTGACGACTTCGGGTGAGAGCTTGAGGTCGATCTGCTTGTGAGCCAGGCGGTCGATGAGCTTTTGGGCCTCGAGACGCACGATCTTTTCGAGGTCCGCGCGTTCCAGCATGCGGAAGACGATCAGCTCGTCGAAGCGGTTGATGAATTCGGGGCGGAAGTGCTGCTTGGCTGCCTCCGTGATGCGCTCCTTCATCGTCTCGTAGTCCGCCGTCTCCGAGCTCATGGCGCCGAAGCCCATCGTCCCCTGTCGCGCGGCGAGGCTGGCGCCGACGTTGGAGGTGAGGATGATGATGGTGTTGCTGAAGCTGACCTTGCGGCCGAGGGAGTCCGTCATGCAGCCTTCCTCCAGCACCTGCAGCAGCAGGTTCATCACATCCGGGTGGGCCTTTTCAACCTCGTCAAAGAGGATGACGGCGTAGGGGCGGCGGCGCACTTGCTCCGTGAGCTGGCCGCCCTCGTCGTGCCCGACGTAGCCGGGAGGCGAGCCGATCAGTCGGCTCGTGCTGAACTTCTCCATGTACTCGCTCATGTCGACTTGGATGAGGGCGTCGGACGTGCCGAACATGATTTCAGCGAGGTTGCGGGCGAGATAGGTCTTGCCGACGCCCGTCGGCCCCATGAAGAGGAAGGAGCCGATCGGGCGGCGCGGGTCCTTGATGTCCGCTCGGCTGCGTCGCAGGGCGCGCGCGATGGCCGAGCAGGCGATATCCTGACCGATGACTTTGCTCTTGAGCTCGTCCTCCATGCGCAGGAGCTTCTCCGCCTCTTTCTCCTCCATGCGGGACAGGGGGATGCCCGTCCACTTCGAGATGACCGTCATGATGTCCTCTTCATCGACGTCGATGTAGGAGCTGTTCATGCTGCGGTGCCAGTCATCCACGCGCAGCTTGAGCTGCGTGTGAAGCTCGGCGATGCGGTCGCGAAGGCGGGCGGCCTGCTCGAAGTCCTGCGACGCGACGGCTTCGGCCTTCTCTTTCTCCAGCTCGCGGCACTCGTGCTCGGAGGCCTTGATGTCTTCGGGGCGCGTCATGCGCGCGACGCAGAGGCGGGAGCCGGCTTCGTCCATGAGGTCGATGGCCTTGTCGGGCAGGAAGCGCCCGGTCAGATAGCGCTTGGAGAGGGCCGCGGCCGCTTCGAGGGCCTTGGGCGTGTAGTGCACGTGGTGGTGCTCTTCATAGCGCGGGGCGACGCCGCGCAGGATGCGGATCGTGTCCTCCACGGAGGGCTCGCCCACCTGCACCTGCTGGAAGCGACGCTCGAAGGCGGCGTCCTTCTCGATGTGCTTGCGGTACTCGTTGAGCGTGGTCGCGCCGATGGCCTGAAGCTCGCCGCGGGAGAGGGCAGGTTTGATGATGTTCGAGGCATCCATCGTTCCCTCGGCGGAGCCGGCGCCGATGAGCGTGTGCATCTCGTCGATGAACAGAATGATGTTTTTCTCGCGTCGAATCTCGTCCATCACGGCCTTGAGTCGCTCCTCAAACTGGCCGCGATACTTGGTGCCGGCCACCATCAGCGCCAGATCCAGCGAGATGAGCTTTTTGCCGAGCAGGAACTCCGGCACTTCGCCGCTGACAATCTGCTGAGCGAGGCCTTCGACGATGGCTGTCTTGCCGACGCCGGCCTCGCCGAGCAGCACGGGGTTGTTTTTGGTGCGGCGGCAGAGGATCTGGATGACGCGCTCCATCTCGGCCTTGCGGCCGATGACGGGATCGAGCTCGCCCTTGCGCGCGCGCTCGGTGAGGTCGCGGCCGAAGGCCTGAAGCGCCGGCGTGCGGCTGCGCTCGCCGTTGCCGCCGCGGGAGCGGGAGCCCGACGAGGCGTGCAGGAAGGCGTTGGCGTCTTCCTCTTCGTCATCGGGGCGCTCCTCGCCGTGATCGTCGTCGTAGGGCGCGGAACCGTCCTTGCCGTCGTCGGAGGCGTCGCTGTTGTCGTACTGCGTCGCCAGTGTTTCCGTAACGGCACGCAGGGCTTCGCGGTAGGTGACGCCGGAGTCGTTGAGGGCGTGCAGGGCAAGGCCGTCCGTGTCGCTGAGCATGGCGAGCAGCAGGTGCTCACTGCCGACGTAGCCGTGTTGAAGCTTGGCGGCTTCCGTACCGGCGGTCACCAGCAGTTTGCGCACGCGCGGGGTGAAGGGCAGGGCATTTTCGGGCTCGCCGGAGGTGCCGGGGACGAGGCTGCTTTCCAGCCGTGAGGCAAGCTCGGCGAGATTGACGCCGAGCTTCTCCAGCACGGCGATGGCGACGCCTTGCCCCAGCCGGAGCATACCGAGCAGAACGTGCTCGGTGCCGATGTACTGGTGGTGCAGGCGCGCTGCTTCGGCGCGCGCGTTGCCGAGGATTTGCTGAGCTCGGGGTGAGAAGTTATTCATGGATGATATCAGAAAGAATAGATGGGTGAAATGATGAGAGGCGGGTGCCCGAGTGTGGCGCGTATACAGACCGCACGCACGGCCTCTTCGGGGACCTCGTGCAGATCCTCCTCTTCAGAATCCGTTTGATTGTTGCTTTCGGGCGCTTCGCTGCTGCCTTCGCCGACGTCGTCGCGGCCCGAATGCCCGATGCAGCCGGGCGAAAGCCGGCACAGGTCGGCCGCGATATGATTCTTGGCCTGTTGCGTGGAGCGAGGATCGTAGGCCGTGATGATGCCGATGCTCAACGCGAGGAGCATGATGGAGATGTGCATCTTCATTTCCTTGTAGCTCAAGAGGTGCGCGTAGCTGAGAATCGCGTAGCTGCGGCAGATCTGGTCCACGAGGGGCGAGTCCACCCGCTGGGTCAGCTTGTAGCGCATCTGCAGCTCGCGGCGCTCGAGCTCATGGCTGAGGCCGAGAATGGCCTGTGCCTGCTGGGCAAAGGTGCCGAGCGGGGCAGGCGACGCGCAGAGCAGGAAGCAATGGGCGTCGTCCTCTCCGTCATTCGCATCGCGGGCAAAGAGAGGCGTGAGGGTGCACTGCAGTTTTTCCGCGGCGCGGCTGCTCGGTTCAATCATGCCGGAGAGCGCCAGCGCCGGCAGATGCAGGATTTGGTAAAACTGCATGCCGTCGCCGACCTCCTGCGGATTGCTCACGAGGTAGCCCAGCTTCTCCTGCTTGGCGAAGCTGAAGCGGGCGTCCAGAGCCGAGGCCACGGCTGCGGCTCTCTTGCAGTTGCGGGCGGCGAGTGATCCGCGGCCCATGAAGTGGATGACGAGGTGCTCTTCTTCGTTGATCATCACGCAGACGGTTGCCTGGCGGTTCACGGCGACGTAGCAGCCCTTTTGCCGGGCGGCCATGCAGGGGGTGATGATCTTGCGCTCCAGCATGATGCGGCGCTCGCGAAAGCTCAGATCGCACATCTCGGTGAACTCGGAGACATCAGAGATGCCGAGCTCGTCGATTTCGCAGAGGGTGCCGGCCAGACGTTCGAAGACCTCGCGGCGCGAGTTCTCCGTGCTCCATCCTGGGAAGGGGCTGTCGGGCAGGTTGCGCACGAGGCGCACCACCGAGCCGAGGCACATATCGTCATCCTTGTCGAGCCGCGAGAGCCAAGCGGGGATGTTGTCTCGGGAGCGCTCGAAGCAGGGATGCGAAGAGGTGGAGGGGGCGGGGAATGTCATCAGCGAAGATTGTTGAGTTGGTCGCGGAGGCGGGCTGCCGTTTCGTAGTCCTCGCGTTCGACCGCGCGGGCGAGCTCGGCTTCCAGTTGCTTGCGCGTCAGCGCCGGAGAGGCTCCGTCGCTGCTCTTTTCGCCGACGGAGGGCTCATCGGCCGGCATCTCGACGGAGGGATCGGCAAAGAGCTCTTGGGCGAAGACGCGGTAGCAGTCCGGGCAGCCGAGGCGCTCGGTGCGTCGATAATTTTCGAGCGTGAAGTGGCAGACGGGGCACTCCGTGAGCAGGTTGGCGGAAGGGGGCAGGGGGGCAGGTTTCTGACGGGCGGTGCCTGCGCCTTCTCCCAGCTCGCGCACGAGGTTGTTGATGCGCTCCTTGAACTTCTCGGGGAAGAATTTCTCCGCGAAGGTCAGTGCTTGGGGGTCAAACAAACCCTTGGCCCGAGCACACTCCTCACAGAAGGCTAGCTCGGTAACCTGCCCGTTGACGATTTGCGTCAGGAACATGGTGGCGGGCTTGCCGCAAATTTGGCATTTCTTCACGCGCGACATTATACACGAGGCCGGCGGCGAAGGCGAGCACAAGACGCGTCTTTCTGTGTCATTTCCCCTTTTCTGCACCCCTGAACACGGCAGCGGATGTCGAACGCAACCCGGGGTGTAGGCCGAGGGTGTGGAGATGCCGCGCAGGTGAGCAAAACCCGAGCATCGGGCCGGTGCGTGCTCGTCGGCTTTCCCCTCTCGGGTCCGGGGTGTTCTGTCTTGCGGTTCCGGTGGGCTCGGTCGGCGGCGTCAGGCTGAGGGAATGCCCCCATCGGAGGCCTCGGCGGTGGTGCTCATGAGCGCAGTCGCGGGTGTTCTCGGGCGCCACCGCGGGATAATGTGAGATTGACGCAGCGCCGCACCCGTGGTAGAGTGAGGCCGTTGCAGCGATGGAGCAGCCCCCCGAACAGAAGATTCACCAGATGGATGACGTGCTCGCCAGCCAGGTCGCGGCGGGCGAAGTGGTGGAGCGCCCCTCTTCCGTGCTCAAGGAGCTGGTGGAGAACAGCATTGATGCCGGGGCTCGCTGCATCCGCGTGGAGATCCGCCGCGGAGGCATCGCGCTCATCAAGGTGACGGATGACGGCTGCGGCATGAGTCGAATCGACGCGGAGCTCTGCCTGCGGCGGCACGCCACCAGCAAGCTGCGTTGCGCGGAGGATCTCTTCGATATTCACCAGCTCGGCTTCCGCGGGGAAGCTCTGCCGAGCATCGCTTCGGTCTCTCGACTCCTGCTCCGCACGCGCCGAGCCGAGGATATCGAGGGCATTGAAGTGCGCAGCGACGGCGGCGCCGAGCCGGAGATCAGCAGCACCGGCTGTGCCCCCGGTACGGAGATCAGCATCAGCGACCTCTTCTACAACACCCCCGTGCGCCGCAAATTCCTCAAAAGTGAGGAGACGGAGGCCGGCCACATTGAGCACCAGCTGCGGCTGCACGCTCTCGCCTACCCGCAGCTGCGCTTCGTGCTGGTGAAGGACGGCGCGCTGAGCCTCGACCTCCCCGCCACCGGAGACCTTCGGCAGCGCATCGCTGGCTTCATCGGGAGAGAGCAGGCCGAGCGCCTCATCCCCATGCAGCCGTATCAGGGCCCCGGCGTGCGCGTCAGCGGCTACCTGATGCCCCTGAGCGAGGCGCGGCGCAACCGCCGAATGCAGTACATCTTCCTCAACGGCAGGCCAATCGAAGACAAAATCATCACGCGCGCCATTCGAGACGGATACGGCGGTTTCCCCACGGGACTGCACCCCTCCCTCTTTCTCTACCTTGAGGTTGACCCCGGGCTTGTCGACGTCAACGTGCACCCGGCCAAGCGCGAGGTGCGCTTCCGCCGCCCCTCCGACATCACGCTGGCCGTGCTCGGGGCCGTCGGCTCGACGCTGGCTGCCCAAGCACGGGGTGAAATGGCGCTCAACACCCCGCCGGGGGCAAGTTCGGCGACGCGGCTGCCCACGGGGCCGACTCTGTCTCCGCGCATCGACACAGCCGCTACCGGGACATCCTCGGGAAACTCCCCCACGCTCACCACGCGCCTCGTCCTGCAATCCCTCATTCAGCCTCGTCAGCAGCATCTGCCCCTGCAGCCCGGCGGGAGTGCTGCACTCACCCCGAGCGAAGTCTTCACCGCCGACTCGGGCCGCGGGGTCGGCTCTCAACAGTCGGCGGCAGGCGGGGATGCGCGGGATCGCATGCCGTCGCTCCAAGGCCGGGGCGGAGCAGGGGGTCAGGGCCTCGGAACCCCGTCGGCCGACTCCGCCACCCCGAGCGTCTCGGCCGGGGAGGCTCAGTCCGCTGCGGCAGCAGGGGGAGCGACTCCGTGCAGCCCGCGCTCGTTTGAGCCGCGAAGCGCAGCTTCAGCTCCCGGAGTCGCCGGCGCGGCGCGCCACGATGGGTACGGCAGCGACAGCCGCGAGGGCAGGGTGCGTGACACCTCATCTTCCTTTCCCTCTGACCCAGGCTCTTTCTCGGCTCTCCCGATGGGCGCCTCGTATGCGTCGGACGTGCTGCCGCGCTTCCGCTACATCGGCTGTCTGCACGGCCGCTACCTGCTCTATGAGAACACCGAGGGCCTCGTCCTCATGAGCCCGACGGCCGCGCGCGAGCGCATCATCTTTGAGCGCCTGCTGGAATCGCACCGCCGACCGCTCACCTCGCAGCGCCTGCTGCACCCCATCATGCTGGAGCCCGATGCCCGAGACTGGGGCGTCGTGCAGCAACTCCTTCCTCATTTCGAGCGCTCGGGCTTCATCGTCAGCCTCTTCGGCCAGAGGACCCTGCGCGTTGAGGCCATTCCCGCCCTGCTGCCGCTCGACGATACGGAGGCCTTCATCGACGAACTCATTGCCTGGTACGCACGCGGAGAAGGGCGCACGCGCCGCAGCCGCAACCCCTTCGAGCCCTTCGCCACACAGCTCGCACACCAGTATGCCATGCAGGAAGACATGGACATCTGGATCGGCCAGCCCATGCCTCTGCTCGTCGACCTGCTGCGCTGCGAGATTCCCTACTGCACCCCTACCGGCAGACCCACCCTCGTTCCCTTTTCTCTCAGCGAACTCGACCGCAAATTCCAAGCTCGGTAGCGAGCCCCCACCGCGCCGCACGGCTTCGCGAAGCCCCGATGCGTCTTCTCCAACAATACCACAACCTTCGTTTTCACATCCCCCAACACACGGTCTCATGACGACAACTCACGCACCCCTCCCCCCGTCCATCGGCGTTGACATGGGCGGCACCTCCATCAAATTCGCCGTCGTGCAGGGCGCAAACATCCTGCACAAAGCCGATCCTCTGCCCACGGCGGAGTACGCCTCCCCCGAGGCCATCCTCGAAGCCGTCGCCGCGCGCGTTCGCGAGCTGCGGGAGCTCTGCCCGAGCGCTTGCGCCGTCGGCATGGGGCTGCCCGGCTTCGTCGACTACCGCGCCGGTCGCGTCGACTCGCTGACCAACGTGCCGGGCTGGCACGACATCATGGCGCGCGATCGCCTCAGCGAACTGACGGGGCTGCCCGCCGCCGTCGACAACGACGCCAACTGCATGGCCTTTGCCGAGTGGCAACTCGGGGCCGGCCAGGGCATGAGCGATCTCGTCTGCCTCACCTTGGGCACCGGCGTCGGCAGCGGCGTCATCGTCAACGGTCAGCTCCTGCGCGGGCACCTCGGAGCCGCCGGAGAAATTGGCCAAATGAGCATCGACTACCGCGGCCGCGTCGGTCACTACGGCAACCGCGGCGCCGTGGAAGACTACATCGGCAACCGAGAAATGGCCGCCTCCGCCCAGATGGCCTACGCAGCGGACGGCCGCGAGCGCAGCATCGATGAGTGCAGTCCCCTCGCTCTCGAACGCGAAGCCCTCGCGGGATGCCCCATCGCGCAGCGCATCTGGGATGACTTTGCCTGCAAACTCGCCTGCACCCTCATGAACTGCCACTACGTGCTCAACCCTGAGGCCTTCATCATCGGCGGAGGCGTCGCCAAGGCCGGCGAACTGCTCTTTGCCCCGCTGCGGCGCTACCTGCGCTCTCAGCTCTACCCCAGTCACTACGAGCAGCTGCGCATTCTGCCCGCCCATTTCGGCAACGAAGCCGGACTCATCGGGGCCGCGCGCCTCGCTCTCAACGCGGCGGGACTCTGAGGAGAGCTTCATCCACGAACTCATCCCTCCCCCGCCGATCCTCCTTGAGCTCGTCTCCCCCATCGCGTTCTCTTCACTCACTCCCGGGCATGAAAAACTCGCCTGACGCCGCAGCCCCCGCGAAAGCCGAAGCGCGCCTCTGCGCTCGCCTCGGCCTCAGCCCCGAGCAGAGCGCGGCCTTCATCGCCGCTCTGCGCAGCGGCAACTGCTCGCGCCGCGCCATCGTGCTCACCCCCCTTGCCGGAGACGATTACCGCCCGCCCTTTCCCTGCGAAGACAGCTCTGGCGCTCCTTGGCTGCCGCCGCGCGTCCTGATTCCCCGCGCCGACGTTCGCCCTGCCGCCTGCGAAGACTACAGGAGGGGCCTCTTCTACATCCTCGACCTCTCCTCCTGCTGGGAATCCGCCGCGCTCAGTTGCGTCCCCCGCCCGAGGAGAAGCCTCGATCTCTGCGCGGCTCCCGGCGGCAAGACCATGCTGCTCTGCGCGCGCTTCCGAGACGCCCTCCCGAGGGGTGAAGCGGAGGAGAGCTCCCGTCGCGATGCCATCGCCACCTCCGCACTCTCCGGCCCTCCGACCTCATGCGCAGAAAGAGCCGAGACCGTGAAGTTCTCGGAGGAAAGCGCTGAATGCGGCGAGATCCCGAGTCGCGATACCGACGCAGACACCCAGACGCCCCTTGAGCACACAGCCAACGAAGTTAGCCCCTCGCGCCGCGGCATCCTGCGCCAAAATCTCGAACAGTGCGGGCTGGGCTGCGTCACCGTCACCGGGCTTCGGCCCGACCAGTGGCGGGACCGCGACGAGCGCTTCGACCTCCTGCTCATCGATGCCCCGTGTAGCGGCCAATCGCTTCTGGCCAAGGGCATCGCCAACCCCGGCTGTCTCGGCCCCTCCGCCGTCAACGGCAACGCCAAGCGACAGAAAGGCATCCTGCTCGCAGCGGCGGGCCTCGTGAGCCCCGGCGGGCATATTCTCTACACCACCTGCACCTACGACCCCGACGAAAACGAAAAGGTCATGGCCTACGTCCTGCGCCGCATCCCCGGCTGGGAAGCTATCGACATCCCCTCCCTGAACGCCTTCCGCAGCGCCCTCTGTGACTTTCCCGCCTACCGCCTGCTGCCCATGCACGGCTTCGGCGCCGGCGGATTTTGTTGCCTGTTGAAAAAAAGAGAGTGATTTTTCCCGCAGAAGGTGTAGAATACACATGTCCGACAGCAGAGGAGGCGGAGAGCCGCGCTTGCCGATGCCCCGCAGGCACTCCGGTTCTTCCGTCCTCCCCCTTCGTAGCGGACGGCCGCTTGCTCCTGTCCGCCTGTCGTTTCCTCCGCAGCAACCTCTCCGTCCCCATTCTCCTTCCCCCCAGCCTCCCATGAGCGCCTCATCTCCTCTCTTCTGTGCAAGCATCGGCTCCATTGAGCTACCTGAGAACTCCGTCTACAGTGCTTGCTGCCTGAACGGCGACGGCAGCCTGACGGCGCTCGCTCTTGCGCTGCCCGGCGCGCGGCGCCACGCCGCGGAGGTCCTCGGGCAGGTCGTCGAGGAGCAGCTTCACCACGGCTGCGAGCCGGCCGATGCCCTCACGCGCGCCAACCTACCCGACCATGCCTCCGCCGTCGCCGTGACCCTGCGCAACGGTCTCCTGACGTGGGAATGCACGGGCAAGGCATGCCTCTGCGGCTACCGCGCCGGTGGCTGCCGCATCCTCACCCGCCGTCGGCAGCAGCTTCTGCCCGGAGATCGACTCCTGCTGCTGACGCAGCACCCGGCTCAGGACGCCCTTACCTGTCTCACCTTCGCCCTCGCCGCGCACGTCGAATTGTCGGCCGTCGAACTGCTGCCCCTGTTGTGCGAAGACCTGCGCGAACTTTCGCCGAAGGGAGCCTTTCCCTGCGCGCTGGCGGACTATCGACCTCAGGGGCGCGCCGGTCTCGACACAGGCAACCATGGCGCCCGGCGGGAAATCTATGTCTCCTCTCGCCGCGGCAACCGCGAAGACCAGCAGGATTGCTGCGGCTACTGCTGCGAAGGTGACACCGCCATGGTCGTCATCGCCGACGGCGCCGGCGGTCATGTTGCCGGAGCTCTCGCCTCGCGCGTCGCCGTGGACTGCGCACTGAGCTTCTGGGATCGCTGCCTGCGCCACGGGCTGAAGCCCGAGAAAGCCGAAGCACACTTCTCCGCCTTCATGCAGGAGACGAACAGCGCTGTCTACCGCGAGGCCCGTCAAGAGGGGCGCGAGGGCAACGGCCGTGCTGCCATGGTCTTTTATTACCAGCACCGTCAGGACGTCTACATCCTCCACATCGGCGACTGCCGCGCCTACACGTGGACGGAGGAAGAGGGCTGGAGTTGCCTCACCCGCGATGACTCCGAAGTGCGCGCCATGGTCGATGCCGGAGAAATCACCGAAGAGCAGGCCTGGCACCATCCCTGCCAGAACCACCTGCTCCAAGCCCTCGGCGCCGCCGAGCCCGTCGAAGTTCACTACCGCCACCTCCGATCCCACTATCACCAAGTCTTCATGCTGTGCTGCGACGGTCTCTGGAACCAGTTGCCGCCCGAGCGCTGGCAGCAGGATGAAACCTACGGCTTCGACATCGACAGCGGCGACGTCCTCAGGCGCTGGGTGCACGAGGCCGCAGACTGCGCTGAGGGCTACTCGGACAACGTCACGGCGGCCCTCATCGTGCCCGAGGTGGACACCATGCCCAGCAGCCCCCTCTGGCAAAAGATCGCCTTCATCCTGCTCACCTTCATCGCCATCGTCCTCGGCGTCTGGTACGCCTGGCAGCACCGGGCTGGGCGCCCGGCTGAAGATGCGCCCAAGGCGTCCGCTGTCGAAAGCTCTGGCGCGGGCAACTCCGGGGCGGGAGGTCATGCCGCAGCGCTTTACAACGACGCATCGGCCGAAGCCTCGGGCCGCGACAGTGGAGTCGGCGACGCCGGAGCCGAGATTGAGGATGCAGCAGAGGCTGCAGAAACAGGAGAGCAGCCCTGAACAACACGATGGCGGGGCTCCTCCCGCGGGCCCCCAGCGATACGGCTGCCGAGGCCAATTATGGCTTGCCTTCAGAGAAGCTACGGAGTACAATAGACGCATGAGCGTGCTCGAGATCATCCGTGCCGCATTCGAGGTTCTCGTGCTGGCCTTCATCTTTTATCAGGTCTACCGAGCTTACCGCGATTCGCCTTCCGCCACCATCTTCATCGGGCTGATTGTCCTTGTCGTCCTTGGGTCACTGCTGCTCAAACTCATGGGGGCCGGCGTGCTGGATCACTTGGTCACCGTCATCTTCGCCGGCCCGGGCCTGATTCTCGTCGTTCTCTTTCAACCTGAGATCCGCTCGGTTCTGGCCAAATGCTCGCACAAGATTCTCGCCGGGCGCATGTGGTCTCATTCGGATCCCCACAGCGCGGAATTTCTGCAAAACGTGCGCGAAGCCGTCACCTACATGGCGAGCCGCCGCATCGGCGCTCTCCTCGTCTTCTGCCGCACCAACCGCCTTGATGACATCGAGCACTATGATCAGGGTACTCCCGTCGATGCCATCTTCACCCCGGCGCTCGTCGAAACCATCTTTTACACCGGCTCACCCCTGCACGACGGAGCCGTCATCATCAAGCGCGAGCGCGTGGCCTCCGCCGGGGCCATTTTGCCCGTGAGCGAGCGCAATCCCGTTGACGCCTCCATGGGGCTGCGTCACCGCGCGGCCATGGGCATTGCCGAGAAGTCGGACGCCGTCGTGGTCGTCGTCTCCGAAGAGAAGGGGCGCATTACCCTCTTTTACGGACAGAAGGTGCAGCAGGACATCTCCGTCGATCTGCTGGCCGATCGCCTCTCCAAACTGCTCTACTATCATGCTGACGATATCGAAAATCAAGAAATTTCTGACCTTTGAGTGGAAGGCGAAGCTCGTGTGCCTGCTGCTCGCCGTCATCGTCTGGATTGTCGCCGATACCCTCTATGTGAAAAAGGAGGTGGCCGAGCCCGGCGATGATGAGATCCTGATGTCCATCCCCAACTGATCGGAGCACCTTTTCATCATCTCAGCGCAGACTATCCCTTCAGAACAGACTATCATGAGCGACTTTTTCATCACCGGCACGGATACGGAAATCGGCAAAACCTACGTTACGACCGCCCTTCTGCGCGACCTGCGGAGGCGCGGTCTTCCGGCTATGGGCTACAAGGCCATCGCCTGCGGTGATCGGGGCGATGCCCGCGCCATGCGCGATGCGACGGATCCCTCCGTCAGCCTCGAGCTCATCAACCCGCTCTACCTGCGCGCCGCCACATCGCCCTATATTGCCGCGACGCTCGAGAACCGAACCATCAGCCCGAAGGAGCTCCTCAGCGGCTACGAGCGGCTGCGCGAGAGCTACGGCCCCATCCTCGTCGAGGGGGCAGGGGGCTGGGAGGTTCCCATTGCGCCCGGCTTCACCATGGCGGACTTTGCCGCAGCCTTAAAGCTGCCCGTGATCCTCGTCATCGGCAACAAGCTAGGGGCCGTCAACCACGCGCTTATGACGCTCAGGGGCATCCGCGCACGCGGCCTCGAGTGCCGAGCCATGGTGCTCAATCACCTGCAACAGGACTGGGACACCGCCGCCCTCACCAACCGGCGCCAGATTGAGGAATTCGCCGGCATGGAAATTGCGGCCGAGCTCATCCATGGGCAGGAGGATATCGACTCGCAGGCCGTGTTGGGCATCTGAATCGCCCCCTGAGGCGGCGTAACCCTTCGGCTTGCGCCGGAGTGAGGAGCCCGGAGGATAGGTGTTCCGCCTTTCTCTCTGCGTTGCCGCCTACGGCCTCACCGCGACAGCCCGCTCCGGCAGAATGATCACCCGGCTTCAGCTTGGTCAAGGAGCCTCTGGTTCATGCCCGAGACGGGAATTCAGGGCAGGGGAGCACGGCCGAGCGTGAACGCAGGGCGCGTCGCAACCTCAGAAAACTCCTCCCTCGAGCGAGCACCTATAATGGTTACAGATGAGGGCGGAGCAGGGGGGGGCTCAGCGCAGCCAAGCCAGAAACTCCTTGTTGCCCTCCATGCCCTTGATCGGCGAATCGGCCAGCCCCATCCATTCGCGGTGCAGCTCGTTGACCACAAAGTCGTGGATTTTATCGACCGCACGCCGGTGAAGTTCCGGGTCGCGCACAATGCCGCCGGGTCCGATATCCTCGGGCTGCAACTCAAACTGAGGCTTGATGAGCACCAGCAAGTCGCCGCCCTCGGCGAGGCAGCCGTAGGCTGCCGGCAGAATCTTCGTCAGCGAAATGAAGGACACATCGCTGACGATGAGCTGCACTTTTTCGCCCAGATCCTCAGGCGTCATGTAGCGCGCGTTGAACTGCTCCCGGACGATGACGCGCGGATCGCTGCGCAGCTTCCACACCAGCTGATTCGTGCCCACATCCACGGCATGCACGCGCAGGGCGCCGTGTTGCAGTAGGCAGTCCGTGAAACCGCCCGTCGACGAGCCGATATCGAGACAGACCTTACCCTCGGCCTTCACGGGGAAGGCCTTGAGCGCCCCCTCCAGCTTCAGGCCGCCGCGGCTCACATAGCGGGGGCGGTTCTTCACCTCCAGCGGCCACTCCTCGTCGACCTTCGTGCCGGGCTTCGTAACCGGTTGTCGGCGCACGAGCACCTCACCGGCGAGAATCAGGCGCTGAGCCTGCTCCCGCGAGTCCACGAGACCGCGAGAGACGAGGAGCACATCTAAGCGCTGCTTCGGCATGCCGTGCGAAAAGCTGGCGAGCTGTTCAGCGGGTCTTGAGCCCGCGGTTCTGACCGGGCATGAGCACACGCTTGCGCGTGCTCTTCTGCTGCGGTGCCGTCGTTTGCCCCGAGGAGGAGTGAATGGTCGCATAGCGCCCGGAATAGGCGGGCTTGGCGGGCGGCGGTGTCAGCTCCGGCTGATTCTGCCGCGTGGGGGAAGTCTTAGGCTGCGGCGGAGTGGGTTTCGTCACCTTGGGTTGCGGGGCGGGCGTTGCAGGTGCCGGCTTCACGGCGGCCTTCACAGGCGCGGGCGGCGGCGTGAGCTCCGGCTGATTCTGTCGCGTCGGAGACGCGGGAACAGCCGGTGCGGGCTTCACCGGTGCGGCGGCGGGACGCGGAGCCTGAGCTGCGGGAGCCGGGGCCGGCGCGGGAGCGCCGCGGTGCATGTAGCTCACGCGGGCGTTGCCGGTGCTGACATCCATCTGCGTCGTCTCACAGGACGACAGCGCCAGCAGCGAAAGCAGGGAAAGAGGCAGAATGAGTTTCATCGATGTGTGTATGCGTTATTTAGCTGTTGAGCAATGAGGGAAAGAGCAGGGCCGTGCAGTAGGACCAGCCGGAGAGCGCGGAAAAAATGAGGAAGGCGCTGACCACAAGCCGCACGGCATCGCGCCCGAGCGGCTGGGGCTCTTCCTTGGGCGCTGGAGCCAAGCTGGCGAGGCAGACCCAGAGCCCGGCCAGCCAGAGCAAGAGGTAAAAGGTCTGATAGGGAGCGCCGAGGTAGGGCTCGGCGTATTCCGACCCCAGCGAGTTGAGAACGTAAAACACCACCTGAGGCACGACGGCGAGGATGGCGAATTCCGGGCGCAGGGCACGTCCGCCCATGCCGTAGAGGCGCAGCCAAACCAGCGTCCACAGAGCGAGCGCCAACACGGCGCCGATGATGAGCGCAGCGCTCGCTCCGCAGAAGCTGCTGATGGTTGGGCCGGCATTGAGCAGCATCACGGCCGGCACCATCAGGTAAATGTACGTGCGTCGGTTCATGAGCTGCCTCAGCCGAGCCACTTCCACGTGATGGGCACCTCGATGTCCGGGTGCAGGCTGCGCATGGCCGGGCTGCCCAGAGCGCAATCGATCAGAGCCTGGCGGTGCGGCGTATCCTCGGGCAGCGGTACGCGGATCTCCGTCTCGATGCGGGCAATGCGGCGGGGATTGGCGCTCATCACCTTGCTCACCTCAATCTCGAGGCCTCGGAGGTCGAGCCCGTTCTGCTCGGCGTAAATACCCATGATCGTCGCCATGCACCCGGCCATGGCCGAGCACATCAGATCCGTCGGGGAAAACGACTCGCCCTTGCCGTGATTGTCGACAGGAGCATCCGTGAACACCGTTGCGCCGGACGGCTCATGCTGCAACTCACAGTGCAGCCCGCCGCGATACGTCATCTTGCATTTTACCATGAGCGTATGCTACACCAACTCGGCTGCGGCGTCAAGCGGCGAATCCGGCTTCGTATAGAGGGTCTGTTTCAAATCTGCTGAGGCTTAGTGCGGCAAAAAGTAGCAGTTCAGCCTTGCTTGTCTTTGTAACACCCGTTACAAAGGGTTTA
>URLZ01000002.1 GCA_900548895.1 uncultured Akkermansia sp.
GGCGGTACTCTAGGTGGCTCAACGGGCGGTTTCCACACACTTTGCGCTTGACCCAAATAAAACCCCCGCACCTCACGAGAAGAGCGGGGGTTGAGAGCCGGTTGTCAGATTCGAACTGACGACCATCCGATTACAAATCGGGAGCTCTACCACTGAGCTAAACCGGCGGAACGGGGGGATTCTACAGGAAAGAATCCCCCCTGACAAGCTTTTTTTATCATCAGAAGCTCACGCAGCAATCAATGCCGATGCAGAGCTGCATGTGATCTACCGGACCCGTGTGCGTGATGCGGTCAATCTTGCCGGCGTTATCGCCGGACCAGGAGAGCTGCACCCAGGGATTGAAGCTGAAGGTGCCGTCGCGTCCGATGCGCCCTCCGTGGGAGAAGGGCAGCAGGGTGGCCCTCACGCGGTAGGCGTCGATGCCTTCGACACCCGAGCCCCAGTAGCTCAGCGACATGGACATGCCCGCCGAGAGCTCCAAGTCAAGGCCGAAGGAGCCGGTGTTGACGATGTCGGTGAAGCGGTAGCCGGCTTCGAGGTCGTAGAAGCTGCCGTTGAGCCCCTGGAAGCTGAGGCCGGCCAGGGCGTGGCCGAAGAAGCCGCGCTGGAAATCGTTGTAGGTGAGACTCAGTGTGAGATCCTGCGTAAAGCGGTGTGAGCTGCCGTCGTAGAAGCGGGCCATGTAGCCTTCGAGACCGCCGTGGCGGAAGTTGTAGGCGAGCTCAAGCTTGAGATTCGGGATCAGCTCCTTGGCGATACCGTAGCCCAAGTGGACGACGGGCGTGCGGCCGAGAGGGCAGCTGTGATCCCAGACAAAGCCGACCTCGCCGAAGATGCGATGCTCGAGACCGAGGTTGAAGAGGTTGCGGTTCGGGAAGGTGTAGGAGGCGCTCAGCGAGGAGTAGCCGTACTTGCTCATGCCGTCCGTGACGCCCATGCCGCGCACTTGGTACTGCGACTGGTAGAGGTTGAGCTTGACGTAGCCGTTCTTGCTGTAGGTGGGCACGGGCTGGATGGGCGCAGCGGCTGCGGCGGGATCGTAGGTCGTCGCATAGGCGCCGTCGTCGTACAGGTAGGCGTTCGAATCGTAGCTCACGTCCTGATACTCAACATCGCCGGAGGGAATGGGCGGTGGTGAGTCAAAGGCGTAGAGCGGGAGTGCCGAAGCCAGCGTCAACAGAAAGAGCGTCCTCATGAAGCGCATTTTATCCTGATTGCTGCGGCCGCGCAAGGAGAAAGTGAGCTAAAGTTAATTTTTTTGTGACATGAAATATCATTGACAGAGAGAGCTTTGGTCGTCCAAAATAGCTGCGATGAAGACTTCTCTCTCTCTTCGCGGGGCAGTCGCGAGACTGCTGGGGTTCGGGCTGCTGTTTGCAGGGATTTTCACCCCCTGTGCCGCAGCGTCTGCCGAGGACGCCTCCGGCCAGGGCGGAAAGCCGTCCGCCGCTGCCTCCGGGGCCGCTTCGGCGGGAGCCGGGAGTGCGGAGGCCCTTTCAGAGAAGGCCCTGCGCTTGGGCGAGATGTATCGCGACCCGCTGTGCGGTCAGATCATTGTGACCTGCCTCGTCAACGGCGTGCCGGCGCGCCTGATGATGGATACGGGGGCGACGCATACGGTGCTGGATCGGAAGTTTGTCGACGAGGTGCTCAAGGCGGAGTATGTCGATACGTCGAAGATGCAGATCACGGGCAATGCGGATGAGAAGCCGGGTATCATCGTTGGCGATCTGCAGGCCGGAGACACGAGCTTTCGCGGAATGATGCTGGTGGTGATGGATTTGAGCGGCGTCAACGCCATGCAGAGCAAGCCGCTGGCGGGTATCCTCGGGATGGATGCGATGAGCCGCCTGTCCTTTATCATGGATTTCCGGGCGGAGCGCTTCACTTGGGGGGCCTTCCGCGATATGTCGCCCTTTGTGCCGCTGGAGGGGAGGCGCGACGAGGCGGGGCGCTTGTTCGTGACGGTGCAGAGCGGGGAGAAATCGTTCCCCTTGCTGCTGGATACGGGCAGTTCGGTGACGACGCTGCTGCCCGAGCAGTGGGCGCCCGGGGCCGAGCACATGGAGGATGTGAAGATTGCCGATGTCAACGGCCCCCGCACGATTCGCGCGGGTGTCGGGCGGCAGGGCGCGCTGCAACTCACGCCCGATGTCCGCACGTGGAATTTCAGCCCCCAGTTGCTGCCGGCAGAGGCGGATCCCGGCTTGCTGGGCATGGACGCGCTCAAGATGAATGTGTTGGTGCACAAGCCCGATGAACAGGGGCGGAGCCGCTTCTACATCGGCCCCGTGGGGGTGGATTGGCCCGTGCGGCGCCCCGGGGCTCAGCAGCCGGCGCGCCCGGCGCAGAGCCCTCTGCCGACGGAGCGATGATCGGGGGCTCCTGTGCCGGCTGAGTCCCGTGATCGTCGGAGATCGGCGGAGCGCGGTGGCGATCGGCGGTCGGCGTCGTTGAGGTGGTGCGTCCCGCCTCTCGTGATGATGCCGAGACCAAGCGCCGCGTAGGAGCATGAGTCCCGGCGTGACTTGGAACTGCGCCATGCCGTCAGCCTGAAGAGCCTGCACCCGAGGATGCCCGGGGTGAGGTCCCCGGCGGAACTTGAGCGCGCGGGGGCGCTTCGGAGCTTTCTCGCGGACGGTGAGGGATTAAGGTTGACGCGGCGGCTGCGGAGGGGTATCATGCGCCGCACCTTTGCCTTACCCCCATGTTACGCGTTTGTCTGACGGTCTTTTTGCTCATTTGCAGTAATTCGTTCATGACCTATGCCTGGTACGGCTTCCTCCGCCGTCCGGGCGAAGCGGTGGCTCTCCCGTGGTGGAAGCTGGTGCTGATGTGCTGGGGCGTCGCCTTTTTCGAATACTGCTTCATGGTGCCGGCCAACAACGTGGGGCGCATGGAGGGGCTGAGTCTTGCCCAGCTCAAGGTGATTCAGGAGACGGTGTCGCTGGGCGTTTTCGTGCCCTTCATGATTTTTTTCATGGGCGAGCAGTGGAAGTGGGATTACCTCTGGGCTTTCCTCTGCGTGCTCGGTGCGGTGTTTTTCGTGAACCGCGAGGCGCTGATGAGTTGAGCTTGCGGCGCTGAGGCGTTGGGCCGGAGCGTTGGTGTGTTGAGGCGGGGAGCCTGTGTGTTTGAGCCCCCCTGTGCCGACCGGTGCCGCCCTGAGGCGTGCGGCGGACGGAGATGTCGACGAAGCTGCGTTCGGTAGGGCGGATGCCCGCAGGGGCCAGAGGCGCCGTTCGGGGTGTGAGCTGGGCTGGCCGGGGGCGGTCGTCGTTTGATAAAGAGCTCGGCTCACTGAAGGTGTAGGGGTGAGGAAGCGGAGCTTGCGACTTGATTCAAGAGGCGGATGTGGTAAAATGAGGCCATGAAAGTTCGACATTTTTTGATTCTCTCCCTGGCGCTCGGCCTCGCGGCCTGCAACTCGAATGACAACAAGGCCTATCTCCCCGAGTACCTGAAGCCCGATTCGCCCCTGGATCCTCCCGGCACGGCGGAGGCGCGTGCAGCGATGCGCGCCAAGATCCTCAAGGAGGGCAAGTACCCGACGGATGCCGAGGCGCCGGTTCTGGAGGGCAAGGTGTTTTTGCTCGACCACAATCCGGATCGCAACGAGGCGGCCGACGGCCGGCTGGTGAAGACGCCCAGCGTCAAGGTCATCGCCTGCGAGGGCACCTATTACTTCGTCGAGACGCAGGATGGGGAGCGCGGCTATGTGCGCGAGAGTGATCTCGAGAATCCCGTGACGCTGGTGTCCAACTCGCCCATCGATTTGCTCGGCGGGGCGGCGGCTCTGCCGCAGGACGGCTCGGTGCCCGTGCAGCTTGATGAGACGCACCGCTTGCAGACGAGCACGACGGGCCGCTCGGTAATCCTGACGAACAAGCAGTCCGAGCGCGGCGCGGAGTTTGAGCGCCGCCGTCAGGAGATGCTGCAGGGGCAGGAGGGCGGCGAGGCGCTGCCTCAACCCTCCGGCTCGGGGCAGAAGGCGGGCGGGGACGATTATGAGCCGCTGCCGGAGCCTGCCGGCGGCGGTGAGCTGCAGTGATGGCTGCGGCGCCCTCCATGCTCGGATTGACGGAGCGCTTCCTGCTGTATCTGGCGGCGGAGAGGCGCCTGAGCGCGAATTATCGCACGTCGATCCGGCAGAGCCTGCACCATTTTGCCCGCTGGATGGAGCAGCAGGGGCTGGAGCTTGAGGAGCTGAGCCCCGAGAGCTTCAGCGCGTACGGCGCGGCGCTGCGGCGCGAGGGGCTGGCGGATTCCTCGTGCCGCGTGGCGATGGTGCATCTGCGGATCTTTTTCCGCTACCTGGCCGCGCGCAAGGTGCTGCCGACGGATCCGGCCGCGCTGCTGCACGGGGGACGGGCGACGCAGCATGTGCCAGAGACGCTCTCGGCGCCGGAGGTGCAGCGCCTGCTCGAATCCGTCGATCCGCGGGAGTTGCCCTTCGGGGCGCGCGATCGGGCGATGCTGGAGATGCTCTACGGCAGCGGGCTTCGCGTCTCGGAGCTGGTGCATTTGCGCGCGGATCAGTTGGACTGGGAGTCGGGCTTTATCCGCGTGGAGGGCAAGGGCTCAAAGCTGCGCTACGTGCCGATGGGCGGGGTTGCGGCCAAGGCGCTGCGCCGCTATCTCGAGGCGGCGCGCCCGATGTTGCTCCGCGAGGTGCGCCGCGCGGAGACGCTCTTTCTCTCGTGCCGCGGCACGCAGCTCACACGGGAGCGCGTGCGCCAGATCATCCGCAGCCGCGCCGCTGCCGCCGGGCTGACGGAGCGCGTCTTCCCCCACATCATGCGCCACTCCTTCGCCACGCATTTGCTGGAGAACGGGGCCGATCTCCGCGTGATTCAGGATATGCTCGGCCACTCGGACCTCGCGACAACGCAGATTTACACGCACGTGGAGCAAAAGCGGCTCGAGCAGCTGCACCGCCGCTTTCACCCCCGCGGGCGACTGCACCCGGGCGACGCCTCTCACGGCGGCGCCCCTTCCGCCGACACACCTTCCGGCGGCAATAGTCTCGGCGGTGGTCGGAGTGGTGGAGCCTGCCCGGGGGGCGACCCTTCCGGTGGGCCGATGAGGGACTAGTGTGTGTCGGGACTGGTGGGTGTGGCCTCGGCGGATGATGCGTCCGCGGGGCTTTGGGCTACGGAGCCGAGGAGGCGCGAGCCCGCTCAGAGCGAGGCGGCGCGGCGGCGGATGCGCACGAGGGTGAGCACCCCGACGCGCTGCACGCCGGGCAGTTTGTGCAGGGCTTGGGCACAGGCGCGTGCCGTGGAGCCCGTGGTGTAGACGTCGTCGATGAGCAGCAGGTGCGGCGGGATCACGCGCGGCAGGCGCCGTTTGAGGTGGTAGGCTTGGAGGGCGTTGCGACGGCGCTCCGAGGCGGCGAGCCGCGTTTGGCTGGAGACGGCCGTGCGGCGGCGTTCCAGCAGCTCGAGGAGGCGCAGGTGGCGGCGGGAGGCCAAGCGCATGGCCAGCTCGGCCGCCTGGTTGTAGCCGCGGCGGTAGAGGTGCTCGTCGCTGGCCGGAACGGGCACGAGAACCCAGTCGTCGTACTCCGTCAACTCCGGCGTCTCTTCCCACAGGCGGTTGAGCAGTTCGCCGAAGGCTGCGGAGAGGTAGAGGGCCCCGTGATACTTGAAATCGTGCAGGAGCTTCGTCACATGGTCGTCCGGCACCAGAGCCGAGCGCGCAAAGTCATAGCTGCGAGGCTGCGCGCGGCAGTGTGAGCAGTGCCAGGCGTCTTCGCAGCCGCCGTCCGTCGGCGCGCCGCAGTAGAGGCAGATCGGGCGCGGCACCGTCGGCAGCCGGCGCATGCAGGACTCGCAGAGGGGCAGGGGACTGCTCTCGCCGCAGAGCTCACAGGTGATGGGGAAAATCCAATCCAACATCGCGCGACGTTCTTCGTTGTGATGCAAGGGTTCAGGCTGCGGGGTCTCGCCTCGCGCGAGCTGAGCCGGGCTTCGGCGAGGATGGACGCCGCCGAACGTCTCTGCCCTCTGGGTGCCGGGGATCTGCGGTAGCTCGAAAAGCTCGGGGAGGCGGGATGACGGGTACTCGGTCTTCGCTTCCGGCGTGTCGACCGCTGCGCGGCTTTTTCGTTCACGCGGCACCGTACCGCCATGCTCCGTTCCGATTCAAGCTCCGTTCCGCGCCGCACATTACGGCCTGCGGCTCACGCGGGGCTCCTTCGCGGGGCATCCTCCCGCAGAGCTCTCGGACGGGGACGTCCGAGGGAGGAGTGCCGAGAATCTTCAGAGGCTGTGGCGGCTCAAGAATTCCTTGGCGGCATTCTGATAGGCCAGCGACGCCGTGCCGTAGCGGTCGTGCTCCATGATCGTCTTGCCGAAGCTCGGCGCCTCCGCGACGCGGACGGAGCGCGGGATCACCGTCTTGTACAGCTGCTCCGGCAGGTTCTCGCGCACCTGAGCGATGACTTGGTTGGCGAGGTTGGTGTTGTTGAACATCGTCATGAGAACGCCCTCGTGGCGAATATCGGGGTTGGCCCCGCTCTCGCGGATCTGCTCGATGACGTAGATGATCTTGGAGAGACCGTCGAGGCTGAGGAACTCGCACTGCATCGGCGTCAGCACCTCGTCGCAGGCGCAGAGAGAAGCCGTCATCAGCACGCCGAGCGAGGGGGGCGTGTCGAGAAAGACGAAGTCGTAGTCACCGCGCTCGCGCAGACCCACCATTGCATCGCGCATGCAAGTCAGGTGGTTGCCCTCGGCCGTCAGCTCGACCTCGACGCCGGAGAGATCCATGTGCGCCGGCACGAGCGAGAGGTTGCGCCGCTTGGTGGGGATGATGAGATCCTCCAACAGACACTCGCCGATGAGGGCGGGGTAGAGGCTCTGCTCACTGCTGGCTTCGATGCCGAGGGCTGAGCTGGCGTTGGCCTGCGAGTCCATGTCGATGAGCAGAACACGTTTGCCCTTGGCGGCCAGCGCCGCTGAGAGATTGACGGCGGTGGTCGTCTTGCCGACGCCGCCTTTCTGGTTTGCTATCGCGATGACGTTCACGCGGCGATTCTACTCGAAATTGCACCCTTTTTCAAGCCGATATTGTTGCCGCGCCGGGCGAGCTGTGATACAATCCGGGCATGCAGACGGATGACCTCATCGAGGCGGCGCGCGAGCTGAGCCGCGATATGGAGGAGCTCAGCTTCGGCCCGCCCGTGGCCTTCACCTACAATCCCTTGGAGTACGCCCGCGCGGGGCACGAGGCCTACATTCGCGCCTTCGGCGGCGGCCGCAAGGACGTGCTGTATCTCGGGATGAACCCCGGCCCCTTCGGGATGGCGCAGACGGGGGTTCCCTTCGGCGAGGTGGCGGCGGTGACGCAGTGGATGGGCCTCATGGCCCTCATCGGCCAGCCCCCGCACATGCACCCGAAGCGCCCCATTCAGGGCTTCGCCTGCCCGCGCTCCGAAGTCAGCGGGCGTCGCCTCTGGGGGCTCTTCGCGCAGCTCTACGGCACGGCCGAGCACTTCTTCGCGCACGCCTACGTCGCCAACTACTGCCCGCTCATCTGGATGAGTGAGACGGGGGCGAACATCACGCCCGCCCAGCTGCCGCGCGAGCAGGCGGCACAGATCGATGCGGCCTGCCGGCGCCATCTGGTGCGCCTCATCGAGATCCTGCAACCCCGCTGCCTCATCGGCGTGGGCGCCTACGCGCTCAAGCAGCTGGAGAGCGCGGCGGCCGAGCTGCCCGGGCGCAGTTTCACGCTCGGCACGCTGCTGCATCCCAGCCCCGCGAGCCCCGTGGCCAACAAGTTCTGGCCGCAGCGCCCCATCGAGCAGCTGCGCGAGATTTTCACCCGGGCCGGCCTCGCCGAGCTGGTGCCGCCGCCCGATGCCGGGGCGTGAGGCGTCGCCTCGGCCGGAATACCCGCCTCAGTGCGACTGAGCGCTGCGTACATGGAGCACGCATCGCCATTGAGCACGCGTCGGCGGCGCTGACTCAGGCCGCCGCCGAGAATGCGCCACACGGGGCAGTGCCCGCCCAGTGCCGCCTTTCGGGGCCCGGCTCCGGCGCCCGAGCCTCAGATATCCATGGCGTTCTGGTCGTCGAGAATGCCGGATTTTTCAAGGTAGTAGTCGTAGCCTCCGGCGTAGGGCGTGACGGTGCCGTGGTTGATGTGCAGGGTTTTCTCGGCCAGCGAGCGGATGAAGTGGACGTCGTGCGAGATGAAGACGAGGGTGCCGGCGTAGTTTTTGAGCGCCTGGCAGAGCGCCTCAACGCTCATGAGATCCAAGTGCGTGGTCGGCTCATCCATCAGCAGGAGGTTCGGCGGGTTGACGAGGAACTTCACGAGACTGAGGCGCGACTTTTCACCGCCGGAGAGCACCTCGACGCGCTTGTCCACATCCTGCCGGCGGAACATGAAGGAGCCGAGCACGGCGCGCGCCTCCTCCTCACGGAGTTCGGCATCAGCCTTCATGATCTCCTCCAGCACGGTGAAGTTCGGCGTGAGGTTTTCCGAGCGCATCTGCGAGAAATAGCCGATGCGCGTGGTGGTGCCGACGATGCGCTTGCCCTCGTCGATGGGCACGACGCCGGCGAGAATCTTGAGCAGGGTGGATTTGCCGGCGCCGTTCGGGCCGACGAGCACGATGCGATCGCCGCGCTCGATGAGCAGGTCGAGGTTTTTGTAAATGCGGCGCTCGCCGTAGCTCTGGCCGACTTTCTCGAGCTCGAGCACGCGCTGCATGCTGCGCGGCGGCTGCGGAAAGATGAACTTGAAGACTTTGCGCGCCTGTCTCGGCTTCTCGATGCGGCGCATCTTCTCCAGCTGCTTGATGCGGCTCTGCACCTGAGCCGCCTTCGACGCGACGGAACGGAAGCGCTCGATGAAGGACTCGAAGTGCGCGATTTCGCGCTGTTGGTTGCGCCAGGCGGCGAGGCGCAGCTCATAGCGCTGCTCCTTGAGCTCCAGAAAGCGCGTGTAATTGCCCGAGTAGCGGACGAGCTCGGCGTCCTCGATGTCGTAAACCGTCTCCACAAGCTCGTCCATGAAGTCACGATCGTGCGAAATCATGAAGATGGCGCCCGGGTAATTCTTGAGGTAGCGCTGCAACCACAGAAGGCTCATGAGGTCGAGGTGGTTGGTCGGCTCGTCGAGCATCAGCAGATCGGGCTCGGCCACGAGAAGCTGGGCGAGGTGGGCGCGCATGACCCAGCCGCCACTCATCTCGCGCGCCGGGCGGTTGAAGTCCTCATCGCGGAAAGCCAAACCCTTGAGGATCTTTTTGGCCTTGGGCTCGAGCTGGTAGCCGTTGTTGGCGATGAAGACGTCCGTGGCGCGGGCAAAGGTGTCGCTGCTGTTATCTCCCTTCACCTCGCATTCGCGCATGGTGCGAATGGCCTCGCCCATCTCGGGCGTGACGCTCATGGCGATTTCGAGGATGCTGCGGTCGGAGGGGTCGCCGGCCTCCTGCGGCAGGTAGCCGACGACGGCGTAGTCATCCATCACGATCTGGCCCTCGTCGGGGCTGTCCTCGCCGAGAATCATGCGAAAGAGGGTGGATTTGCCGGCGCCGTTCGGGCCGACGAGGGCGATGCGCTCGCCCCAGTTGACGACGAGTTCGGTCTCGTAGAAGAGGGTGCGGCCGGCGTGGGCCTTGGTCAGATTCTTGATGGTGAGCATGCGCGGGGAGTATACAGCAAATGCGGCAAAAGGCAACTGTTTTCCGTGCGCCTCTTCCGCCGCAGGGCTGCATGCTGAGGCTCTCCCTTGCCCGTGCTCGGCTCACCTTTCGCCCGGCGACACGGGGGGGCGGGGCTTCGGTGACGGCGGTTGTGCGCCGCGTTTGCTCAGGCTGCGGTCTCTTCAGTCGGAGCTCCGGGCTGCGCTGTGGTCTGCGTTGCAGACTGAGCTGCGGGCTGCGCAACGGGTTGCTCGGCCGGCAACGCTGCGGGTTGCGCTGAGGACTGCTTGGTGGGCTGCACGTCGGGCAGCACGAAAGGTCGCGCCGAGGGCTCAGTCGGAACCGAGGCGGAGGGGTGGCCGGGAGCGGGTGCTGGGGTGGCGGAGGGGGCCGGCTGTTCGGAGCCCTCCGGGCTGCCGCAGGGCGCAGGGAGCAGGCCGACGCGCTTTCGGAGAGCCTCCGAGTAGCCGTGTCCGGGACCGGGGGTGATGTCGTAGCCGGCATAGCTGCGCTGCCGCAGTTGCTCCCAGCTTTCCCCGGGCCGGGTGATCAGGCCGCCGAAGCGGTAGAGCAGTTCGGCGATGCGCCCGTTGTTGACGGGCAGGAGGCGGTACTGAAGGGGGATGACGTCGCTGAGCGGCCGGAAGAGGGTGACGATGGCGGTCGAACAGTTGTCGGTGACGGTGTTGTAGGCTTCGTGGCGGGCGCTGCTCTGCTGCGCGATGGCGACGATGTGTTCCAGCAGGCGTCGCGCTTGCGTCGGCGTGACGTTCAGAGGGTAGAGGTAGAGATCTTCGTGGCGGTAGTTCGTGCGCAGGGCGAGGATGTCATCCTCGCTGCCGAAGACGTAGAGGATGCCGTAGCGCTTGTAGAGCCCCGCCAGCCCGTTCTGCGCCTCGCCTTCGGGCAGCCGCGTCTCGGGCGAGACGACGAGGTGCTGCCCGTCGCTGAAGTTGAAGACGAGCATCGTGTGGCAGAAAAATTCGTGGCCGTCCCAGTGGCAGGGGGCAAAATCCACGCCGCAGAGCTGTCGGAGGTCATAGCGGGCACTGCGGTAACGGCTGTCGTAGTCATCGGGGCTGCGGTAGCGGAAGTCACGCAGGTTGCCGACGGTGAGGATGTCTCCGCTGATGGTCGGCTCAGGGTCGCGCTCCCAAGGGCCCTGCCACTGCGCCGGCTGGGGCGGCGGCAGGAGCTTGAAGAAGACGATGCCGCCGATGACGGGCAGCCACAGCAGAAAGCGCCACGGCAGGGGGCACTTGCGGCGCAGCAGGGCCGTCAGGACGAGCAGGGGAAGGGTGACCCAGAGGCTGAGGGGCTGAAAGACGGCCAAGCCGAGGAGCCAGAGCAGAGCGAGGCCGAGCAGCAGGCGGTGCAGAGCGCGCAGCAGCGGATGCCCGGCGGCTGCTTGGCTCACAGGCGGCGAGGTGGCTTCGTGCTGCGGAGAATTGGGCGCGGGGCAGGGCTCGCTTTTCGACGTGGTCGGGGACTCGGTGGAGGGTGCCGCGGGAGCGGAAGGGGGCGCCGTTGGGGACTCAGCGGTTGCAGCGGGTGACTCGGAAGGTGCGGAGGAGTCGGCCCCGAATGCCGGGGCTGGCCGGGCTGGAGAGGTTTCGGCTGGGGAGGCGGGGGGCATGGGGATCGGGAGAGGTCGATTCAGGGCTATCGCGGTGCTTTCAGGAGGGATTCATCTGCCGTTGAGTTTTCGGGAGATCCGCGGCTGCGTCAGCTTTGCTCCGGCTCTTCGCCTCGTTCGTCGGGCAAGTGGGCCGATGGGGGCTGCGCTGATGGGAGTGCCGGGTGAAGCGGAGTCAGAGGGGAGAGCGGAGAGCGCCGGAGAGGGGGGGGAAGCGGAGGCTCAGAAAACAGCGACGCCGTGCGGAGCAGCTGAGGCTCCGCACGGCGGCGGGAAAATCAGAAGCGCAGGGACATGGGTGTGCGCGGGCTGCCGCCGTCCGGGTTGAGGGGGGCGAGGTCTGCCGTCGGCACCCAGCCGCGGGCTCCGGTGGCCGCTTCAGTGTAGCTCCACAGGCCGCGCTCGGCGAGAATCAGCAGGGGCGTGGAGGCCGGCAGGCGCATCACGGCGGGGGCGGAGTCCGAAGCCGCGCTGAGCATGCGGCTGTCGCTGGTGACGTAGGCGAGGCCCTCCGGCGGCGCGGCGACAAAGTCGGGCGTCTCGCGGGTGCCGTAATAGACCCAGTCCGCGAGGCAGAGCAGGCTCAGCAGCAGGAAGAGCCCGGTGCAGAAGTTGCGCCAGGGGCGGGGCCGCTTGCCGGGCAGCAGCAACAGGGCAATGCAGAAGAGCAGCGCCGCGGTGCAGACGACGGTGGCCACGAAGAGCTGGGAGCGGTTGAGGTAGGTGAAGACCTCGTCGCCCGTGCTGCGCTGGGGCAGCACGGCGCCCTGCTTGCGCTGGACGAAGGCGAGGTTCATCTCCGCCTCCTTCAGACCGAGGTCGATTTGCAGCGCTCGGGCGTAGGCGAGGGCTGCCTCGCCGGGGTGGTTGAGGCGGTACTCGCAGTTGCCGAGGTTGTAGTAGAGCAGGGCCTCGTCGGGGCATTGCCCCGCGTCGGACGGCTTTTCAAGCAGGCTGCGCAGCATCTCGGCGGCCTTGCTGAACTGGCCGCCTTCGTAGGCCTTCTGCGCCTCCTCCGGGGAGGCGGTTGCGCTGCTGCTTGCCGGCGTGGCTGAGGCGTCCGGGGCAGACGGAGCAGACGCTGCGGTTGCCGGGAGGGCGGCCTCGCCGGCGGGGCTCATTGCATCGGCGGCTTCCGCGCCGCTGCCGAAGCCGAGGCAGAGCGCCAGAGCGAGGGCGGCGACGCCGCTGAGAGCCTTGCGGATGAGTTTGACGATGTGCCGCTTCTCCTGCGCGCTGATGCTTTCATCGCCGGCATCGGGTCGGAAGGCCTGCTCGTCGCGCCGCGCGAGAATGCTCTTGAGCTCCGGGGTCATGCGATCCGCCGGCACGCGGCTCTCGATGAAGCTACCGACGCTGCGCAGGAAGTCAGCACTCTTGCTCTCGTCGAGCAGGGCGTGCAGCTCGCGCTCGCGGAGGCGGTGCGAGGCCCTGGCGCGGAGGCGTTCCTTCATCTCGCGCAGACCGAGGTAGGCCAGCACGCCGAGCGCGGGCAGGTAGAGCAGGTACCAGATCCATCGCGGCAGGCTGAGTACGCGCAGACTTCCCTCAGGGATGAAGCCGTAAATGTCCGTCATCTCGGCAACGGGAACCTCACCGGCGGGCGGCGGCTCCGTGTTCTGCACCACGAGGCCGCTGGCGGCGTTGTCCGTCTGGCGCCAGGGCAGGGGAATGGGGGCGCTGGCGGCCGTTTTGTACTCCTGCCCGGCGGGGTCAAAGTAGCTGAAGGAGAAGGAGGGGATGCCGCTGACTTCAGCGACGGGGCGCATGTAGCGGGTGAAGACGACGCCGGTCACCTGCCCGTTGGCGTCCGTCACCACCCGGCGCGTGGCGGGCATGAGCTTCCACGAGGCGGGGTCATCGGGCTCGGGGCATTCGATGTGGGCGATGTTCGTGCTCCCGGAGACGGCGATCTCAACCTCCACGGGCTCGTGCATGGCCAGCGAGGTGGCGTCCGTCTTGCTGCTGATGCGGTAGCTGCCGACGAGGTCGGCGAAGTTGGAGGGCGCGCCGGGAGGCAGCGGCAGGGCACTGATCTTCAGCGAGGCGAGCGGAATCTCCATCTCGCCCATGCCGCGCATGACGCAGATGCTCGTCTTGCCGACGATGTCGAGCTGCCCCTCCTGCGTGGGGGTGAACTCTCCCTGAAAGTTCATGGTGAACCAGTCTTTGCCGCGGGCGAAGGCTTGGCCGAGCCCGAGGTTGGTGTCGAGGTTGCCCAGCAGACTGCCGCGGCCGTAAAAGTCGACGTTGGCGATGCGCACGCCGACGGACTGCATCTGCGGCGGGTAGGGAGAGACGAATTGCGCGGGCGTGAGGGGCAGGAAGAGTTTCAGCTGGGCGCGGACGGGCTGGTCCACGTAGCCTTCGCCCTCGGGCACGTACCAGAGGCAGCCGTATTCAACGGTGTCGTAAACGCCGCCGCCGACCAGCGGAAGGCCTCCGCCGGGGATTTTCTGGCTCATCCACCGAATGTCGCTCGTCGGCCTCACGGGCAGGGGCGGCACGCTGACTTTTTCCGTGTTCCCGTTGCGGTAGCGCACTTCGATTTCACCCGGGGTGATGTTGCCGTCGCGATCGGGGGTGACGGGGAAGGCGATGATGGTGAAGGAGGCGACTTGGTTGTTGTACTGGAAGGTGCGCAGCTGCGTCGAGGGCTGCCCGACGGAGGCGTTGGGGATGCTCAGCCGCCGCGTCAGTTGAATCGGCTCGCGCGTCGCGGAGCTGAGGAGCAGGTAGAGGCGCACCTGCTCGCCGGGAACGGCGACGCCGGTGGACCACATGGCTGCGAGCTCGGCCGAGAGCTGCGGGCTCAAGAGGGTGAGGATGGCGGTGAGGAAGGCGATGATGGTTCTCATGTCGTGGTGGGGAAAGAGGTGTTGGCGGTCGGTGTTCTGATCAGTAATCCTTCAGCGGGGGACGTGCAGCGGCGTCGAGGTGCGGAATCGGGGAGCCGCTCTCTTCATCGGTGTGCATTTGCAGGATGCCGGCGGCGCGCTTCTTTTTCTTGTCCTGCTCGCGGGCCTTGCGCTCCTGCTCAGTCTCCGGAGCTGCGTCGTTCGGGCGTCCTATCTCATCCTTGCTCTCCTGCTGCTTTTGCTGTTGTTGCTGGCGCTGACGGGCTTTCTGCTCTTTGTCGGCTTGCTCTTCGGCCTGGCTGTCGTCGGAGCGGGACGGGTCGTTCTGCTGATCTTGCTGGTTCTGCTGACCCTGCTGGTTTTGTTGATCCTGTTGATCCTGCTGGCCTTGCTGATCCTGTTGGCCCTGCTGGTTTTGCTGATCTTGTTTGTCCTGCTGGCCTTGCTGGTTCTGTTGATCCTGTTTGTCCTGCTGTCCTTGCTGGTTCTGCTGATCCTGTTTGTCCTGCTGTCCTTGCTGATTCTGCTGATCCTGTTTGTCCTGCTGTCCTTGCTGGTTCTGCTGATCTTGTTTGTCCTGCTGGCTTTGCTGATTCTGCTGATCCTGTTGGTTCTGCTGGCCCTGCTGATTCTGCTGTTGCTGCTGATTCTGCTGTTGCTGCTGTTGCTGTTGCTGCTGTTGCTGTTGCTGCTGTTGCTGTTGCTGCTGTTCGAGGCGCTTGATCTCCGCTTCGAGGTTGCGGACGAGGGTTTCGAGCTTGGCGACGTTCGTCCCGGCCTCCGTCAGTTCGGGATCATCCTTGAGCGCCTGGCGGTAGCCGTCCATGGGGGCACGCAGATCGTCGATGATGCCGCGCAGATCCTCCGGCGTCGGCTGCGATGGCTTCGGCTTGTCCGCAGGGGCGATGCCCTCTTCCGCCTGATCATCCGTTTGTTCGCCGTAGAGGCGGCGCAGGTGATCCAGCACGCCTCGCGCGTCCATCTGTGAAAGCTGGTAGGTGGCCGCCGCCTGCATCGCCGGATCCTCGTCCAGCAGAGCCTCCGAAAAAGCCTGCCGCGCTTCCTCCGGCTTCTCGCTCTGCAGCTCCAGCCCTCGCCGGAAGGCCTTCACGGACCCTTCATCGGGGGCGGCGTCGGCGTTGCCGGCAGCCCCGCCGAGCAGGAGGAGCAGTGCTGCTCCGAAGCTGCTGAGGCTGCGCATGCCCCGCGCCCGGCGCCAGTCGGTGCCGGTGATGATGGAGGCGATGAGCAGAAGGAGAGAGGCGGCCGCAACGTAGGCGAAGAGATCGCGCGGCGTCTTGCCCGAGGCTGTGGTCTCTTCATGCGTGTCGATTTTGGCGACGGCCTGGCGCGCGAAGTCCGTGAGGTTCGCACCGTTGTTCATCAGGAAGAAGCTGCCGCCCGTAGCTTCCGCGAAGCGCTGCAGGGATTCGGCATTGAGTTTGCTGATGACGTGTTTGCCCTGCGCATCGGTGTAGAGCCCGTCGTCGGCACTCGGGTCGGGGATGGTGTCGCCCTGTGGTGTGCCGATGCCGACGGTGATGACGAGCATGCGCTGCTTGCGGGCCTCTTCCGCGAGGCCCTCGGTGTTGCTCACGGTGTCCTCGCCGTCGCTGAGGATGACGAGGGCGTTGCTCGACCCGGGTGCGTTGCGCTCAAAGGTGCTCATGGCGCATTTGAGAACGGAGCCGAAGTTCGTGCCGCCGTAGCCGGCCCAGTCGCGGTTCACCTGCGCGAGGGTGTCGCGCAGGGCGGTGTGGTCATAGGTCAGCGGCACGATGAGATCCGCCTGCCCGGCAAAGAGAATGAGGCCGATCTTGTCGTTCGGCAGCGCGTCGATGAGCTCGTAGGCCGCGGCGCGGGCTTCTTCAAGTCGCGATGGGGTGACGTCCCGCGTCTCCATGGAGCGCGAGAGGTCGAGGGCGATGAGGAGGTTGCGCCCCGAGACACTCATTCCGCTGTCGCTGTAGCCGTTGATGGGGCGTGCCGCGGCGATGATGCAGCCGGCGAGCGCCAGAAGTCCCAGCATCGGCGGCAGCAGGCTGCGCCAGGGGGCGCGGCGCCTCACCAGCTCGGCCTCATGCTCGGCCGAGACGAGTTTGCGCCAGTCGCGGTTGCGGCGGTGGTGGGCGACGAAACCCAGCGCGGCGAGCAGCAGAGGCAGCGCGAGCGCCAGAAGCACGTAGGGGTAGAGGAAGCTCATATGATGTCGGAAACGGGGGAGAAAGAGGGGAGGTGGCGGGGATCGCCGAGAGCTGCGGAAAGCGTGCGGATGAACTCAGGGAGCGGGCAGGGGCCGCGCGAGGCGCAGGGCGGTGCCCAGCGCGATGAGCAGGGCGGCGAGCGCCATGGGGTAGACAAAGAGCTCGTCGTAGTGGATGACGCTGCGGCGCTTCGCGTCGGTCTTCTCCAGACTGTCGATGCTGGCGAAGGCTTTTTGGAGTTCGGTGCCGCTGCTGGCGCGGTAATAGCGGCCTCCGGTGATGCGGGCGATCTCGCGCAGGGTCTCTTCATCGATGCTGTCGACCTTGGCCGTGTAGGCTGAGAGCCGCTCATCGCGCCCGATGGCGATGGGGAAAATCTTGATGCCCAGCTCAGCGGCCTGCCGAGCGGCGTCCTGCGGGGTGATGGAGCCGCGGTTGCTCACGCCGTCCGTGACGAGGATGATGACCTTGGACTTGGTCTCGGTGCGCTCATTGAGGCGCAGGGCCGCGCTGGCGATGGCGGTGCCGATAGCAGTGCCGTCTTCACTGATGTAGCCGGGCCTGTAGCGCCCGAAGCCCATGTCCTGAACGAGGTAAAACTGCTCGATGATGTAGCGCACGATCGTGTGGTCGAGCGTGAGGGGGCTGCACTGCTTCGCCTTGCCGGCGAAGGCGACGAGGCCGATGCGGTCATTGGGGCGCCCGTCGATGAAGTTGTTCATGACGAACTTGGCGGCGGTCAGGCGGTCGACGGTGCGCCGCACGCGCCGCCCGCTCTCATCCTGCCCGGTGAAGAGCATGTCTCTCTCGGCCATGGAGCCTGAGAGGTCGCAGGCAATCATGATGTCAATGCCGCTCACTTTCTGCTCTTCGTAGTGGTTGACCCACTGCGGCCGTGCGAGCGCAACGATGATGCTCGCCGCGGCGAGCGAGGCGCAGACAGGGCCGATGCGCCCGGCGAGGGTGGCGGGGCGGCTGAGCAGGGGGGCGATGAAGCGGATGCTCGGGTGCATGACGCAGGCGGCGCTGCCGCTGCGGCGCCGCAGCAGCAGAAGCGCCGGGATCAGCAGCAGCAGAAAGAGCAGCCCCGGGTGGGCGAAGGCGAACTCGCGCGAGCTCTCGGGCGGGGCGGCAGCGGCGATGACGAGGGGGAAGGGGATCATGGGCGATTCTCGGAGGATGTTTCGGAGCGGCTCTCCGCGGGGTGAAGGTGAAGGGTGGCTTGGTCGGCCTGCACGGCACGGGCTTCGCGCTGCGCGAGGGCGATGCCCGTGATGAGAGCGCGTGCTCGCTCGATCATGCGCTCGTCGGCCTGCTCGCCCTCTGCGGGCGGGGCGTACTTGAGGGCGGCCAGCTCGCTGAGCAGAGCGCTGAGCTCGCGGCGGAAGTTCGGCGGCACGGTGGCGAGCGCGTCAAAGCGACGGCTGAACTCCTCGTGCGTCTCGAAGAGTGCCGGATCCTGCGTCTCGCCCGTCACGTATTCGCGCAGCAGCAGCGAGAGCTCGAGGCTGAAGTCGTGCAGCGGCAGCTTGCGGCTCCGCAGGGCGTCGAGGGCTTCCAGAGCCCTCTGTTCGGCGCTGACGGGCGCTTGCAGGGCTCGGCGCCGGCGGCTCCTCCAGACGAAAAAGAGTGCGACGGCGGCCAGCAGAACGGCGAGGCCCAACCCGATGCCGACGTTGCGCCAGAAGTGATCCACCATGAAGGTTTCGCTGGGCAGGTCAGCCTCGAGCGTCGGAATGAGCTCGGTGATGTCGGGTGCGGCTGTGGGCAGGGGTGCGGGCATGGGTGATGCGGACGGGGTGGGAAAGGAGGTTTTGCGAACGGGCTCGCTCGTCAGCGGGCGAAGAGTCGGCTGCGGCGGTTGAAGAGCTGGCGCAGCGGGGGAATGAACTCCTGCGTGGTGAGCAGATCGAGGCTGTCGATGCCCAGCTGTGTGAAGACGCGGCCCCACTCGCGGCGGTGCTCCTCCATCGCACGGCGGTGTTCGGCGCGCAGGGCCGGGCTCAGGTTGGCCGTGTACATGGCCCCGCTCTCGGGGTCGCGCAGGCAGACGCGCCCGGCCTCGGGCAGTTGCAGCTCCGCCGGGTCGTTCACGCGCACGGGGATGAGCTCGTGGCGGAAGTTGAGCTTGCCGATGGCCTTTTTGTCCGGCTGAGTCAGAAAGTCGCTGATGAGGAAAACCATGGCGCGCTTGCGTCGCGTGACGAGAATCTCGTCCGCCACGGCCGCGATACTGTCGTCCTGACCCTCCGCCGGAGCCGAGATGATCTCGCGCACGATGCGCAGACACTGGCGCATGCCCTTGGCCGGGGGCAGGTAGAAGTGCGGGCGATGACCGAAGCGCAGCAGCCCGACCTTGTCGCCGTTCTGCGCCGCGCTGTAGGCCAGAACGGCCGCGATGAGCGCCGCGTACTCCAGCTTCGTTTCGTGCACGCCGGCCGAGGCATAGCCCATGGAGCCGCTCGCGTCGACCGCCAGCAGCAGCGCCTGCTCGCGCTCCTCGTGAAACTTGCGGACGTAGGGCGTGCCCGTGCGCGCCGTCACCTTCCAGTCGATGAAGCGGGGCTCATCGCCGGGAGCATACTCGCGGAAGTCGTCGAAGTCGAGACCCTGGCCGCGGAAGCTCGAGCGATACTGCCCCGCAAAGGTTGCCGTCGCGAGCTTGCGCGCCTTCATCTCGATGCGGCGCACCTTCTGCATGATTTCCTGTGTCTTGTCCATGGGATGCAAGGGAATGTGAGAGCGCGGGGACGTCCCCCGCATGACGCTTGCGGCTCTGTGGGCCCGCCGCCGGGCCGGATCGGAATGGCTTTGGACCACCGTTGCCGAGGAGCTCCTCGAGACGGACGGGGAAAAGCGCGGGATCGGAGCTTTTTCCGTCGTCTGCGCCCGATTCGGGACGGGGCCTGACGGGCCGAGGCGCGGGTGCCAGCAGACCTGAGAGCCCCGACGGGATTCGCTTCCGCATGCTCGCCCTTCGCGAAGCCTGCGGCTCCTGCTGCCGTCGGGGGGGCTGCCGCGCGGCCCGTTCGCCGGAGGCAATGCCGCCCGGCTGTCGGGCAAGCGCAGGAGTGCATCCGAAGAGAGCCGTCCCGAGGGCCGGGAACGCCTCGGAGCCCCATCGCCGGCAGCAGCCCGCAGGAGGTTGCCGCGCCGGGAGCTCCGCTCGGAGAATGGCCCACCCGTGCCCCTGAGAGCTCGAGCATGCGGTTGCCGCCGAGCGCGGAACCTCAGGGAACCGGAACCTTGGCCAGAATGCGGTCGATCACCATGTCGCTCGTCACGTTGGCCGCCTCTGCCTCGTAGGAGAGCAGAATGCGGTGGCGCAGAATGTCGTGCGCGAGATCCTTCACATCCTGCGGCGTCACGTAGCCGCGCTGCCGCGTGAAGGCCAGCGCCTTCGCCGCGAGAGCGATGTTGATGGTGGCTCGGGGAGACGCACCCGCCCGCACCATGCCGTCGAGCTCGCGATCCACGCGCTCGGGCTCGCGCGTCGCACGCACAAGGTCGACGATATAGCCCTCGACGGCCGGGTCGATGAAGATCTGATCCATCAGGCGGCGCGACTCATCGAGCTCTTCGACGGTGAAGACCGGCTGCGTCGTCGGCGCTGCGGAGGTGCTGCTCATCATCTCGAGCACGCGCAGCTCCTCCTCGCGGGAAGGATAGCTCACGATCACCTTGAAGAGGAAGCGGTCCAACTGCGCCTCGGGCAGCTGATACGTGCCCTCCTGCTCGATGGGGTTCTGCGTCGCGAGCACCAGGAAGGGATTGGGCAGGCGGTAGCTCGTCTCGCCCAGCGTGACCTGGCGCTCCTGCATGGCCTCCAGCAGAGCACTCTGCACCTTGGCCGGCGCGCGGTTGATTTCGTCCGCCAGAATGAGGTTGGAGAACACAGGACCCTTTTTCGCCGTGAACTGCCGCTCCTCCGGGTTGTAAATCATCGTGCCCAGCAAGTCCGCCGGCAGCAGATCGGGAGTGAACTGAATGCGCGAGAACGCCGCGTGCATCGTGCCCGCCAGCGCCTTGACGGAAAGAGTCTTCGCCAAGCCGGGAACGCCCTCCAGCAAGACGTGCCCCTTGCAGAGCAGGCTCAGCAGCAGGCGGTTAATCAGCTCCTGCTGGCCCACCACCACCTTGGCCATCTCCATCCTGACGGCGTTGACCCAGGCCGAGCTCCGGATGATTTGCTCATTGATGTCCTGTGTATTCATAGTTGATGTTCGCCCTGTAGTGTACCATGTTTTATCGTGAAAGCAAGATGTCTTCCTGATGTCATGACAGACTCGGCACCCTCGCGGTTGAATATATGTTGGCTCTTGATCCCCGCCCGACCTGACCATCAGCGGACTGCGGAATCATTTATGAGAGTCCACCTGTTTGCCAGAAAGTCCCCGAACGGGCCTCCGATGAGGCACACAAGGCGCTGGAATCGGTCGCCCGAGAGCATCGGACGCACGCCTCAGCCCTTGCGCCACCCGGCTCGAGGGGCTCTCCCGAGCCGCCCCGGACTCCATCTGCCTCGGCCGAGCCTTCAGCGGGGGCAACGCAGAAAAGATTCCGCGTTGCGGCTCAGCGGTGAATCAGATCCGTGGTGACATCCGCCGTCTCGAAGCGCACCACCCGAGCAAGATCGGCCAGACTGAGCTCCACCTGCAGACCGATGCGCCCGCCGGAAAAGATCAGGCTCTCGAACTGCTGCACGGAGGCGTCGATGACGGTGCGGAAGGCTTTTTTCATGCCGATGGGCGAGCAGCCGCCGTGCACGTAGCCGGTGAGCGGGAGCAGATCCTTCTGCTTGAGCATCTCCAGCGACTTCTCGCCGACCGCCTTCGCCGCCTTGCGCAGATCGAGCCCGGCGCCGACGGGAATGACGAAGACGTAGTGCGTGCCGCTCTTGCCCGTCGTCACGAGAGTCTTGAAAACCTGCTCGGGATTCTGGCCGAGCCGTTCGGCCACCTCCAGCCCGGTAATCGCCTGCTCGCTCTCGTAGGTGTAGCTGCGAAAGGGAATCTTTTTCTGCTCCAGCAGGCGCATGACGTTCGTTTTCTCCGCTGCTTTCATGCGGAGTTTTGTATCACGCCGAGCGTCTCTTGTAAACCCCCTTTTGCGGCCTGACGTCGGGCGCCTGCCGCAGCCGGCGCGGCTCGCGGCTTGTCAGACGCGGGCGGGCATGCTAGCATGGGGCATGACTTTGGTGCTCGCCCCGATGCAGGATGTGACCGACCTGGCCTTCATGCGAACCCTCGCACGCGTGGGTTCGCTGCCGGACCTGTTCATCACCCCCTACTTCCGCAGCACCGCCACCACCTGCGCCATGGCCGAGGCCAACGAGCGCTGCATCCTGCTCAACGAGACCGGCGTCCCCGTCGTCGCCCAACTCGCGGGCAGCGAAGTCGACCCCCTGCTGCGAGACGCCGCCGCCCTGCTGCGCCTGCCCGTGGCCGGCATCAACCTCAACGTCGGCTGCCCCTCCCCCCTCGTCAACCGCCACGGCGCCGGCGCCGCCCTGCTGCGAACCCCCGAGAAACTGCGTCGCATCCTCCTCTCCCTGCGCGACCTGCTGCCCGCCGGCCAATTCAGCGTCAAGTGCCGCCTCGGCTGGGAGAATGCCGAGAGCGAGTTCCCGCGCCTGCTGGAGCTGCTGGACGAGGCCCGGCCGGACTTCGTCATCATCCACGGGCGCACGCGGCGCCAGCTCTACGCCGGCGTCCCCGATGAAGGCGCCATCCGCCGTGCCGCGCAGCAGCTCGCCTGCCCCGTGCTCGGCAACGGCGACGTGCAGAGCGCCAAGCAGGCCCGCCGCTGGCTGTCGGGAGTGTCGCCGGCCGGGCTCGCCATCGGCCGCGGCGCCGTGCGCTGCCCCTACCTCTTCCGCCTCCTGAGGGGAGGACCCGAGCCAGGCCCCGACGAGCGGCGCCGTTACTTCCGCATCCTCGCGGAGGAGACCGAGCGCGAGCTGTCCGCCCGCCGCAGCCCTGCGGCTCACTGCAACCGCATGAAAAAATACCTCGCCTTCTGCTACGCCGACTTCACCCCCGAGCAGGAGTACGCCCTGCGCCGCTGCACGGACATTCAGGCCATGCTCGACATCCTCTGCGGCGAGCATGAGGTGAGCTGAGTCCGAGGGCCGGACTCTGCTCGACAGACCTTGCGGTTCTCGCAGCTCTCGGGAACTCGGCTCGGGAACTCGGGAATCTGAATTCGGATTTTCAGCTTGACTCTTTTCCCCACTCGTGTAAAACTGCCGGAGTCAGGGCATCCCGCATATCCCGACGCCCAACCCAAAGCCGAGAGGAGAACCCGAGCATGAGCATGACCGCACGAGAGGCCTGGCGCGCCCTGGACGCCGATTTTCACCATCAGGACAGCATCTGGCGCGCCTACGCCGCCCTCAGCGGGCTCTCCGACACCGCCTTCCTGATTCTCTGCACCCTGCGCATCGACGGCGAGGGGCAGACCCAGAACCGCATCGCCGCCCACTGGCACCTCGCCCCACAAAGCGTCAACTCCGCCGTGCGGCGCCTGACCGAGCTCGGTTACCTGCACCTGAAAAAGCAGCCCGGCAGCGGCAACAGCAAGACCCTTCATCTCACCCCCGACGGGCGCCGTTTCTGCCGCGGGCAGGTTGACGCCCTGCGCCGCGCCGAAGAGGAAGCCCTCGGGCAACTCAACCCCGATGAGCTCGAGCTCTACATCGCGCTGACCCGCCGCATCACCTCAGCCGTGGAGAGCTCGCTGCGCCGCGCCTCCGCACGAAGTAAGGCGCCCCGAAAGGAGGAGCCGTGAACATCGTGTCCGACTTTTTGCGCCGCCGTCGCGGCAAGCTGCTCCTGCTCGTGCTGCTCATGCTGCTGGAGGTGGGCGCCGGCCTCATGATCCCCACCATGACGGCCACGCTCATCAACAGCGGACTCGCCGGCACAAACCTCAGCGCCATCCTCCTCGCCGGCAGTCGAATGGCGCTGGCCTCCCTGCTCGCGGGCCTCGGCGCCCTCGCCGGCAGCTACCTCACCGCCGCCCTCGCCGCCGAACTGGGGCGCTACCTGCGCGACCGCCTCTATGACCACACCCTCGCCTTCTCGGATAGCGACATGGAGCGTTTCGGTACGAGCACCCTCATCACCCGCACCCTCAGCGACGTCAACGTTGTGCAGCAGGCCTTCGTCATGCTCGTGCTCATGGTGCTGCCCGTGCCGGCCGTCTGCCTGCTCTGCATCGGCCTCTCCTTTTACCTCGACGCCGCCATGGGCTGGCTGATGCTCGGCATGACTCTCGTGCTGATGCCTCTCATGCTCTTCGTACTGCGGCGGGCCGCCCCCTGCTTCACCCGCCTGCAGAGCCTGCTGGATCGCATGAACACCGTCGTGCGCGAAGCCGTCACCGGCGTCCGCGTGATCCGCGCCTTCAACAAAGAGGACAGCGAAGAGGCGCGGCTGGAGCAAGTCTTTCGCGATTACCGCGGCACCGCCGTGCGCGTCAATCGCCTCTTCGCCGGCATGGAGAGCACCGCGCTGCTACTCATCAACATCATGCTGGTCGCCATCCTCTGGCTCTGCGGTGAGCGCACGGGCTCCGGCGCCATGGAGATCGGCGACATCGCCGCCGTCAGCCAGTACGCCGTCCTCATCCTCTTTTTCCTGATGATGGCTCAGATGGTGTTGGTCATGCTGCCGCGTGCCGGCGTCTGCCTCGGGCGCCTGCGCGAAGTCCTCGACCGACGCTCCGGCATCAGCGATCCCGAGGTGGGCGGCCCGCCCCCTGAGACGCAACACTCGGGCGCCGCGGGCACCGAGGCTGCGAGAGCCTCCATTGAGGAATCCTCCTCTGTGGAATCCGCCGCAGATCCCGAGCTCACGCGTCCCGGGTCGCAGACTGCGGACGGCAAGGCCCCCGTCGCCGAGCATCGCTCCGAATCTGCGGCTCCGGCAGATGCGGAAAGACGCCTCGAGGCGGCGGCTTGGAGCCCATCATCGTGCGCTTCGGCGGCTCGGATATCGTCGGCGCCGGCATCGCCGACTCCATCGCTTGCAGTATCGGCGGAATTGGCAACGGAAGCAGCATCGGAAACGGTCGGAGAAACGGCCGCGGAATCGCCGGAGGAGCCGCCCGTGATGAGCCTCCGCTCGGTGAGCTTCCGCTACCCCGACGCCGATGAGGACACCCTGCACGACATCAACCTCAGCTGCCGGCGCGGGCAAACAACCGCCATCATCGGCAGCACCGGCTGCGGCAAATCGACCGTCGCCAAGCTGATGCTGCGCCTGCTCGACCCCACGCAGGGCTGCGTCACCCTCCACGGAACGGACATTCGCCGCCTCCGGCAGGCCGACCTGCGCGCCCGCATCGCCGACGTGCCGCAGAGAGCCTGGCTCTTCTCAGGATCCATCGCCGACAACCTTCGCTACGGCTGCCCCGACGCCACCGAAGAGCAGATGCGCGCCGCGCTGCACCTCGCCCAAGCCCACTTCGTCGATGAGCTGCCCGACGGCCTGCACACGCGCGTCGCCCGCGGCGGCAGCAACTTCTCGGGCGGGCAGAAGCAGCGCCTCTGCATCGCGCGGGCGCTCATCAAGCCCGCAGACCTCTACCTCTTCGACGACAGCTTCTCCGCCCTCGACTTCCGCACCGATGCCGCCCTGCGCCGCGGCCTGAGCCGAGCCCTGCAACAGTCCGCCCTGCTGGTGATCGCGCAGCGCGTCAGCACCATCGCCCACGCTGATTGCATCATCGTGCTGGAGGACGGCCGCGTGGTCGGCTGCGGGCGCCATCAGGAGCTCATCGACCACTGCCCCGTCTACCGCGACATCGTGCACTCCCAGATGAAGCGCGAGAGATAAACAGCGTGACGCAGGGCGAGCATCGCAACGAAAAAGAGAGAGGAGGGTTTACCCATGAGCACGACGAACAAGGGCGAAACGAACAACACAGGGCATGTGAATAACGCAGGTCATGCGCGCAACGCAGGGCAGGCGAACAACGCCGGTGCCGCGGCAGCGCCGAGGGAGGCGTCAGACTCGAGCGCCGCAGAGGAGACGGCCGATCTCGCCGCCGCAGAGAGCGGTGACGACTATGGCCTCGACCGCCCCGCCGACCTGCGCCGCACCCTGCGCCGCCTCTGCGGCTCCGTGAGCAACCAGTATCCACGCCTCGCCCTCGTGCTGCTCTCCGTCGCCTGCTACACCGTCTTCGCCATCGCCGCCCCCCTCTACAGCGCCGACGTCGTCGACCTGCTCTGGACCCGCATCCGCGAAGCTCGCGCCGCCGGGCAGAGCTGGAGCGTGAGCTGGGGCAGCGGCGGACGCGAGCTCGTCCTCCTGCTCCTCCTCTACCTCGCCGCCGGAGGCTTTTACTTCCTGCAATCCTTCCTCATGGCCAGCTTTGCCGAGCGGCTCAGCTTCCGACTGCGCAGCGAAATTGCCGGCAAACTCAACCGCCTGCCCCTCGCCTTCTTTGACCGCCGGCAGCCCGGCGAAATCCTCAGCCGCGTCACCAATGACCTCGACAAGATGTCGGAGGCCTTTCAGACCGGCACCCTCAAGCTCTTCACCTCCTGCGGGCTGATCATCGGCTCGCTCGCCATGATGCTGCGGCTCAGCTGGCAGCTCACCCTCATCTTCCTCGCCTTCATGGGGCTCTCCCTGCTCGTCACGCGCCTCATCTCCGCCCGCACCCTGCGCACAGCTCTGCGGCGGCAGGAGTGCGTCAGCCGCGTCACCACCCTCGCCGAGGAGTATTACACCGGGCGCCGCGTCATCAAAGCCTTCAACCGAGAACAGGAGAGCTCCGCCGAGCTGCACCGCGCTACGCGCGACTTGGCGGACGCCGCCCGGCGAGCCGACTTCCTCATCTTCGCCGTCAACCCCGCCATCCGATTCATCAACCGCGCGGGGCAAATCGGCATCGCCGCCTGCGGCTGCCTCATGCTGACGCAGGGGCGCCTGAGCGTCGGCGCCTTCCAAGCCTTTTTTCAGTACGTTTATCAGGCCGGAGAGCCCCTCACCGAGCTCGCCTACATGGTCAACGCCATGCAATCCTCCTTCGCCTCGCTGGAGCGCGTCTACGCCCTGCTGGACGAGGAGGAGATGAGCCCCGAGTCCGCAGACTCCGCCCCGCTGCCTCGCGCCCGAGGCGCCGTCAGCTTCCGCCACGTGCGCTTCGGCTACAGCCCCGACCGCCTCCTGATGCACGACATCAGCTTCGACGTCCGCCCCGGGCAGAAAGTCGCCGTCGTCGGCACCACCGGAGCAGGCAAGACAACCCTCATCAACCTGCTCATGCGCTTTTACGAAGTCAACGGCGGCAGCATTTTGCTCGACGGCGTGCCCGTCACCGAGCTCACGCGTGCCCAGCTCCGGCGGCAATTCGGCATGGTGCTGCAGGACACCTGGCTCTATGAAGGCAGCATCGCCGACAACATCGCCTACGGGCGACCCGAAGCCACGCGTGAGCAAATCATCGCTGCAGCCCGCGCCGCGCGCGTCGACTACTTCGTGCACACCCTGCCGCAGGGCTACGAGACCAAGCTGAGCAACGATGCGGAAAACCTCTCCGTCGGCCAGCGCCAGCTGCTCACCATCGCCCGCGTCTTTCTCTGCGACCCCGCCATCCTCATCCTCGATGAAGCCACGTCCAGCGTCGACACGCGGACGGAAATGGAAATCGGGCGCGCCATGCGCCGCCTGATGCAGGGCCGCACCAGCTTCGTGATCGCGCACCGCCTCTCCACTATCATCGACGCCGACCTCATCCTGCACATGCAGAACGGCGACATCATCGAGCACGGCACCCACGAGCAGCTCCTGCGCGCCGGCGGGGCCTATGCCGAGCTCTACAACAGCCAGTTCGCCTGAGCCCGGCTCCGACGCCCGGGCCGGGGCGCAGAGCCGCCGGCACGCCCTCCGCGTGCGAGACGGCCCCCCTGCCGGCTCTCCCCGACGCGTCCGCTCTTCCCGCAAAAAAAGCGCCGCTCCCCGGGGCGGGGGAGCGGCGCGGCGGAAAGTCGCATGAGGGAGTCTCAAAGGAGACGCCGAGAGGAGTCACGTCGTCTCGGACTCGCTTCTCGGACCTCAGAAGCAGTGATCCTCGCCGTAGCCGTAGTTCTCGGCCACGTAGTCGACGTCCTTGTCGCCGCGTCCCGAGCAGTTGACGAGAATGGCACCCGTGCGCATCTCGCGAGCCTTGCGCATGGCAAAGCCGATGGCGTGGGCGCTCTCCAGCGCGGGAATGATGCCCTCGTAGCGCGAGAGCTTGAAGAAGGCATCGATCGCCTCCTCATCCGTCGCGCTGTCGTACTTCACGCGGCCGATTTCGCGCAGGAAGGCGTGCTCCGGGCCGACGGCCGGGTAATCGAGACCCGAGGCCACGGAGTAGACGGGGCCGGGGTTGCCGTCAGCGTCCTTGAGCATCATGCTGTTGAAGCCGTGCATGACACCCTCGCTGCCGAAGCTCATCGAAGCCGCGTTGTCGCCCGGCTTCGGGCCGCGACCCATCGGCTCCACGCCGTAGATGTCCACCGGGTCATCGAGGAAGGCCGGGAACATGCCCATGGCGTTCGAACCGCCGCCCACGCAGGCGCAGACGATGTCGGGCAGGATGCCCGTCATCTCGAGGAACTGCTCGCGGGCCTCGAAGCCCACGACCATCTGGAAGTCGCGCACCATCATCGGGAAGGGATGCGGGCCCACGACGGAACCGATGCAGTAGATGGCCGTCTTGTAGTCGCGCATGTAGGCCTCGAAGGCGCTGTCGACCGCCTCCTTGAGGGTGCGCAGACCGTGCTTGACGCAGACGACCTTGGCGCCGAGCATCTTCATGCGCGTGACGTTGGGCGCCTGCTTGGCGATATCAACCTCGCCCATGTGCACCTCGCACTCGAGGCCGAAGTAGGCCGCAGCCGTGGCGAGGGCGACGCCGTGCTGGCCGGCGCCGGTCTCAGCGATGATCTTTTTCTTGCCCATGTATTTGGCCAGCAGACCTTCGCCCATGCAGTGATTGAGCTTGTGGGCGCCGGTGTGGTTGAGATCCTCGCGCTTCAGATAAATCTGCGCGCCGCCGTTGAGGCGCGAGAGGCGCTCGCAGTGATAGACGGGCGTCGGGCGGCCCTGAAACTGTTTGCGGATGCGGCGCAGCTCGCTGATGAACTGAGCGCTGTGGCAGATGCTGTTGTAGGCCTCGGTAATCTCCTTGAAGGCCGGTTCGAGCTCGGGCGGCAGGTAGGCTCCGCCGAAGCGGCCGTAGTAGCCGTTGGCGTCGGGGTATTTGCGGAGGTAGGTGCGGAAGTCCATGGTCACAATGGTATTCTGGTGCAGAGTTGCTGTGGGGAGAAAGACCGGCGGAGGCGGCGCGCGCGGCACCGACGGCCGCGCGATTGTACTCCCTTTTGCCCCCGCTGGCAAGCGAAACTGTGGGAGGCGCACCTTGCCGTGCCCGGGAGAGAGTCGCGGAGCCGCCTGAGCGGCCCGCTGCGGAGGCCGGGGCTCGGCATACTTCAGACTTTACCCGGCGGCCTGCGTCGTGTATAATGCGCGCGTTATGTTACAGGCAGGTATCGTAGGACTTCCGAACGTCGGCAAGTCGACTCTTTTCAACGCGGTGACGCGCTCCCGCAAGGCCGAGGCGGCCAATTATCCCTTCTGCACCATTGATCCGAACGTCGGCATGGTCGAGGTGCCCGATGAGCGCCTCGCGGTGCTGGCCGAGATGAGCAAGAGCGAGCGCATTGTGCCGGCCGCCATCGAGTTCGTCGACATCGCCGGCCTCGTCAAGGGTGCGGCCGAGGGCGCGGGCCTGGGCAACAAGTTCCTCTCCAACATCCGCGAGACGGATGCAATCGTGCAGGTGGTGCGCTGCTTTGAGAACGACGACATCATCCACGAACTCGGCTCTGTGGATCCCGTCCGCGACATCGAGATCATCAACGATGAGCTCATCCTCGCCGACCTCGCCGCGATGGAGAAGCGCCGCGACAGCCGCATCAAGAAGGCCCGCGGCGGCGACAAGGAAGCGAAGGAGGAGATCGCCCTCATCGAGAAGCTCATCCCGCACCTCGACGCCGGCAAGCCCGCCATCACGCTGGAGCTCAGCGATGACGAGCGCAAGCTGCTCAAGAGCTTTTTCCTGCTCTCGAACAAAAAGAGCATCTTCGCCTGCAACGTGAGCGAAGATGAGCTCGCCGAGGCGATTGCCAACCCCGATGCCCACCCCTACGTCTCGGCGGTGCGCCGCTACGTGGCCGAGCATCACAACGCTGAAGCCGTGGTGATCTCCGCGCGCATCGAGGAGGAGCTCAGCGAGCTCGATCCCGCCGAGGCTCGCGAGTTCCTCAAGGACCTCGGCGCGTCGGACTCCGGCGTGAGCGACCTCATCAAGGCGGTCTACAGACTTCTCGGGCTGCGCACCTACATCACGACGGGGGTGAAGGAGACGAAGGCGTGGACGATTCCCGCCGGAGCCAAGGCCCCTCAGGCCGCCGGCGTGATTCACACGGATTTCGAGCGCGGCTTCATCGCGGCCCAGGTGGTGGCGTATGAGGACCTCGTGGCCTGTGGCTCGCTGGCCAAGGCCAAGGAGCAGGCGAAGCTGCGCATCGAGGGCAAAGATTACGTCGTGCAGGACGGCGACGTGATCGAATTCCGCTTCAACGTGAGCAAGTGAGTCGGCAACGCGCGGCATCTGTGAATGTCAGAGAGCGCGCGTGACCGAACGCCTCTGCGACCGCCTTCGGGGCTCCGTCCCGAAGGCGGTCGCTTTGTCGCGCAATGCGTCAGAAGGGGGGAGAGGGGGCGCATCGGGAATCGGAGCGCGGGCAGCGGCTGAGCTGGGCAGGTTTGAGCGTGGACCGTGTCTGAGCGTGGGCAGCCCCCTGCATGCGCCCCCCATGCAAGCCTCCTGGCACCCAACGAGCCCCCGTGGCGTTCAAGGAGCTCTCCGGGCGCAAAGACCCCGCAGCCGGAGCGACTGCGGGGTCAGTGATGAACGGTGATGAGACGCGAGGGCGTGATGCACGGCGGTGACGAAAACCCTCCGGACGAACCGGGACCTTTCGCGCCGAGCCCTTATTTGCCCGTCTTGCCGAGCTTGTAGCCGGCGTAGGTCTCCGTGTTGTAGAGGGGCTGGCCCTCGGGTACGGAGTAACCGATGGACTTGCGGATGGCGAGGAAGTCCGCGACGCCCTCGGGGCCGACCTGATTGAGCGGGGCCTTGTGCAGACCGGCCAGCAGAATCATGCGGCAATAGGCGTCGGCATTCTCCATGAACCATTCAGCCTCCTCCACGTGGCGACCGCCCGTGATCACGCCGTGATTCTCCATGAAGACCACGGTGGACTGCTTGGAGGCCTCGGCAACCGCCTGAGCCGTCTCGACGGAACCGGGCGTGCCGTAGGGCGCCAGCGGAATGTGGCCGAGGAAGATATCCGCCTCGGGATTGATGCCCGACGGGGGAACCTGCCCGGCAAAGAGGAAGGCGTTGCAGTGCGCCGGATGCGCGTGAATGCAGGAGTTGACGCCCGAGGCCTTCATCATGGCGATGTGCGTCTTCACCTCGCTGGTGGCGGGGCGGTAGCCCGCCTTCTGCCGCGCGTTCATGTCGACGAGGCAGATATCCTCCTCCGTCATGAAGCCCTTGGAGCAGAGCGTCGGAGAGCAGAGCAGCAGATTCTGCGCCACGCGCACCGAGATGTTGCCGCCGTTGCCGTCGACGAACTCGCGCTGCCAGAGGCGGCGGCCGATGTCAACCATGCGCTGCTTGATGACGCGCACCTCCGGCGCGTTGAAAAAGTCCGCGACCTCCTCGCGCGTGACGGGATTGTATTTCTCCCACGGGAAGATTTTATCGGGAAGCGGGGGGGTGATGAACCAGTCGTTGTCTTGTGCCATAGTGTGTATCAGGTGAGAAGTGAAGTTCAGAGTCCGGAACCCGCCAGCTTCGCGTAGTCGTCGCACTGGGGCCCGGGATTATAGGTTTTGTAGCTGATGCCGAAGGCCTCGCGGGCCTCCTCGGGGCCGGAGTAGATGCCGGCGCCGGCCAGCGCAAACATCGCGGCGCCGAGCACGGTGCTCTCCTCGACCTCCGAAACGCGCACGGGCAGCTGCAGGATGTCGGCTCGCATCTGCGTCCACACCTTGTTGCGCGCCGCACCGCCCACCAGCAGCAGGCTCTCGGCCTTGAAAGCGCCTACGGATTCGAGGCGGCGCAGGCGCGAGCGCAGGCGGTAGCTGAGCGCCTCCATCGCCGCGCGGTAGATGTGCCCGCGCGTGCGGCCGAGCACAAGGCCGTTGATCGAGCCCTTGCGATCGCCCGAGGCGAGGAAGTCCGGCACGAGGGTCACGCCGTCGCTGCCGGGAGCAATCGCCGCGGCCTCGGCATCCATCGTGTCGTAGTTCGCGCCTTGGTAACAGGTGGATTTGACCCACTCGATGATGCCCGAGCCCACCCACTGCAGGCCGGGGTTGAAGAGGCCGGGGCGGGCGTCGTACTCCGCCGTGGCGCCGTCGGCATAGTCCTCGGGACTCAGCTCCGCGCGGGCGCTGCGCACCATGAGAATCTCCCAAGTGCCCGAGGAGAGAACCGGCTGATTCTCCGCCGCGCCGGAGCCGAAGATCGCAAACTGCGTATCGTGCCCGGCCGAGATCACCGGCAGACCCGCCAGCTCGGGCAGACCCATGGCCTTGGCTGCCGCCGGCAGAACCTCGCCGATCACCTCTCCGGCGTTCACGAGGCGCGGGAAGAGCTCGCGGCGCAGACCGACGGCGCCGAGAATGCGCTCGGAGAAGTCACCGGTGGCGAGATCCGTCATCTGCGAGGTGCCCGCCATGGTGCGGTCGGTGGCCATTTTGCCGGTGAGGCGATGCGCGAAGATGTCCGAGATGAAGAGCCAGGCAGCGGCTCGGTCGAGGAGCTCGGGGCGGTTTTCTCGCAGCCAGATGAGTTTGTAAAGGGTGTTGAAGGCAAAGGCGCCGACGCCGCTGATGCGGTTGAGCTCCTGCTGTGTCAGGTAGCGGTCGATGTGGCGCATGACGTCCCCCGTGCGCGGGCACTTCCACGAGATGACGGGGTAGAGAAGCTGCCCCTGCTCGTCAACGAGGGCGCCGTCGACGCCGAAGGTGGTGATGGTGACGGCGCGGACGAGGCTCCTGTCGCAGCCCTCGAGCGCGCGCACGGCGCAGTCGCAGAGCTGTCGGAAGATGCGCTCGGCATCCCAGACGTGAAAGTCCGGGTTTTCGGAGCCGGGCAGGGTGGCGTTGGGCTGCGACGCCTTGCCGACAATGCGGCCGCGTTCGTCAACGACCATGGCGCGCACATTCGTCGCGCCGCAGTCCAGACAGAGGATATACATGGGGAAGTGAGTGGGGAAGGGGGATAAAAGGGGAAAAAGGCTCAGGAAGCGAGGCGGTGCCTTGCGGAGCAGCGGGTGCGGTCAACTCGTGCACTGGGCGCGTGCGTCGGGTGCCGCTCGGCGCGCTCTGAGTCGGAAGGCTCCCCGGGGAGCGAAAGCTGCTCTCCCCGGGGAGCTCGGAGGATTCAGACCTCGCGCGGCGGCATCAGTACTTGCCGTACAGCGGGCCGAAGTTCGCGCAGGCGCGGAAGTCGGCGCCCTCGAGATCCGTCGTGCCGTGCAGGCCCCAGGCCGACGGGCGATAGACCTGCTCATCCGGCACGTTGTGGGCGTAGACCGGGATGCGCAGCATCGAGGCCATGGTGAGGAGGTCGGCACCGATGTGGCCGTAGGTGAAGGCGCCGTGGTTGGCCCCCATGTTCGCCATGACGTTGTAGACGCTGGTGAAGGCGCCCTTGCCCGTCAGGCGCGGAGCAAACCAAGTCGTCGGCCAACCCGGGTCCGTGCGCTCATCGAGCGTCTTGTGCACCTCGGCCGGCAGCTCGACCGTCCAGCCCTCGGCAACGATGAGCACGGGGCCGAGGCCCTTCACGATGTTGAGGCGCATGAGCGTGACGGGGGCACCGCCCTTGGAGAGGTAGCGCACCGAGTAGCCGCCGCCGCGGAAGTACTCGCGGTTGGCCGGGCACCAGACGGCCTGGCTGATCATCTTGTCGGCATCCTGCTGTGTGACGTCCCAGTGCTTCTTCATCATGGGACGACCCTCCGCATCCGTGCAGGCCATGCAGCCGTCGAGAGCGGCCGAGCCCGAGTTGATGAGGTGGATGATGCCGTTGGCCGCCTGACCTTCGAGCGTGTAGCCCGTGACGCGCTTGACGGCCTCGGGGCTCCAGTAGGTGCGCACGTCGGCAAAGACGTTCGCCTGGCCCGTGAGCAGATAGCCGAAGAGCAGGCAGGCGCCGTTGAGCGAGTCATTCTCCGTCGCGAAGGGCATCGGAGCGCGCGGGCCGTTCCAGTCAAAGCTGGAGTTGAGGAGCGTCTCGGCGATATCGCCGTTCGGGTAGATGTCCGTCCAGTGGCGCTGGCCCTGGAAGCCGCCGACGATGGCCTGATAGCCCAGGCCCTCTTCCTCGCGGTCGATCTCCTTGAGCTTGGGATTGCCCTGCATCATGTCGCGGAAAATCATCGCCATGAGCACGCTCTCCTTGAAGGTGCGGCGGCGGCCCTCCTCGTCGAGCTTGAGATCCGGGCGGTTGCGATCCTCCGCAAACTTGAAGTGAGCATCGGCCCACTGCATGGCAATCTTGTACTCCTCCTCGTCGTAGATCTTCTGATCCATGCGGCGGCGCACCTCCGTCATGTCGACGGCCTGCACGCGGATGCCGAGGTATTTCTCCCAGAAGGACTGGTCGACGATGGAGCCGGCGATGCCCATGGCGCAGCCGCCGATGGAGAGGTAGCCCTTGCCGCGCATGGTAGCGACGGCGAGACCCGCGCGGCAGAAGCGCAGAATCTTCTCGGCCACGTCGGCCGGAATGCTCGTGTCATCGGCGTCCTGCACGTCCTTGCCGTAGATGGAGAAGGCCGGCAGGCCCTTCTGATTCAAGCCGGCGAGAGCCGCGGCGAGGTAGACGGCGCCGGGGCGCTCCGTACCGTTGAAGCCCCAGATGGCCTTGGGGGTGCAGGGATCCATGTCGAAGGTCTCGCTGCCGTAGCACCAGCAGGGCGTGACGGCGAGGGAGACGCCGACGTTGTTCGCCTTGAACTTGTCGGCGCAGGCAGCAGCCTCAGCGGGGCCGCCGATGCAGCTGTCAGCGATGATGCACTTCACGGGCTCGCCGGAAGCGTGGCGGATGTTGGCCTCAATCAGCGCGGCGGCTGCCTTGGCCATATTCATGGTCTGATCCTCGAGCGATTCGCGGACACCGAGGCGGCGGCCGTCAATCGTCGGGCGAATACCGATGGTCGGGAGTGTGGTTTTCATGAGAATGTCGAATGGGTATAGGGAAGGGAATCAGGCGGCGTTCCGTCTCTGCCGGGGGCGCCGCCGGCGGCAGAGGTCAGTCCTGCGTGTTGTGAGCATTGCGGAAGCGCAGAGCGTAGGCGAGCACAATCACGAGGCAGATGGCGAGGACGTAGTAGCTGGAGCGCAGCGCAGCCTCCTCTCCGCCGTAAAGCCCGAAGGTCAGCGCGCTGAGGCTCTCGTTCTCCAGGCAGTAGGCGAAGACGGGCGGAATGGCCGCACCGCCGAGAATGGCCATTACGAGGCCCGCGGCGCCGAGCTTGGAGTCGGACCCGAGGTTGCGCAGGGCGATGCCGTAGATGGTCGGGAACATCAGGGAGAGGCAGCCCGAGATGGCCACGACACAGAGCAGGCCGACGATGCCGGGCAGGTACACGGCCCCCATGCAGAGCAGAAGGCCGATGACGGCCATGAGCGCCATCATCGAGGCGGGGTTGAACTTCTTCATCAGCGCCGTGCAGACGAAGCGCATCACGATGAAGCAGCACATCGCGGCAATGTAGAAATACATGGCCGTTTTGTCATCATAGCCCATGACCTTGTCACCGTAGTGCAGGACGTAGACCCAAGCCATCGTCTGAAGACCGACGTAGAAAAACTGAGTGAGCACGCCCCAGCGGTAGCGCGGGCGGGCCAGCAGGCTGCGCAGCGAGGCGCCGAAGGGGCGGGCCTCTCCGCTGTCGCCCTCTTCGCCGGGAGCGCTGGCGTTGGGGGTCTTGGTGAAGACGAAGGCGAACCAGAGCAACAGAACGACGACGGCCAGCACGACGTAGGGGGTGACGAGCCAGATGAGATTCTGGCTGAGCTGCTCATCGCTCAGCACATCGCCCGGGCGCACCTGCACCATGTTGTCGAAGATGACGTAGGTGGCGACCAGCAGGCCGATGAGACTGCCGACGGGGTTGAACTGCTGCGCGAAGTTGAGGCGACGCACGGCCGTCTCCTGAGAGCCCATGGAGAGCACGAAGGGATTGCAGGTCGTCTCGAGAATGGAGCAGCCGCTGGCGTAGACGAAGATGGAGCCGAGGCAGATGCCGTAGCTGTGGAAGATGGCGGCCGGCACATAGCCCAGCACGCCGAAGAAGAAGACGCCCAAGCCGAGCAGCACGCCGGCCTTGTAGCTGTATTTTTTGATGAGCAGCGAGGCGGGGATGGCGAGCACGGCGTAGGCGCCGTAGTGGGAGGAGACGGACATGATGGTGCCCATCTCCGTCAGCTCGGGGAAGACGCTGTTAAAGGCCTTGACGAGAACCTCCGCCATGGCATTGACGATGCCCCAGAGGGCAAAGCAGGTGACGAGCAGAATGAAGGGAAGCCGATATTGGCGCGGGACGATGGGTTCGCTGGCGGAGGTTTGTTGTTGCATGAAGAGAGTTGAGTTAGACGTCGGAGTGTCGGGAGCGGAAGCTGACGCCGCACGGCGGCACCGCTTCGTTGGCTCCATGCTTTTATGATAGCACTGCGGCCTATCATGGCAAGAAAAAAAGGCGGGCTTTCCGTCATAAATGCGCTCTCGGGCGGACGCGCTCTCCGCTCGCCGCCCTCTTCCCCGCGAAGAATCCGCCGCTCGGCGACGGCGCGCAGGGCTCGCTTTCAACACAAAAAACCCTCAGAGGAATCCTCTGAGGGTTTCAAGCTCCGGCGGTTGGGTTCGAACCAACGACCTAGTGATTAACAGTCACCCGCTCTGCCGCTGAGCTACGCCGGAATGGGCTTGCCTGAAGGCTTGCTTTTTGTTGCTCCCCGCTGCCGGGGTGCGGGGGCATTATACAGGAGTTGGGGCGGTCTTGCAAGCTTTTTTTGCAAGAAAGTGAATTTTTATGTCAAAAAAGCGCTGAAGACGCAGGATTGGCTTGATTGTCAAGAGCTGCTGGGCTAGTTTCTACGTCGGTATGAATAACTGGACGCTGCATTTTCGCCTCTTCGGGATTCCCGTGTCGATTCACCCCTCGGTTTTCATCGTGCTGCTGGTGCTCGGCGGCGGTCTGACGGCGCAGGGGGCTGCGGATCTTTCGATGATGCTGCTCTTCGTGGTGGCGGGCTTGCTCTGCCTGCTCTGCCACGAGTTGGGGCATGCGCTGGTGGCCAAGCTCGGCTACGGCGCGCGTCCGGTGATTGAGATCGCCTGGCTCGGGGGCGTGACGCAGACGGATGTGGCGCCGCCCTCGCGCGGGCTGGCCATCCTCATGTCGCTGGCCGGGCCGCTGGCGACGCTGGTCCCCGGACTCGTCTGCCTGGTGATTCTGGGCGCGCAGCTGGGCAGCCTCGGCACGGCGCTCGCCGTCGTGGGCGTCGGGGCTTTGCCGATGGACTGGGGCAGTGCGCTCTTCGGCTCCCTCGTCACTCCGGAGGGGATGATGCGTTTGGAGACGATGCAGACGTCGGTGCTGATGTTTTACGTGCTCACCAACATGGTCGGCCTCTTTTGGTGCGTGCTCAACCTCGTGCCGGCGGTGCCGCTGGACGGCGGGCACGTGTGCGCCCTGCTCACCCGCAGCCCGCTGACGGCTGCGCGCATTGGGGTGGTGTCCGCGGGCGTGGTGGCCGTACTGCTGGGCTGGTACACGCAGTCCGTGTGGAATTTGCTGCTCTTCGGCTGGCTGGCCTATTACAACTACCGCGTGATGCAGAGCTTGAGCCGCTGAGCCGTATTTCCCTGTGAGCCCTGTGAGGCCGGGGGCGGCAGCTCGGGCGGACCTCGTCCACTCTCGTTGTCTCCGCTCTCGTTGTCTCCGCTCGCGTTGCTCCTTGGCGAGGCATCTTGTGCTGAGCCTGTGCGCGTCGCCTCCGTGTGTTGCTTTTTCGCGTCGCCTCCGTGCTCTCCTCCCGGTTGAGGGGGCGGTGCGGGGCGCTGTGACTGTGCGTTGGCTAGCGTTGTGCTGCCTTGCTCAGGCAATCCAGGCACCGTGCAGGTGGGTCACGGTGTACGTCAGATCGCGGTGAATCGAGCCCCATGGGTGTTGGTCTCAGGCGCAGGATTCACTGGGGTGCATTCCGAGAGTCGAGGAGAGCGCCATGCAAGAGCGGCTTTGTATGCGCCTGGGGCGCGGACTCTCGCGCAGTTGATGTGCAGTTGATGTGCAGTTGACGAACAGGCGACGAGTGGATGGCACGCGGATGGAGGCATCCGCCTACGTGCATCAAAAGCGGACTCCGATGGTGTCGCCTACCTCGACGGGAGTCGCCCGCAGATTCGCTCTCCTCAGATGCGGCAGCAGCGCTGTTGCAGCAGGTGGTCGCAGATGACGAGCCAGGCCATGGCCTCGACGACGGGCACGGCGCGCGGCAGCACGCAGGGGTCATGGCGCCCTTTGCCGCGCAGGGTGACCTCCTCGTGCGCGTCGTTGACGGTGGCCTGTTCGATCATGAGGGTGGCCGTCGGTTTGAAGGCGAGGCGCATGTTGATATCCTCGCCGTTGCTGATGCCGCCTTGGATGCCGCCGGAGCGGTTGGTGCGGGTGCGCACGCGATCGCCCTCCATGTAGTAGGCGTCGTTGTGTTCGCTTCCCTTGTAGCGCGGGGCGTCAAAGCCGCTGCCGACATCGAAGCCCTTGCAGGCCGGGATGCTCATCATGGCGTGGGCGAGGGTGGCTTCCAGCTTGTCGAAGACGGGGTCGCCGAGGCCGGCGGGGCAGTTGCGGATGGTGCAGGCGACAATGCCGCCGAGGGAATCGCCGGCGGAGCGGGCTTCGCGGATGGCGGCGGCCATGCGCTCGGCGGTTGCCGCGTCGGCCGTGCGCACGATGTTGCTCTCCACGCCTTCGGCGGTGACCTCTTCGGGGCGGGCGGGGCAGGTGATGCCGTGCACCTGCTGCACCCAGGCGATGACGCTGAGCTGCGGGCAGAGGTGGCGCACGACGGCGCGGGCGACGGCTCCGGCGGCTACGCGACCGATGGTTTCGCGCGCGCTGGCGCGGCCCCCGCCGGCCCAGGCGCGCAGGCCGTATTTGGCATCGTAGCAGTAATCCGCATGCGAGGGGCGGTAGCTGTGCTGCATCTCATCGTAGGCCGAGGAGCGGTGGTCTTTGTTGCGCACCGAGATGGCGATGGGGGTGCCGAGGGTGCGGCCGTCAAGCAGGCCGCTGAGAATTTCAGCGCGATCCTCTTCGTGGCGCGGGGTGACGATGTCGCTTTGCCCCGGGCGGCGGCGATCGAGGGCGGCCTGAATTTCGTCGAGGCTGAGGCTGACGCCCGCCGGGCAGCCGTCGATGACGACGCCGACGCCGACGCCGTGCGATTCACCCCAGGTGCTGATGCGAAAGATGTGTCCGAAGGAGCTTGACATAGGCGGGCGGCATTATACAGCGACGGGCCCTGTTGTGCAAGGCTGAAAGCACGCGGCGTCCGCAGTGCATCTGCAACTAACGGCTGCGTCGTTGCAGAGCCGAAGAGTTGGCGGGCAGGAGGGCAGGAGGGTGCCGCGGGACTCTTCCCCCGTATACGCCAATGGGCCGGGCACCACTGGGGTGCTCGGCCCATAAGAGGCTCGTAGGGAGACCAGAATCAGCGCTTGCTGAACTGGAAGCGCTTGCGGGCACCGGGGCGACCGGCCTTCTTGCGCTCCTTCATGCGGGAGTCACGAGTCAGCAGGCCCTGCTCGCGCAGAGCGGTGCGGAACTCCTCGTCGATCATCACGAGGGCGCGGGCGATGGCCAGGCTCATGGCGCCCGTCTGCCCGTGGATGCCGCCGCCCTTGGTCACGAGACGCACATCGTACTTCTTGATCGTGTTGGTGGCGTAGAAGGGCTGCAGGACGACGTTCTGCAGAGCGTCGGTCACGAGGTACTCCTCGAAACCGCGGCGGTTGATGGTGATCTTGCCGGTCTGACCCTCCTCAACGGGGGTGAGCCAAGCATGAGCGACTGCCTCCTTGCGGCGGCCGGTGGCATTGTAGGGAGTAACGGAACTCATGGCGTTGAAAAGGGTTAGGCGATCGTGACGGCTTCGGGATTCTGAGCGGTGTGCGGATGCTCAGCGCCGGTGTAGACCTTGAGGCGAACGGCCTGGGCGCGGCCCTGACGGGTGTGGGGCACCATGCCGAGCACGGCACGCTCGAGGATCATCTCGGGGTGCGTCTTGCGAAGCTTGGCGGGGGTGGTCACAACCTGGTTGCCAACATAGCCCGTGTAACGAGTGTAGATCTTGGCGCGCTCCTTGTTACCCGTGAGCACGACTTTGTCTGCATTGACGATGATGACGTAGTCACCGCAGTCGACGTGCGGGGTGAAGATCGTCTTGTTTTTACCGCGAAGCAGGTTGGCTGCTTCCACCGCGACCTGACCGAGCACCTTGTCGGCGGCGTCGATCACATACCATTTACGCTCGATGTCCTGAGCTTTGGCAGAGAAGGTTTTCATGTTCGTTGTTGTTTTCCGGTTGAGGCTTTCGCCTCTGAACCTCTTAGTTCGGGGCGGATACTCTACCCTTGAATGAGTCTTTTGTCAATGCCATTTTATGATTTCGGGTATTTTTTTTGCTTTTCCGCCACAGGAAGGGGAAAAAGCGCTTGCCAAGGTGCCGCGCGGAGATTAAACTACCAGCGCCCGCGCGCGCGTTCGCCGGGCGCAACGGTTACTTTATTCATTCAACATGGCAAATCCCCCCAATAATCGCGGCGGCAAGGCGCCGCAGCGCAACAACGGTCCCCGCGGCGGCAATGCCCGCGGGGGTGCTCGCCCGGCTTCATCCCCCGCTCCCATCAAGCAGAAGAAGGCTGATGACGACGGTGAGGGTGAGATTGAGATGGAGGGCGTGGTCTCTGCCGTGCTCGCCGGGACGATGTTCCGCGTGAAGGTGGCCAACGGCCATGAGTTCCTCGCGCACATTTCCGGCAAGATGCGCAAGCGCTTCATTCGCCTCGTGGTCGGCGACCGCGTGCGAATCGAGGTGTCGCCCTACGATATGAGCAAGGCTCGCATTACCTTCCGCCTCGGCTGAAGAGCCTGCCCCCCTGCGCGGCGCCCGCTGCTGCAGCTCGGTGCTCTGAGCTGATCGCGGCCGGCGTTGATGACCCTGCACGTTGCGTGCAGGGTTTTTTGTTGCGTTTTTGCCTGCGGCGTGCCGGCTGTTTTGCGGGTGAACTTTGTTTTGAGAACGAACTTTGCCCTTGAGTTGGCTGCCGATGTTGCCCCGCAGGTGGCGCGGGGATCGGGCGCTCGTTGGCTGCGCCGGCGTTTGGCTCGACGGAGTGTTTGGAGTTGGCGAGTTCGCGGGGCTGGCGCGGCGTGCCTCGCGTGACCATCGGACCGTGTGAGGTGGAAGGTGGGTGGCCGATGGTCGGGGTGTCGTTGCGGGTTGGGCTGAGGGGGCGGGAGGAGAGCCCGGAGGGGGTGATGCGGGGAGTCGGAGTGCATTTGAGCGCGCAGGATGCGGTGAGCGGCGCGGTCGGGCGGAAGGGGTGGCCGGAAGGGGTGGCCGGAAGGGGTGGCGGTGATGAGCGCAGGAGGGGGAGGGGGCTTTGAGGAATGGACGAGCCTTCGGGAAAGGCGCGCTCCTCCCGCCTGATTCGGGCGGCCTGCGGAGACGCAAAGCGCCCCGCATCCGAGGTCGGATGCGGGGCGCGCCATTTGTCGGGTGAGCCCGGAGGGCTTTACCAGAAGATGATGTAGAGCGCGATGGTGATGGCGATGACGATGGCGCCGAAGATCTTCGCACGCGCAGACGTCTTCATCTCGATGATGCCCTTGTCCTGCAGGATGACGGCTTCGCCGCCGCGCAGGTGGTTGATCAGCGTCAGGATGACACCGACGAGGCAGATGATCACGAAGGAGATGGCCATGCGGTTCAGGAAGGAACCGAAGAGCAGCTTCATGGTCTCGTTATCCTCGGGGATGGGGATGAGCTTGAGCGTGCCGTAGACAGCAGCACCCAAGGCGATGCCCAGCCAGCCGAAGATGCGCGGGCACTTCGGCACGAAGAAGCCGAAGATGAAGACGGCCAGCACACCCGGGCTCAGGAAGCCTTGGAACTCCTGAATGAAGGTGAAGATGCCGCCGAAGGCGGGGTTATCCAGGTAGGGGGCGATGACGGTGGCGATGAGGGCGAGCACCAGCACGGACCAGCGACCCACGGAGACGAGCTGGGCGGAGGAGGCCGGCTTGCCCGTCAGCTCCTTGGCCTTGCCGTAAATGTCCATCGTGAAGAGTGTGGAGGCCGAGTTGAACATCGAGGCCAACGAGCTCACGACGGCGCCGAAGAGGGCCGCGAGGACGAACCAGGCCCAGCCGGTGTTGGGCAGCAGGCGCTTGAGCAGCGTGGCGAAGGCCGAGTCGTAGTGATAGCCGACGAGGGCGGTGGTGACGCTGTACTTGTCGGTGTTCTGGCAGGCCTGCTTGGTGATCTCTTCATCGATCTTGAGAACGGCGTCGGCCGCAGCAGCGCGCTTCTCGGTTTCCGCGGCGGGAATCATGTGCAGGTTCTCGGCGGCGGTGATCAGGCGCGCCTTCTGCTCGGTCGTGGCGCCGGCGTTGTCGGCGTTCTGCGCGATGAGTTTGAGGGCGTCAAGTTCGACATCCGCACGGATGAGTCGCGTGGCGCTGATCTTGTAGATGGGCAGCTTGCCGCTCTCGCTGCTCTGCTCAGCCACGGTCTGGATGATCTTGTCCGAACGTTCGTCCGCGATGGTCTTGAGGTCGTCGCGGAAGAGGTTGTAGGCGAGGATGCCCGGTACGATGACGACGAAGGGCACCAGCAGCTTGAGGAAGGCGGCGAAGACGACGCCGAGCTGGCCTTCTTCAAGGCTCTTGGAGGCCAGGGTGCGCTGCATGATGTACTGGTTGAGGCCCCAGTAGAAGAAGTTGGGGATCCAGAGGCCGAGCAGGTAGACCGTCCAGGGCATGGTCGGGTCATTGGCCGGGCGCATCATGTGCAGCTTGCCGGCGATGCCGTTGACGGCAGAGGTGGCGTCGCCGTCGTTGAGTGTCCAGAGGCGCGCCGCACCGTCGGCGAGGGTGTTGCCGGTGCTTTGCATGGCGCCGGCGACGTCTCCGTTGACGAGGTTGGTTGCGGAGATGGAGGCGGAGTCAATCATGCCGGCGCTGCTGGCTGCATACGGATCCATGCTGCCGAGGGCCGAGATGGCGAAGTAGGCGACGACGCCGCCGCCGACGAGCAGGCCGGCGCCCCAGATGAGGTCTGTCCAGGCGCAGGCTTTCAGGCCGCCGACGTAGACGTAGACGGTGGCGCAGACGGCGATGATGATGCAGCCTGCGGTCACGGGGAGGTCAAAGTAGACGGAGACGACGGTCGAGCCGGCGTAGATGACGGCGGCGGTGGGCACGCCGACGAGGATGAGCAGGTTGGCGATGGCCATTGTCACTCGGGCAACGCCGTTGAAGCGCTCTTCCAGGAACTGCGGGATGGTGAAGACGCCGCGCTTGAGCAGCATCGGCAGGAAGGTGAAGGCGACGATGACGAGCACGATGGCGGCCAGCCATTCATAGCCGGCGATGGCGATGCCCAGCCAGTCGGCTGCTTGTCCGCTCATGCCGACGAACTGCTCGGTGGAGATGTTGGCGGCGAGCAGGGAGAAGCCCACGAGCCACCAGCTCAGGCCGCGGCCGGCGAGGAAGTAGTCGGCTGCCCCGCCTTCCTTGTTTTCGCCTTCATCGCTCTTTTTCTCGCCTGCACCGGACTTCCAGATGCCGAGGCCGATGACGCCGATGACGACGATGCAGAAGACGATCATCTCCCAGACCGGGAGGACTTCGACGTCTTCTTCAACGGGGTCGTTGGCGGCTTTTTTGTCTTCCATGGCGCGCTGGACGACGTCGGCGGCCGGCTTGTCGCTCTTCATGATGGCGGCGACGGAGCTGCCGCCGTCCGTTGCCGGGGCCGCTGCGGGGGCAGCGGGGGCCGGGGTGGGCTCTGCGGTTGCCGGGGTGGCGGCCGGGGCGGGTGCAGCTGCGGGATCCGGCGCCGTTGCGACGGCGGCCGGGGGGGTATTCGGCTGAACGGCGGGGCTGTCTTGCGCGACGGCGCCCGCGCCCAGGAGCGCCAGGGCGCTCAGAGTTGCAAATAGTTGCTTCATAAGTGGTGGCGTTGGATTCAGGCCTTGTAGAGCACGCGGGCGCCTTCGCCCGGGCGGGTGACGAGGTAGGTGGTTTCGATGCCGAGTTCCTGGCGGTAGGCTTCGAGCATTTCGTGGGCGACTTGCTCGACGTCGGCGCTCTTGACGAGGGCGACGATGCATCCGCCGAAGCCGCCGCCGGTCATGCGGGCGCCGTAGACGGAGGCCGCCGAGGGGATGGTGTCGGCGAGGCTGACGAGTTTGTCAACTTCGGCGCAGGAGACTTCGAAGTCATCTTTGAGGGAGGCGTGCGAGCCGCGCATGGCGACGCCGGCGGCTTCCCAGTCTCCCTTCTCCACGGCGTCGGCAAAGGCGGCGACGCGCAGGTTTTCGCCGATGACGTGGCGGGCGCGGCGGTAGCAGAGGTCGCCGAGCTCGGCTTTCTTGGCTTCGAGCATTTCGAGGGTGGCTTCGCGCAGGGAGGGGACGCCGAGGATAGCGCAGGCGTCTTCGCAGTTCTTGCGGCGGGCGGCGTAGCCACCGTCGGCCAGGGAGTGCTTGACGGCCGAGTCGATGACGAGGACGCTGACGTTCGGGTCCGTCATCGGGATGAGCTTGTAGGAGAGGTCCTTGCAGTCGAGCATGAGGGCGTGGTCCTTGCGGCCGTTGGCGGAGATGAACTGGTCCATGATGCCGCAGGGAACGTTGACGAATTCGTGCTCGGTGGCTTGGCCGATGAGGGCGCGCTCGGTCGGGCTGACATCGGCGTCGCAGAGGGCCGCCAGGGCGGTGCAGGTGGCGACTTCAAAAGCGGCGCTGGAGGAGAGGCCGCCGCCGCGCGGCACGTTCGAGTCGATGAGCATGTCGACCGCGGGTACTTTGATGCCGCGGCGCTCGAGCATGCAGATGACGCCGCGCACGTAGTTGCTCCAGAAGGGTTCTCCGGGTTTGTCGGCGTCGGCGGGGTCGATTTCAATCAAGGTGTCTCCCAGTGAGCCGATCCAGCGGTGCTTGCCCGTGGGTGAGGGGGCCACGGCCACGACGTTGATGTTGTTGAGGGCCATCGGCAGTACAAAGCCGTTGTTGTAGTCCGTGTGCTCGCCGATGAGGTTCACACGGCCGGGAGAGGCGGCCACGACGGTGGGTTTGTGTCCGAAATACTCCTCGAAATAGGGAGTGATGGTTTCGACACTGATTTCGCGTTGCTCTAAGTCCATAGCAGGTGAAGGCTAGCATATTTCTACCCTGAAGTAAATCACAAACTTCTCCGAGATGGGGAATTTTCTCGCTGTTTTGCACTGGGCGAAAGGAGGCTTTGGGCCGGTGCGCGGGGGATGTGCTCGGGTGCGTGAGGGGATGCGCGCGGAGGGATGTGGAGGGGGCGGCAGGCGGGATGGTGCGAGAGACGACGAGCCACTCCGGCTTGTGCCGGGGTGGCTCGAGGGAGGGGGGCTGCCGCTCTGCTGTTTTTGCGCCGGATGGGCGCTTTTTACCAGTTGAGGGCGGCGATGGCTTCCTTCATTTCGCGGACGGCGGCGGTGAGGCCGATGAAGATGGAGCGCGCGATGATGGTGTGGCCGATGTTGAGCTCGCTGAGGTGCGGGACGCGGCTGAGCTCGGTGAGGTTGCCGAGCTGGATGCCGTGGCCGGCGTGCACTTCGAGGCCGAGGCTGTGGCCGCGCTCGGCGGCGGCGATGAGGCGCTCGGTTTCGCGCGCCCTCGCGTCGCCGAAGTTGTTGGCGAAGCGCCCGGTGTGCAGCTCGACCATGGGGGCTCCGACTTCGGCGCTGGCTTCCACCTGCTCGGGCTCGGGGTCGATGAACATGCTGACGCGGGTGCCGTTGCCCTGAAGGGCGGCGACGAGGCGGCGCAGCAGGTCGGCGTGGCCGATGACGTCGAGCCCGCCTTCGGTGGTGACTTCCTGACGACGCTCGGGGACGAGGCAGACGTAGTCCGGGCGCAGGCGCAGGGCGACGTCGAGCATGGCTTCGGTGGCGCCCATTTCGAGGTTGAGGGGCAGGGGGATTTCTCGGCGCACGGCGAAGGCGTCGGCGTCTTGCATGTGGCGGCGGTCTTCGCGGACGTGCAGGGTGATGGAGTCGGCCCCGCCTTCGAGGGCGGCTCGGGCGGCGGCGAGGACGGAGGGTTCTGCGTGGGGGGCGTCAGGCATGCCGGCGTAGCGGGCCTGGCGAAGGGTGGCGACGTGATCGATGTTGACTCCGAGTAACATGGGAAATGGATGGGGTGGGTGTTGGTCAGAAATGGTTGCCCCCGGGGCGTTGGCGCCCCGGGGGTCGGGTGATGGGGAGGCTGTGCGCTCCCTGCGGATCAGTGCAGGAAGTGGCGCACGCCGGTGAAGACCATGGCGATGCCGGCCGCGTTGGCGGCGTCGATGACTTCCTGGTCGCGGATGGAGCCGCCGGGCTGGATGCAGGCGGTGGCGCCGGCGTCGATGGCGGTCTGGAGGCCGTCGGCGAAGGGGAAGAGGCCGTCGGAGGCGATGACGCTGCCCTTGAGGTCGAGGCCGGCCTGACCGGCCTTCCACACGGCGATCTTGGCGGAGTCGACGCGGCTCATCTGGCCGGCGCCGATGCCGAGGGTGCCGTCCTTGTCGGTGAAGACGATGGCGTTGGAGTGCACCTGCTTGCAGACGCGCCAGGCGAAGCGCATGGCTTCGAGCTCGTCGGCGGTGGGTACGCGCTTGGTGACGACCTTGCTCTCGAGGTCATCGAGGCCGAGGGGCTGGTCGTCGCGCTTCATCGTCATGACGCCGCCGGGGGCGGTGCGGATCATGGGCTGCTTGCAGAACTCCAGCCAGGCGTCCATGTTGAGGCGCATGATGCGGCAGTTCTTCTTTTTCTGCAGGATGGCGCGGGCCTCGGGCTCGTAGTCCGGCGCGATGATGACGTCCGTGAAGATGGCGCCGACGATGCGGGCGAGCGCTTCGGTCATCGGGCGGTTCATGACGATGACGCCGCCGAAGGGGGCCTGCGTGTCCGTCTGGTAGGCGCGCTTCCAGGCTTCGACGAGGTCTTCGTCGTCCTGGCCGACGCCGCAGGGGTTGGTGTGCTTGAGGATGCCGACGGTCGGGCGGCGGAAGTTCATGATGAGCGAGGCCGCGGCGTCGAGGTCGAGCACGTTGGTGTAGGAGAGCTCCTTGCCCTGAAGCTGGGTGAAGATCTTGTCGAAGCTCCCGTAGAGGACGCTCGGCTGGTGGGGGTTGTCGCCGTAGCGCAGGGTCTGGCAGAAGGGCAGCGAGAGAGTGAGGTTGTTCTTGATGCTGTCTTCGGAGCGGTGGCCGAGGTAGTTCGAGATGGCGGTGTCGTAGGCCGAGGTGCGCATGAAGACCTTGACGGCGAGCTTCTCGCGGGTCTTGAGCGTGGTGTTGCCCTGGTGGTTCTCCATTTCCTCGAGCACGGTGTCGTAGTCGGCCGGGTCGCTCACGACGGTGACGGAGGCGTAGTTCTTGGCCGCCGAGCGCAGCATGGAGGGGCCGCCGATGTCGATCTTCTCGATGGCTTCGGCGAGGGTGACGCCTTCCTTGGCGATGGTTTCCTCAAAGGGGTAGAGGTTGACGCAGACGAGGTCGATGGTCGGGATGTTGTTTTCCTGAGCCTGGCGGCGATGCTCTTCCAGATCGCGGCGCTGCAGCAGGCCGCCGTGAACCTTGGGGTGAAGCGTCTTGACGCGGCCGTCGAAGAGCTCGGGAGCTCCGGTGTAGTCGGAGATCTCGGTTACAGGCAGCCCCAGCTCCTTGAGGTATTTGCAGGTGCCTCCGGTGGAGATCAGCTGAACATTCTGGGCAACGAGGCCCCGGGCGAACCTGTCGAGCCCGGTCTTGTCCGAGACGGACAGCAGGGCGCGTTCAATTTTCATCGTTTCCATGTGTTAAATGAGGGTTTAACCGCGCGGGCGGTACCAGAGGGTACACCTGAAACGCGCAAATTTCAAGCCTAAAATCTCGGGCGGAGACGGCTCGGTTTTCGGCGATTTCGCCGCCGCGGGGAGGCTCGTTCTCCGCTTCGCCTCAGGGGAGTCTGCCCCGCCGGAAGGCGCCTCGCCGGGCGCCAAGGGGGCCGCTCAGGCCGGGTCTCTCTCCTCGTCGGGGGCGCTGTCGGCGGGCGGGGGGAGTTGGATTTCGAAGCGGGTGAGGATGCCGGGGCGGCTTTCGGCGCGGATGCTGCCGCCGTGGGCTTCGACGGCGTGTTTGACGATGGAGAGGCCGAGGCCGGTGCCTTTGACTTTGCCGGTTTTGTCGGCGCGGAAGAAGCGGTTGAAGATGTAGGGGAGGGATTCGGCGTCGATGCCGATGCCGTTGTCGTCGATGCGGATGAGGGTGTGGCCGTCGGGGCTCTGCTCGGCGTGCAGTCGGAGTTTGAGGCCGGGGGCGGGGTTGTTTTTGAGGGCGTTTTCGAGAAGGTTGAAGAGGATTTGCGCCCAGTAGAATTTGTCGCCGCGCAGGTGCAGCGGCCGGGGAGTGATGTCGATGCTCAGCTCGGCTTTCTGCGTTTCGATCAGCGATTCGAGGCGCTGGCGGGTTTCTTCGGCGACGTCGGCGAGGTCGAAGTCTTCGGATTTGAGGTAGGACTGCGGGTTCTCGAGCCGCGAGACGGTGAGCATGTCTTCGACGAGGCGCACGAGGCGGTCGGTGTGTTTCTGCATGACGCGCAGGGCTCGCGTTCTCAGGGCGGTGTCTGCGGCGGTTTCGGGCTCCTCGAGGAGGGTTTCGAGGTAGCCGCGCACGATGGTCAGCGGGGTGCGCAGTTCGTGGGAGGCGTTGGCGACGAAGTCGCGGCGAATGACTTGGGTGCGCTGCTCTTCCGTGACGTCGTGGAAGACGACGCCGACGTGGCGCTCTTCGTTGCGCAGGGGGGTGGCGAGGACGCGGTAGTAGCGCTGCTCGCCGCCGGTGCTGATTTGCACGGAGGCGCTCATGGGGCGGTCGGTCTGCGTGGCGTCGCGGATGAGCTGAAGGATTTCAGGGTCCGTCACGACGTGCAGCATGTTGATGTTGCGCGTTTCGTCGATGTCGAGCAGGTCGCCGGCGGCGCGGTTGGCCATGACGAGGCGGCCCGAGCGCCGCAGCAGCAGGAAGGGGACGCCGAGGGCTTCGAGGAAAAGGGATTTGTCTTGAGCGACGTGTTGCTCGAGTTCGCGCAGCAGGTGGCGCAGGTGTTCGATTTCGGCGTGGTCGTTGCGCGCGTGTCGGCGCATGCTCTCCAGGCGGGAGTGCAGGAAGATGAAGGGCAGAAAGAAGGCGATGACGAGCAGTCCGAGCGCTACGTTCCAGGTGATCATGGTGATTTGTGTGGTGCGATCATCTTAGCAGATGGCGCGCGCGATTCAAGTGCTGATGCGCTTTGTGTCGATCTTGCCGCAGTGGCCCGGGGACTCGGCTGCGCGCCCGAGGGCCCGGTGAGGCGCTGTGGGGCTCAAGATGGAGTCCCCCAAAAACGAGGCTGCCCCATGGCCTCCGCTGGGAGCGGCGGCATGGGGCAGCGCGGTGAGGCCGGGAGCCGAACGGGCGATGGAGGCCGGAGGGCCTCAGTCGAGCCGGTAGCTTTTGCCGGGCTGGGGAATGAAGATCTGCGACTGGGGCAGGCGCTCCTGCAGGGTTTTCTGCGTTTGCGCGAGGGCCTCGGCGTCGCCGTGCACGAGCAGGATGGTGCGCGGGGCGAGGGCGACGGCGTAGTCGATGAGGGCGTCGCGCGTGGCGTGGCCGGAGAAGTCGAAGTTCTCGATGCGGCAGCGCAGGGGGAGAGCCTGGCCATCTTGCTCGCGCAGCTTGACGAGGTCTCCGTGGGCGGTGGCTTTGATCTTGCCGGCGGGCGAGTCGGGGTCGCTGTAGCCGACGAAGAGGATGGCGTCGTTGGGGTGCGGCAGCACTTGCGAGGCCAGCATGTTGGAGACGGTGTGCTCGCTCATCATGCCGCTGGAGACGAGGTAGATGTTGCCGGGCGAGGCGATGAGCGGGGCCTTGCCCTGCTTGGGCAGGCCGTGGGTCTCGACGTTGTCGCGCAGGCGGTAGCCGGGTTTGAGTCGCGGGGTGCTGTCGGCCATGCGGTCGTAGATGAGGGTGATTTTGGAGCTCAGTCCGCCGAAGTAGACGGGGACGTCGGGGATGAGACCCTCGCGCTTGAAGCGGTCGATCTCACAGAGCAGCTCCTGACTCTTGCCGAGGGCAAAGACGGGGATGAGCACGGCGCCTCCCTGCTCGAGCGTTTCGCGGATGGCGGTGGCAAAGCGCCGCATTTCGCCCTCGCGGGTGTAGTCGTTGCGGCGCTGGGTGCTGCCGTGGGTGCACTCCATGAGCAGGATGTCGACGCCTTTCTGCGGGAAGTCGGCGCCGGCGATGAGGGTCTGGTTTTCAAACTGCACGTCGCCGGTGTAGAAGAGGGTGGTGCCGCTCTCGCTCTCGAGCTCGACGCCGCAGGAGCCGAGGATGTGCCCGGCGTCGTGCAGGGTGGCCAGCACCTTGCCGCCGCGCCCGGTGCGGAAGGGCTCGTTGTAGGGGCGGGTCATCCAGCTGCGCGCGGCGCGCTCCAGCTCGTGGTGCGTGAAGAAGGGGTACTCGGTGATGCCCTCCTCCAGACGCTTGGAGGTCATGACGTTGACGGAGTTGTGCAGCATGGCCTCCCCGACTTCGGCGGTGCCGGCGGTCATGATGACTTCGGCGGCGGGGTGCGCGTCCTGCAGGACGGGCAGGGTGCCGATGTGGTCGAGGTGGGCGTGGGTGACGAAGATGACGTCGGGGTCGGCGGCGCCGATGAGGCTGTAGTCAGGCATGGCGTCGCGTCCGTCTTTTTTCGGGTGCATGCCGGCATCCAGCACGATGCGAACACCGTCCATGTCGAGCAGATAGCTGTTGGCGCCGATTTCGGCGGCCCCCGTCATGTTGGTGAATGTAATCATGAAAAATTGAGTGCGGCGCATTGTGCCCCAAGATGGGCCTCTTGTCAATGCGATACTGCGCCAGCGGCGCGGCGGTGCCTGAAAATCCCGCGCGGCGGCGGGGTTAAAGCCGGCGCTCAGGCGAGCTCGTCGTAGAGCTTGCGGTAGGAGGCAACGGTGTCGCTGAGCCGGTAGGGGGCGGGAATTTGCCCGGGCATGCTCGGGCGGTAGGTGCGCCATTGCAGCAGAACGTCGGCCATGGCGCGCGCGTCTCCCGGGGCGACCTTGCCCTCGGGCAGAAAGGCCTCGAGCAGTTCGCCGACGGCGCCGTGATCATAGCCGGCGACGGGGCGGCCGAGGGCGAGGGCCTCGAGAATCGGGCGGTTGTAGCTCTCGGGCCGGCGCGAGAGGTAGAGGGTGACGTCGCAGGCGCAGATGATGTCGCGCAGGTCGGGGCGGTGCCCGAGCCAGATGATGCGCTCGTCGAGGTGGGCATCGGCAAAGTGGCTGCGCAGGCTTTCGATGTAGTCGGGGTCGGCTTTGCCGGAGTCTCCGACGATATAGGCGAGCGGCGAGTGCCCGTTGTTGAGCAGGGTGCTCATGATGGGCTCCAGATCCTCCAGCCCGTGCAGCGGGGAGATGGGGCAGGGGACGCAGAAGGTGTAGCGGTGCTCGCCGCGCGGGCGGGTGAGGTGCCATTGCTCCAGCCAGTCGGCGGAGGGGGAGTAGCCCGGGTAGCAGAGGCTCTCATCGGCCCCGGTCGGGATGACCCAGACGGCGGCTCCCCGCGGGATGTAGCCGCGCTCGGTCATGACTTTGCGCAGGTAGCGCGAGCTGAAGACGACGGCGGAGCTCCCGCCGAGGGCCCAGTGCTGCCAGCGCGTATTCAGGAAGCCGGTGATGACGCTGACGATGGCCGGGTGGTGGCGCCGGTCGAGCCGGCGGCAGGCGAGGCGGGCGATGAGGGCGGCCTCCGGCGTGTAGGTTTGCAGGACGTCGGGCGCGGTTGTGCGGATGACGGAGCGCACTTTCCGCACGGCGCCGATGAGCTTGAGCCAGCCGCCGGTGCGGCAGGTGATGTGGCGGACGCGCGCGGCGTCGAGCGCGCCGATGAGTTCGCTGGCCGGCCCCATGACGATGTTTTTGACGCCGCCGGCCTGCAGGCCGCGCGCGAGGTCCGCGGCCTGCCCGGTGATGCCGCCGGGGCGAAGGCTGGGGTTGAGGTGCAGAACCTTCATGTCGCGCTGATCAGTTGCCTGTAGAGGCTCAGGTGGCTCTCGATCATGTCCTGCCGGCGGTAGGGCTGGGGCACGGGGCTGAGGGGAACGGGCGGGTTGTGGTACCACGCGGCGAGTTTCTCGGCCATGGCGGCGGGATCTCCGGTTTTGACGCGCCCCTCGGGCAAAAAGACGTCGAGCTGCTCCCCGACGCCGCCGTGCTCGTAGCCGGCGACGGGACGGCCGAGGGCCAGGGCGTCCAGCGTCGTCTTGCCGAAGGACTCCGGTTGCAGGGTCAGCGAGAGGGTGACGTCGCAGGCGCAGAGCACGTCGCGCAGGTCGCGGCGGTGGCCGGTCCAGGTGACGGCCTTGCTGAGCCCGGCGCTCGCAAAGGCCTCTTCGGCCTCGCGGCGGAAAGCCTCCTTGCCCTTTTTGGTCTCGCCGACGATGACGGCGTGCGCCGGGATGCCGCGGCTGCGCAGCTCGCGCAGAATGGGCACGAGGTGCAGCGCACCTTTGATGCGGGTGATGCGGCCGGGCAGGCAGAGGGTGTACTGCCCCTCAAGCTCGGGGTACTGCTCGCGCCAGCGTCGCATCCACTCCTCGCTCGGGCGGTAGCCCGGGTAGTTCTGCTCGGTGTCGACGGAGTTGGGGATGACGGCGATGCGCTCGGCGGGGGTCTTCGGGTAGTGGCGCAGGATGTGCTCTTTCATGCAGCGCGAGACCGCGATGACGCGCTCCCCCTTCGCCATGACGGCGGAATAGGCGTTGACGCTGTGAAAGCCGTGAAAGGTGGTGACGAGGCCCGGGCGTTCGCCCAGCTCCATGCCGCGCCACGCGAGGTAGCCGACCCAGGCGGGCACGCGCGAGTGCAGGTGCAGAATGTCGGGTTTCTCTTCGCGCAGCAGGCGGCGCAGCGGGCGGATCTGAAAGAGGGTGCTGAGGCTCTTGCGGCCGATGGGGCGGGTGATGTGGCGCGCCCCGGCCTGCTCGATGAGCGGAACCATGCTGCCGCCGGCCGATACGACGATGCAGTCTTCACCGCGCGCGCAGAGACCCTGGCAGAGCTCGAGCACGACTTGCTCGACTCCGCCGGAGCTCAGGGACGGCAGCAGGTGCATGATCTTCATGGCAGCAGCTTCGGGAAGTGATCCAGAATGTAGTTGGCTGCCCGCTCCGCCTCGTTGAGCACCTCCTTGGGCTGGGGCAGCACGTGATCCTGCGCCCACTCCGTGAAGCGGCGCACACAGCCGTCGCCCACGAGCATATCGAGCCCGCGGCCGACGCGCGAGGCCTTCTTTTTGCCCTTGCGGTACTCGCGCTTGCGCGGCATCTCGATGAGGCCCACCGGGGCGCCGCTCGAGAGAGCCTCGTAGACCATGGAGACGCTGTCCTGCGTGACCCAGACCTCGCGCGCGCAGGCGAGGTGATCCGCAACCCACGTCGGGCCCGTTGTCTCCACGGGCTCCACGCGGATGCTCGGGCAGGTGGTGGTGACGTCCTGCACGAAGTCCGAGGGCGTGCGGCGCGAAGTCGTCAGCACCATGGGGCTCGAGCTGTGCCGCGTGATGGTCGCGAGCTGGTTGAGCACGGTCTCGGCATCCCAATCAAACTCGCGGCTCGGGCCGCCGATGAGGATGAGCTTCTCGCGCTTCTCAATCTCGGGGTGGGGGCGAATGGAGTTGATAGCGCCGATGGTCGAGAAGATGCGCCCGCCGTCGCCCTCGCCGGGGCGCAGGTCGTGCCGCGGCATGATGCAGAGATCAAAGAGGCGCAGCGGCAGGCTCGGGCGCATGCACACCATGCAGAGGCAGCGCAGGTGCCGCGCGAGGCTCAGGGCGGCGAGGTGCGTCCCGTGCCCGGCGCAGAGAATGAGGTTGGGCCGCGGCAGGTCGAGATCGCGCCCCTTGTAGAGCAGCTTGCTCAGCCAGCTTTTGCCGACGATGCTGACCTCGTGGCAACTGTGCTCGAGGTCGGGCCGCCGCTGACGCGCGCAGCGAATGAGCGCCTGCGCCAGCCCCTGCGTCTGCGAGAGATGACCTCGCTTGCCATCGCTGACAATGTAAATAATCATGAGGGAGATTATTGGAGGGGCAGCGTGACCGCACCGCAGAGGGTGCTGCCGAGCAGCGGCGTGTTGAGCGTGCCGCAGCTCAGATGAGTCTCGCTGACGGTAAAGGAGGCCTCCGGATCGAAGAGCATGAGCGGCGGCTGCAACTCGGTGTCCATCTCCGGATCGCGCGGATCCGCGATGCGGAAGGGATTCTCACTGCAGGCCCGCACCACCTCCTCCCAGCTGAGCTTGCCGGGGCGAATGAGCTTCGTGTAAAGGGTCGGCAGGAAGGTGTCGAGACTCACCATGCCCTGCGGGGCGGAGATGAAGTCCTGCTTCTTCGAGAAAGGCGTGCAGGGGCGGTGATCCGAAACGATGCAGTCGATGGTGCCGTCCTTGACCGCAGCGATGAGCGCATCGACATCGCGCTGCGTGCGCAGCGGCGGCAGCGTCTTGAAATTCGTATCATAGTCGCCGACGCATTCATCCGTGTAGAGCAGGTGGTGGAGCGCCACCTCAGCCGTCACCTTCACCCCGCGGGCCTTCGCGCGGCGGATGATATCCGCACCCTCCGCCGTGCTCACCGTCTGAACGTGCACGCGGGCGCCCGCATCAGCGGCGAGGCGCAGCAGCGTCTCAATGCCGATCTCCTCCGCGCAGGCCGGCGTGCCGTGCAGACCGAGGCGGTACGAGGTCGCCCCCGTGTTCATCCACGTATTGCGCGAAAGCTCGGGCACGTCGCCGCGGATAGCGAACACCATGCCCAGCTCACCGGCATACTTCATTGCCCGGTGCAGCATCAGCAGACTGGCCGGCATGCGGCCCGCATCCGTCAGAATACTCACACCGCGCGCAGCCATCGTGTTGTACGGGGCCTGTTGCAGCCCCTCCATGCCCACCGAGATGCAGCCCGCGGCATACATCTCCGTCGCCGAGCGCTGAGATACCGCGTCATTGAAGCTGTCCAGCGTCGCGTAATTGTCAAACATGAAGCCCGGCGACGGCATCACGAGCATGCCCCAGACGCCGCCGTTGAGCGCCGCCTGACCCGCGCGGCTCACGCTCTCGCGCTTGCTGCGCCCGGGAATCTCGATCGTGGCGTGCAGATCGAAGAAAGCGGGCAGCAGAATCTTGCCGCTCGCATCAATGATGCGCGTCGCCCCCTGCGGAATGTTGAGGCTGCCGGCCGGGGCCACGGTGACATCCCCGTGGCTGCGCCCCATGCTGCAGTCGACCTGGCGGCCGTGGATGTCCGTTGCGTTGCGGATGTAAAGCTTATTCATGGTTCTGAGTCCGGGGGGTGAGGTGGTAGAGAATGCTCATGCGAACGGCGATGCCGTTCTCAACCTGATTGCAGATGAGAGTGTTGTGGTAGTCCATGGCCGCATCGCAGATCTCGACCCCGCGGTTGACGGGGCCGGGGTGCATGATCGAAAGATCGAGGTCATCAATGCGGCGCAGGCGCTCCTCGGTGACGCCGTAGGCCTGGTGGTAATCCCCCGCCGGGAAAAAGGGCGTATCGATGCGCTCGTTCTGCACGCGCAGCAGGTAAATGACATCGGGCTTCCACTCAAAGGTGTCCTCCCAGTTCGTGAAGCGCGGAATACCCGTGAAGCGCTCCTCGGGAACCAGCGGGCCCGGCCCCATGTAGGCCACCTCCGCACCGAGGCGGCGCAGAATCGTGCTCGTCGAGCGCGCCACGCGGCTGTGCAGAATATCGCCGATGATCACAACGCGCTTGCCGGCCACGCAGCCGTACTTCTCGCGAATCGTGAAGGCATCGAGGAAAGCCTGGCTCGGGTGCGCGTGCGCGCCGTCGCCCGCATTGATGACCGAAGCCTTGCAGTGGCGGGCAATCACATTCGGAATGCCGCTGTTTTTGTGGCGCACGATGATGTAATCCATCTTCATGCTCATGAGCGTGTCGATCGTGTCGTGCACGCTCTCTCCCTTCACGACGGAAGAGGTCGAGACGGTGAAGGTCGTGACGTCAGCCGAGAGGCGGTGCGCCGCCACCTCGAAGGAGGAACGCGTGCGCGTGCTCGGCTCGTAGAAGAGCGTCAGCACCGACTTGCCTTTCAGCGCCGGCACTTTCTTCACACTCTTCGTGAAGATATCCTTCATCGCCCGAGCGCTGTCGAGGATGGTGCTGATATCCTCATCGTTCAGCGAAGCGATGGTGAGCAAATCTTTTCTCGGGTTCATGGTGCAGTCAGTAGGTGATGGATTCAGAGCCGTCGGGCTGGTCCAGATGCACGGAGACCTCGGCATCTGCCGGCAGATTCAGGCGGAAGGCGGCATAGTCCGGGTGAATCGGGACCTCGCGACCGCCCCGATCAACGAGGCAGTGCAGCTTCACCTCAGCCGGGCGCCCGTACTCAAAGACGGCATTGAGCGCGGCGCGGATACTGCGGCCGGTGTTGATGACATCGTCCACGAGCACGAGATGCAGATCATCCGTGCTGAAGGGCAGGTAAGAGGAATGCAGCGCCGGCTTGCGATCCATCATGCTGAGGTCATCGCGGTAGAGCGAGATATCCAGCGCGCCGAAGAGCGCGTGCTGCCCCGCCGCCTCTAGCTTGTCCGCCAAGCGCCGCGCCAGCACGTCGCCTCGGCGGATGAGGCCGACGATGGCCAGCCGGCCCGGCGGCACCTGCTCCGCATAGCGCAGCAGGTAATCCGCCCAGGCGTTGATGGCTTCTTCAAGGGCAGGCTGTCCGATCGTGGTCATGCTTGTGCTTGAGGTGGGTGAAACGAGATCGCGAACCGAGCTCACTCGGCGAGGCGAATGATGCGATGAGCCGCCATAGCCGCATTGAGCGGCGTCTTCTTGTGCAGGCCCACCGTCGTCGCGGGAACGCCGCCGGGAAGCTGAGAGATCGCCAGCAGCGCGTCAATACCGTTGAGCGGACCGCAGGGAACGGGAACGCCGATCACGGGCAGCTGCGTGTTCATCACAACGACGCCCGGCAGAGCGGCCGAGAGGCCGGCAACGCAGAGCAGAACCGCCTTCGTACCCTCATCGTCAAGCTTCTTGAGATAATCCAGCAGCGCCGGAAGATCGCGATGGGCGGAGTACACCACCTCCTCGTTCTCGACGTTGTTCTCCTGGAAGTAGACGCGTGCGGGCTCCATGAAGGGAAGGTCGCTCTTGCTGCCGTAAATGGTGATCACTTTCATGCGCTGCTCATCATAGCACGCAGTCCCCCGCGGGTGCAAGCAAAAAGCAGGCTTTCCCCCGCGCCGTGGCAGGCTTTGCAGCCTCTGCTCCCCCTTTCATCCGCCATACGCCCGAAGCGCGGGCTCTTCCGCCTCTTCGAGTCCGCCCGGCTCCCGCCGCGCCCCCGCCGGACCCCTCGCCGGACCCCTCGCCGGACCCCTCGCCGGATTCCCGCCGGACTCCTCTCCGTGAAAGCCGCTCCGTGAAAGCCGCTCTGAAAGCCGCCGCGGCGGGAGACGAGAAAGCACATCGATCCCTGCGGCGCGCGGCAACACCCCATCCGCAGGCGCTCAGAGCAGATCCTCGCAGGCACCCTGCGCGCTGACGCCCAGCGAATCCCCCTGAAGCGCGTAGGTCTCGTAACCCTCCGCCGTATGGGCCAGCAGGTCGGCGTCAAACACCACGCGACCCGGCTCAAAGAGCGTAATGACCGTCGAGCCGCCGAAGGCGAAATAGCCCTGCTCATCCCCCTTGCGCACCGGGCGATCCGGGTGATAGGTCTGGCGGATCGCACCGACACCCGTCGCGCCCACGGCAATGCTCACAATCGTGCCGAGACTGCGGGTGTGCAGCAGCGTCAGCTCGCGCTTGTTCGTCCAGAGCCAAGACAGCTGCTGTCGCAGGCAATAGGGAGAAACACTCGCCAGCGCCCCGCCCAGCACAACCGGAGCCTCGGGAACCCCGCCCGCCGTGAAGTGAAAGCGGTGATAATCAACCGGCGCGAGGCGCGAAATCAGCAGCCCCCCGTGGCGGTAGCGCTCCGCCAGCTCGGGATCATCCAGCAGAGCCGGCAAATCAAAGGCCTGGCCCTTGATGTAGCCGCCCTGCAACTGCGCCGCATCCTGCCAGGCACTGTGGCGCCCGTCCGAGGGCAGCGCCAGATGCGGCGCCGGGCAGATGGGACGCGCCCCCGGCTTGAGGCGGCGCGTGAAAAAATCATTGAAGCTCGCGTAGTCCTCCACAGGCCGCTCAGCCTCCTGCATATTGATGCCGTACTCCGCCACAAAGGCCGCGAGGCCGCGCGCGCTGCGCGGACTGTCCTGAACATGCCCGAGGAGGCGCGAAAAAATAGCCCGCTTGAACAAAGCGTGAAGACTGACGCGACCCAGAGCCGTGCCGTAGATCCAGCGAACCGCTCGCTCGCCGACAACCTTCTCCTGTTCTCGCTCGCCCGTGTAGCGGTTGATGATCGTGATGCCCGAAGCGTCCATAGGCCCCATTCTAGCAGATGAATCCCGCCGCTGCAAGGGAGATTTGCCCGCAGCGTCGCCAACATCCGGCCCGTCGGAAGTCGCCGCCCCGCGGCATCAGCTCGGGCCGAACGCCCCGACGCGAAGCCCCCCGGCCGATGAAGCCTCGGGCCCGGCCCGCTCTTCAACGAAACTCAGCTCTCGCGGCGAGAGACCACCGCGCGGCCCTCCTTCCGGGCCTTCTGCTCCGCGGCCTCCTTTGCCGCCTTCTGCTGCGCCTGGCGCTCCGCCTTCTCCTTGAGCTGAGCGAGCGCCGGGTAGCAAGCCTCCGGCGCCTGCGTCACCGTCACCGGCGTCACATGTGTCTCCGTAATCTCGAACAGGCGGCGCGCCATATAATTCGGCGTGCGGATGCAGCCGTGCGAAAGCCGGCGCCCGGCCTTCACCACACCCGTGTGCATCCCCACACCATCCTTCGTGAGGCGCTGCCAATAGGGCATCGAAGCCCCCACGAACTTCCCGCCCTCCGGCACCTCATCATTGAACGCATCCGCATCGCGATCCGTCACCTTGCCCTCCGCATCATACATCTTGCCGTAGCGGTTCGAGCTGTGGTCGCGCTTCTTGAGAATCACCTTGAACTTCCCCGTCGGCGTCGCGCGACCGGGAATACCCGTCGAAACGGGCCAGTCGGCAGCCACCTGCCCGTCGACATAGAGGCGCCCGCGCTGCTGGTCGAGGCAGACGTAGATCGGGCACTTCGCCGTGACCTTCGCCATCAGAGCCGTATCCTCATAATACTCCATCGTCTTGGGGTATTTCTCGCTCTTGAGCACAAACTGCTGATAGGCGGTCAGCGGCGCGGCTGCCGGCTCCTTCGGCAGGCTGGTGCAGGAGTTCAGCCCGGACAAAGGAAGCAACGCCATGCAGATTTCTAACAGAAATGGTACTTTGTTCATAGCGTAAATCGGGAAAAAAGTGAAACCGTGACGAAAGGGGCGAGCGAGGGAAACACAGGCAGAGGAAGGAGAGAGACCGCAACCGGCCGACCCGGAACCAGCCCTCCGCTCTTACTTGATGATGACGGGCGTGCCGACGGGAGTGTTCTCGTAGAAGAGCTTGGCCATTTCACGCGGCATGCGGATGCAGCCGTGACTCTCCGGAGCCGAGGTCACAAAGCCCTCGTGCATCCAGATACCGCCGCGGGTAATCTGCATGCCGAAGTTCATCTCAGCCCCCTTGTAGCGACCGCCCGCCGGGACGGGCATGCCGCGCTCCCAGCTTTCCACCAGCGTATTGCCGTTGGCGTCGACAATGCTGCCATAGGAGGAGGAGCGGTGATCGATATCCTTGTCCAGAATCGTGAACTGGCCCTTGGGCGTGCCGTGCCCCGCCTTGCCGGACGAAATCGTCGACCAGCCCACGAGGCGGTTGCCCACGTAAAACTTCGCCTGCTGAAGCTCCGTATCAATGACAATGAGCTTCTGGCCCGTCAGTCCCGGCGGCATATCCCAACTGCCCTCGCGGACGGACTCGTCCACCGAGCGCACCGTCGTCTTGCGGCCGAACGCGTAGGGCTCCACGTGCGAAGCCAGATCGTCAATTTTGGATTGGCAGGAGCTCAGCACCGCCGCTAGCGCGGCGAGCAACAGGGTCGGTATTGATTTCATGCTTGAAGATGAATGAAAGAGGGCGTCGGAATACAGCCCGGTGATGCTATCACTGCACGGCCCTCCGTGTCAAGCCCTTTTCCGCACTCTTTTACAGCTGTTTCTGTCCTGAGGCTGGCACGGTGCCGTCGAAACGCGGCGCAGAGGCTCTTACCCGCCTCCTCCTTCCCTTGCCCGCACGTTGACTCCGCTCCTTGCCTCAGACGCTTGCGGCGGCCTCGGCCTCCTTCGGCCCTCCGACACGAGGAGATCCTTCAGGCGTAGTTCACACAAGCGGAGCTCACTCGGGGCGAGCCCCCCCCCGAAAGCCCGAAGATGGGATCTCATTCATCCGGCCTGCCGGTTACAGTCTTGACGCGTCGGGGCATTTCGGGTACAATGGCCGCGCCATGGAAAACATACTGCCGAACTCCAAGCATACGCACACGATATCCGTCCTTGTGGAAAACAAGTTTGGCGTGCTTTCTCGCGTGGCTGGCCTCTTCTCAGGCCGTGGGTACAATATCCATTCGCTCAACGTCGCTCCCTGCGAAGATCCCCGCTTCTCCCGCATGACGATCGACGTCAACGAGCACCGCGAAAAGCTCGACCAGGTGATCAAGCAACTCAGCAAGCTGGTCAACGTGGTAGAGGTCACGGACTTCCGATACGTGCCCACCGTCTACCGTGAGATCGTGCTGATGCGCGTGCGCTTCGGCGAGAAAAAGCAGGAGATCCTCGAGCTCTGCAACATCTTCGGCGCCAAGGTGCTCGACGCCACCCGCGCCACGCTCACCATCGAGATCTCGGGCGGTGAGTTCCGCCTCGCGCGCTTCCTCAACCTCATGGAGGACTACGACGTGGACATGCTCACCCGCTCCGGCAAGATTGCCGTCGTCAAGCCCCACGGTTGAGCCGGATGCAGGCGCTGCACCTGCCGTACCTTGTCAACAGGGAGACCCCGACGGGTCTCCCTTTTTTTGCGTTGATCGGGCTCAATCAGCGCGAGCGAACTGCCTCCGGCGGGAAATCATCGAGCCTCAGGCTCTCTCCGTAGATCGCACCGGAGCCGGGGAAACACGAGGCTTGTTGAGGCGTGCAAAAAAGCCGACCTCCCTCAGCCCGAAGGCCGAGGGAGGTCAAAGGAACTCTTTTCCCCGAGTTTCAGACGGCAGGCAAGCCGGCTGAGCGACGGGGGAGGTGAAGAAGCACCGAGTAACGGCTCAGTAGTTCGGATACTTCAGCGAGGGCCCGTAGGCGTTGGTGCCGGGCTGGCTGTCCAGAAGCGTGAAAATAAAGAGGACGATCGGGCCGACAAAGGGAATGAGACCGAGCAGGATCATCCAGCCGCTGCGCCCTGTGTCGTGGAGTCGGCGTACAAGGATCCCCAGACTCGGAATCAGGATGGCCAGAGGGTACAGGTAGGAGAGGAACATCGCGACAATTACCAGAGATTCGTCGATGAGAGAGAGGACTCCGGACAAAATGACGACTGCAAAACTAAACACAAACGAAAACAGAATTCCCGCCAACTGAAACATCCAATACTCGCGGCGCGTGGCCCGACCGCTGAACTCGGCAAAATTCTTCGTCATTGTCAGCTTGAAGATATCCCAGAGTCCCATGCCGTCGTGGTATCCGCCGTTTGCGGCAATGACGGTGGTGGGGGGAACCCCGGCGCCGTTTGAGGCGGCGATGACGGTCGTGAGCGGCAGCCAAGCTGCATCGCCGCTGCGTGCAACCAAGGTGGTGGACTGAATGCGGCCGGCCACCATGAGAGAGATGAGATCATTCAGGGAGACAGGCCCCTGCGTTTCGTTTTGATCGTCCAGATAGTAAAATTCGTTCATGGTCCAGTGGGTTGCGTGTTGGGAGAGATGAGGAGTTGTTGCTCTTCGTGAGACGTCATCGTATCAAGTGCGAGAAGCTGCGTCAAGCGGAATCGCAACAATTTTGCGATTCCGCTTGAAGTCGGCCACTCCCGAGACCGAGAGCCTCCTCTGGCTTGTCTCTCTGCCGAGGTAGGAGGATTCCCGTTCTGGCGGACTGCGTCTCCGTCATTGAGCCGACGTGCCGCGAGGCATCACCGAGCAGCGATCCTCCCGTCCGGATACTTCAGCGAGGGCCCGTAGGCGTTGGTGCCGGGCTGGCTGTCCAGAAGCGTGAAAATAAAGAGGACGATCGGGCCGACAAAGGGAATGAGACCGAGCAGGATCATCCAGCCGCTGCGCCCTGTGTCGTGGAGTCGGCGTACAAAGATCCCCAGATTCGGAATCAGGATGGCCAGAGGGTACAGGTAGGAGACGACCGGCGCGACGATCATCAGCGAATCGTCGATGATGATCGGGAGGGCTATGGACATCATGACGAGCGCGCAATAAAACACAAGCCCAAACAGAATTTGCCCCAGCTGAAACATCCAAAACTCGCGGCGCGAGGCTCTTCCGCTGAACTTGGCATAGTGATCTGTCATCGTCAGCTTGAAGATATCCCAGAGGCCCATGGCGTCGTGGTATCCGGCGTTTGCGGCGATGATGGACGAGAGCGGTATCCAAGCTGCATCGCCGCAGCGTGCAACCAGGGTGGAGGGCTGAATGCGGCCGGCCACCATGAGGGAGATGAGATCATTCAGGGAGACAGGCCCCTGCGTCTTGTTTTGATCGTTCAGGTAATAAAATCCGTTCATGGTCCAGAGGTGAGAGAGCCGGGGAGGCCGGGAGCCCTGATGGCGGGGAGGTCTGCTCAGGTGTTGATTTCAACGCGCAGCGAGGCATCGCCGAGGCTGAGGGTGTCACCGTCGTTGATGGGCGTCCGATTCTCGTAGATTGCCAGCTGCTGACCGTTGACGTAGACGCCGTTGCGCGAGCCCTGATCCGTGATGACCAAGCCCTTGGGTGCGAGCTCGAGTTTCGCATGTCGGCGCGAGACGCTCTCTTCGGGGATGACGATGCGGCAGACGGAGGGGTCTCGGCCGATGTAGATGCCGTCGCGGGCTTTCTCCAGCTCCGCGAAGTTCAGCCGCGCCTCCCAGGGTTCACCCGAGTTGAGCAGGCCGTAGAGGCGCAGGAAGCCCGGCTGGGGAGCTGCATCCGCCGCTTCGCTCGCCTCCGCCAGAGCATCGCCTTCGTCGTCCGAGAGTTGTGCGACGCTCGGCAGGCCGTGGCCGAGGTGCCACTTGAAGCGCAGCGGATCCTGCCGCGGCAGGGGCTGGAGGAGGATGTCGGGGTAGGGGCGGCTCGGCGCAGCCTTCTCGGACGGGGCCTCTTCTGCCTTCTCCGCCTCTGTGTCTGCCGCCGATTCGGCGGAGGAGGACTCTTCCTCCAGAGGAGTAGCCTCGCTGCTCATGGCCGCCAGGATCTCCGAGAGCGAGCCGGTGGCCAGCGGTATGTCGGGCGCTTCGCCTCCTGTCGCGCCGTCGGTTGAGACTGCCTGAGGCTTCGGTGTCGCCCCGGCCTCAGGTGTTGCTTTCCCCTCGGTTTGGTCTTCAGTTACAGGCGCTGCCTCAGCTTGAGAAACTCGGGGGGCGGCAGGGGACATCGGGGGAAGGGGGGCGGAGGCGGATGGCTGCGAGGGCGGCGCGGCTGACGCATCCAGCGATGTTGTGGGTGTCGCCGGCGCCGGGCTGTCGTTGGTGGGGATGGCGGGGAACGGGGGCTGCTCCATATGCTCTGATTGTACCAGTTTGCGGCGCGGCTGACAATCAGAAACTCCGCGCGGTGCGGCGGGGAAAGGCAAGCGACCCCTGCCGCCGCGCGGGGGCAGGGGTCGCGGGAGATGCGGGGCGGAGCCTCCCGGAAACGGGGGCGCCGCGGCAGCTCGTCAGAGTTTGTGGCAGAAGTTGTCCTCCGGCGTGAGCGAGGCGATGAAGGCCACGAGCAGCTCGATGCAGGACTGCACGTCATCGAGGTCGGCCGTCTCAACCGGGCTGTGCATGTAGCGCAGCGGCATGGAGAGGTTGGTGGCGGGAACGCCCATGCGCGAGCGGAAGATCTGGTCCGTGTTGGTGCCCGTTGTGCGGCCCGAGGTTTCGCGCTGCATCGGGATGCCCTTCTCGGAGGAGATCAGCTCGAGCCTTCCGTTGAGGTTCGGGTGGCAGGCCGGGCCGAAGCAGAGGCAGGGGCCTTTGCCGAGGCGCACGTCGCCGTAGCGTCCCTTGTCGAGCCCGGGCGAGTCCGTTCCGTGCGTGACGTCGAGGCAGATGGCGGCATCGGGGCGAATGCGGTAGGTGAGCATGCCGGCGCCGATGCAGCCGACTTCCTCCTGCACGGTGTTGGCGAAGACGATGTTCCAGGCCGGCTTGATGCCGCGCTCCTTGAGGGCGCGGGCGACTTCGGCCGTGATGAAGCCGCAGAGGCGGTCGTCGAGCGCGCGGCACACGAGGCGCTTGCCGTTGTTGAGCATCAGCGGGCCGTCGCAGTAGACGCCGCGGTCTCCCACGCGCAGGCCGAGCGCTTCGACTTCTTCGCGGGAGTCGCAGCCGAAGTCGACGTAGAGATCCCACACCTTGGGCACTTTGTCGCCGTCGTCGCGGATGTGGATGGCGGTGTTGCCGGTGATGCCGATGACTTCGCCGTCCGTCCCCTGAAAGCGAATGCGGCGCCCGCGGGCGATGGCGACGTCGGAGCCGCCGAGGCGCTCGACGCGCGCAAAGCCGTTCTCCTCGATGTAGCGGATAGAGAAGCCGATTTCGTCGGCGTGCGCATCGAGCATGAGCGTCGGAGCATCGGCTGCTTCGGCGCGCAGCAGCGCCCAGGTCGAGCCGTAGGCGTCGCAGTGCTGCTCATCGGTGAACGGTGCGATGTAGGAGGCCCAGATGCGCTGGGCGTCCATCTCCATGCCGGTCGGGGCCGGCGTGTCCAAAATCTGAGTCAGAAACTCAGAAGCCTCTTCCGATAAATTCATGGCCATAAGGGTATTGTTGTCAGCGTTGCTCTGAAGGTGGAGCCGGTGGGGCTCACATGTTGCGGTAGGCGATGTCCGAGCGGCGCTGCGAGCCGTCAAAGTCGACTTTCGCGGCCTCGGCATGCGCCTTCGTGCGCGCTTCGTCGAGCGTGGCGCCGCCCGCCACGATGGCCAGCACGCGACCGCCGGCGGTCACCCATCCTTCGGGGGTTTTGCGCGTGCCGCAGTGGAAGACGCGGGCCTTGCAGTTCTCCAGACCTCGGATGAGGTCGCCGGAGTGCGAGGAGGCCGGGTAGCCGGCTGAGGCGAGGATGCAGCAGACGCTCCAGCCTTCGTCAAAGCTGATGAGCTCGGGTTTGAACTCGCCCTTCGCTCCGCTGAGGCAGAAGTTGGCCAGATCGCCGCGCAGCAGGGGCATCACGGCTTCGCACTCCGGGTCGCCGAAGCGGCAGTTGTACTCGATCACCTTCGGTCCCTGCGGCGTGAGCATCAGGCCGAAGTAGAGGAAGCCGCGGTAGGGAAGGCCGTCCTCGCGCAGGCCGCGCACCGTCGGCGCCACGATGGTTTCTTCAATCGTGCGCATGAGCTCGGGGGAGGCGAGCTGCCGCGAGGCGACGGCGCCCATGCCGCCGGTGTTCGGGCCGAGGTCGCCGTCCTGCAGGCGCTTGTAGTCGCGCGCCGGGCAAAGAATAAGGTATTTGTCATCGCAGATGGCGCCGAAGATGGAGATCTCCGGGCCCGTCAGGAACTCCTCGACGAGCAGGCGGCCTTCGCCGAAGCGCTTGTCGATGAAGACTTCGCGCAGGAAGCTCTCCGCCTCGGCCTCGGTCATGCAGACGGCGACGCCCTTGCCGGCGGCCAGGCCGTCGAACTTCAGCACCGTGGGGTAGCGGCCGCCGATGGCTGCGATGGCCTGATCATAGTCGGCCACGGCCTTGGCCATGCCGGTGGGGATGTGGTGGCGCATGAGGAAGTCCTTGGCGAACTCTTTGCTCGCTTCGAGCTGGGCGCTCTGTTTCGTCGGCCCCCAGCAGGGGATGCCGAGGGCGGCGCAGCGGTTGGCGAGGCCTTCTCCCTTGACGAGGTAGCTTTCTTCGCCCGCGACGCAGAGGTCGATGCGGGCGTCGACCATCCACTGCATGAGTTCGTCGAAGCTGTTTGCGGGGATCTTGGCGGCGGTTTCCTGAATGGCGTCGCTGCCGGGATATGTGTAAAGCTCAGGCTTGCAGGGGCTTGCAGCCAATGTCTCCACGAGCGCCTGCTCGCGGCCACCTTTTCCGATGACGGCAATTTTCATGTTGCAGCCATTGTAACATGATGACGCTGCAATGCAAGCCGAAAGCGCGCTTGCGGCGGCTCGCGGAAGGTGCCGTTGGGGTGGGGCTTGCGATGAAACAGGAGAGCCTCGATCCTGTTCGGGCAGAGTCGAGGCTTGTCTTGGGGCGCTTACGTGAGCCGCGGGGGGAGAGGTGCTCTCCCCCCGCGGCGCGGGCGTGGCTTCTGGGCGCGGGGCTCAGAAGAGGCTGCCCGGGTAGTGCCGGCTGAGCACCTGGACGGTGCGGGGCAGCAGGTAGAGAGAGAGATACTGCTGCCCGTCGGTGAAGTGGTGCACGCTGTGATCCTGCCGCCCGTAGCCGCCGAAGCGCGTGTCGTCGGAGTCGAGGATGACTTTCCACTCGCCGTGGGCGGGGGCGGGGAGGCGGTAGTCGGGGATGGCTCGCTGGCCGCTCCAGTTGAAGACGAAGATGAGGCCGCCGCGCTCAAAGGCCATGACTTGGTTGTTTTCGTCCATGTTGAGCGGGCGCGCGGGGCGCGTGGCCAGCAGGTTGGTCTCCTTGGCCAGGCGCACCATGGCGCGATCGAAGGCGTTGAGATAGCGGTAGCGCAGCAGTTCGTTGTCCACGAGGCTCCACTGGCGGCGGCAGTATTTGTAGGAGTTGCCGTTGCCTTCGCGCGGGAAGTCGATCCACTCCGGGTGGCCGAATTCGTTGCCCATGAAGTTCAGCCAGCCTTCGCCGCCCGCGGCGAGGGTGACGAGGCGGATCATTTTGTGCAGGGCGATGCCGCGGTCGATGATGAGGCTGGGGGTGTTGCAGCTCATGCAGGTGTACATCTCGGCGTCCATCAGGCGGAAGGCGATGGTTTTGTCGCCGACGAGGGCTTGGTCGTGGCTTTCGGCGTAGGCGATGTTCGGCTCGCCGTAGCGGCGGTTGATGAGGGTGTACCACATGTCGCCGACGCTCCATTCTTCGTCTTTTTTCTCTTTGAGGATTTTGATCCAGTAGTCCGGAAGGCCCATGGCGAGGCGGTGGCTGAAGCCGAAGCCGCCTTCGTCGACGGGTCGGCAGAGGCCGGGCATACCGCTCATGTCTTCGGCGATGGCGAAGGCGCCGGGCCGCACCTGCTGGATGAGGGTGGTGGCGAGCTGCAGGTAGGTGACGGCGTCGAGGTTGACCATGGTGTTGAAGTAACAGCCGAGGTCAGTGAAGGGTTCGTGCCCATGGTGGACGTAGAGCATGCTGGTGACGCCGTCGAAGCGGAAGCCGTCGAAATGGTATTCCTCGAGCCACCAGCGCAGGTTGCTGAGCAGGAATTCGATGACTTCGGCGCGCCCGTAGTCGAAGAGGCAGCTGTCCCAGTCCGGGTGGCGCGAGTCGCGCTCGCCGGCTTTGAAGTACTGACCGCCGGAGCCGTCGAAGTTGTTGAGGCCTTCGGCGATGTTTTTGACGGCGTGCGAGTGGACGACGTCGAGCAGCACGGCGATGCCGAGTCCGTGGGCGGTGTCGATGAGGTATTTGAGGTCTTCGGGGGTGCCGAAGCGGTTGCTGGGGGCGAAGAAGGAGGAGACGTGGTAGCCGAAGCTGCCGTAGTAGGGGTGCTCTTGGATGGCCATGAGCTGCACGACGTTGTAGCCGAGCTCGGCGATGCGCGGCAGGACTTGGTCGGCAAATTCGCGGTAGCTGTGGATGCGTTCTTCTTCGCCGGCCATGCCGACGTGGGCTTCGTAGATGAAGGGGACTTTGATGCCGGCGGGGCTCCAGCGGCTGTGCTGCCAGACGTAGGGTTGCTCCGGCTCCCAGATGAGGCCGCTGTAGTCGTAGGTGCGCGGGTCTTGCTCGGTGAAGCGGATCCAGGCGGGGATGCGGTCATGGGCTTCGTTGTCCGCCCCGATGACGTGCACTTTGACGTGTTGGCCGTGGGCGAGGCTGTCGGCAGGCAGGCGCACTTCCCACACGCCTTCGCGGTTGCGACGCATGGGGGTGGCGCGGCGATCCCAGTGGTTGAAGTCGCCGATGAGGTAGAGTTCGCGGGCGCCGGGGGCCCATTCGCGGTAGATCCATTCGCCGGTGGCGGCATCTCGGTTGAAGCCGAGGCGCTTGTAGCCTTCCGCGCAGTTGAGCAGGCTGCCCCGGCTCCGGCAGATGCGCTCCATCTGGCTGTCAAAGAGCCGCATGCGGGCTTTGATTTCGCGCTCGTAGGGGGCGAGCCAGCCGTCGGCCAGCACGAGTCCGGGTATCGGGGGTCTTCTCATGTCTCTCATTTTACACGCGCTGTCGGCGTGCTGCAAGCTTCAAATGCTCGAGATTCGGGCTTTTCTCGCACGGGGGCGAGGGCCGAGTGGGGGGATGACGGACAAACGGCGCAGCCCCCGAGTGGGGGCTGCGCCGTTGCGCAGGGAAGGGGCCGTCGAGGCTTCAGAGCTCAGGCCGCTTGATTTCAAGGGTGTTGTCGAGCTCGCGGTAGGGGGCCTTGACGGTCTTGGTGCCGGCGTCATCGCTGCCGTGCAGGTTGATGTTGCCGCCGCTGATGCTGACGCTGCTCACGCGAATGGGCACGTAGAAGGAGGTGATGGTGCGGGAGTGCTTGGCGAGCGTTTCGCCTTTGCCCCATGAGCTGTTGCGGTCAGCTGACCAGCCGATGTAGACGACAACGGTGGAGAGCGGCGTGACGTGGCCGACGAGGTTTGACTTGACGAGGACGTATTTGTCGCCGAGGCTGATGAAGTGCCAGGAGGTTTTGTCGGGGTTGGCGATGACTTTGCTGTCGCTGCCGGTTGTCGTTGCCGTGTTGATGCCGCCGGCTTCGGAGACGGGGGTGGCTTCTTCGATGTCGCTGTCGTCGCTCGTGGTGTCGCTGCCGATGTCGCCGAGATCGCTGTCGGACTCATCGCTGCTGCTGTCGCTGTCGAGGGAGAGGTCGCCGCTGTCGTCCGCGCTGCTGTCATCGAGGCTGCTGTCGCTGCTCTCTTCGCTGCTGCTGTCATCAAGGTTGCTGTCTTCCTCGTCGCCGAGGCTGATGTCGACGGAGTCGGAGGCGTCGGCGCTGTCGTCGCTCGCGGCGTCGCTGCTGTCGGCTGAGCTGCTCTCGGCGCTGCTGTCGTCAAGAGAGAAGATGTCGAGGTCGGTGTCTTCATCCTGGGCGACGGCGGTCATGGTGAGAAGGCCGGCGGCCATCAGGGTGGTGCATACGTACTTGGTCATATCTGTCAGGTGGGGGGGGGAATCGTAGTAAGCGGATGCGCGGTGCACGGGGCGAGCGGTCGTGCTGCGTGAGCCTTGCGCCTTGTCAGGTTAAAGCAGATTTGAAGCGCTTTGTCAATCAGAAAAGAGCTTCCCCTCGCAGAAAAGCGGCGCGGCGGGGCGCTCGTGGGGCCATGCGGTGGGGTCAGCGCTTGTCGGGCTCGCGGAGGCGGCGGAAGAGGAAGCGGATTTCGTTCTCGGGGCGGCGGTTGGCGCGGTTCATCTGCGCGAGCTCGCGCCGCTGCCGCGGGCTGAGTTCGCTGAGGATGTCGGGTTCGAGGATGGCGGTGTCGTCGTCCTCAAAGGTCAGGAGGGCGCTGATGCGCCGCTTGCCGCGGATGAGGGTGAGGCGGTAGGGCTCGTGCTCGGTGTCCTCCCACTCGTATTGCAGCTTGCCCTCGCGCCCGCCGAATTGCCAGCGGATGTTGCCGTCGGCGCCGACCTGCGCGCGCAGAATGCGCCCGGCTTCCTGCCAGTGTCCGGGCGCGAGGGCGCGAGGGTCTTCGCCGGGCAGGAGCCAGAGGACGGCGCCGGTGATGAGGGCGGCTGCTGCGAGGCCCGCGGCGATGAGGGTTTTCGGGCTCATGGGTGGGAGGGGTGGCTTGGTCAGGGCTCGGCAGGGTCTTGGACGGGCTCGGCAGGGTCGGCTGCGGGTGCTCCGCGGTGGCGGTGCAGGTGGTAGATGAAGGCGTCCGTCAGGGCGTTCCAGCTGGCTTCGATGAGGTCGGCCGAGACGCCGACGGTGGTGCGGCTGAAGCCGCCGTCGCTCGAGTCGATGAGCACGCGGACGCTGCCGGGGCCGACGGTGCAGCCGGCTTCGCCCAGCCCGGCAAGGACGCGCACTTTGTAGTCGATGAGGTTGAGGCCCTCCAGCTCGGGGTAGAAGGGCAGCAGGGCGCGGCGCAGGGCGCGCTCGAGTGCGTCGACGGGGCCGAGGCCGCTGGCGGCGACGTGGGTGGTGTGGCCGTTGACGTCGAGCTTGAGGCAGGCTTCAATGGCCATTTCCGGGTCTTTTTCCGTGTGGGAGTTGATGACGTAGAAGCGCTTGACGGAGAAATACTCGGGGATTTGCCCGAGGTGGCGCCGCAGCAGCAGCTCGGCGCTGGCTTCGGCGGCGGCGTAGTCGTAGCCGCGCGAGGCGTTTTCCTTGATGATGGAGCTCAGCTCGGCCAGGGCGGGGCTGTCGGCGGGCAGGTCGATGCCGAGGCGCTTGGCCAGCGCGCTGATGTTGCTCTTGCCGCCCTGCTGGCTGATGAGGATGCGGCGGGTGTTGCCGATGCTCTCGGGGCTGATGTGTTCGTAGAGTTCGGAGTTTTTGTTGACGGCGCTGACGTGGATGCCGCCTTTGTGGGCGAAGGCGGCGTTGCCGACGAAGGGCTGCCACTTGTTGGGCGCGATGTTGGCGATGTCGCAGACGGCGTAGGAGAGGGGGGCGAGCCCGCGCAGGGCGGCGGCGTCGATGTGCCTGCTGCTGTGGCCGGGGCTCTTGAGCAGGAGGTTCGGGATGATGGTGCAGAGGTCTGCGTTGCCGCAGCGCTCGCCGATGCCGTTGATGGTGCCTTGGATGAGTTCGGCTCCGGCGGCGACGGCGGCGAGGGTGTTGGCGACGGCGAGGCCGCAGTCGTTGTGGGCGTGGATGCCGATGCGGGCCTGCGGGAGCTCGCGGCGCACGCGCGCGATGATGGCGCTGATGTCTTCGGGCATGCTGCCGCCGTTGGTGTCGCAGAGGGTCAGCACGGCGGCGCCGTTCTCGTGCGCGGCTCGCAGGGTGGCGAGGGCGTAGTCGGCGTCGCGCTTGAAGCCGTCGAAGAAGTGTTCGGCGTCGTAGATGAGCTCTTCCTTGCGCGCTTTGAGCCAGGCGACGGAGTCGGCAATGAGGGCGAGGTTCTCTTCGCGGGTGATGCCCAGGGCGATGCGGACGTGCTGCGGGCAGCTTTTGCCGAAGATGGTGATGACGGGGGCGCAGCAGGCGGCCAGGGCCTGCATGGTGGCGTCTTGCTCGGGGCGATGGCCGGCGCGGTGCGTGCTGCCGAAGGCGGCGAGGCGCGCCTTGCGGAGCTGCAGGTCTCGCGCCTGTTCAAAGGCGGCGCTGTCGACTTTGTTGGCGCCGGGCCAGCCGAGCTCGATGTAGTCCATGCCCAGGTCGTCGAGGCGGCGGGCGATGGAGAGTTTGTCACGGACGCTGAAGTCGACGCCGTCGCTTTGGGCGCCGTCGCGCAGGGTGGTGTCATACCAAGTGAGAAGCCGGGTCATGGTGCTGTCTTCTGTTTGTAGTGCAAAGGGGCGAAAGGGTCAAGTCTGCTCTGTGTCCGCGGGGGGGCGGTTGCGGTTTTGCCGCCGGTGGCGGGGGCGGTCGGCGTGGGTGCCGGTGAGGCCGCTGGCGCGCTCGTCGGCGCGCTGCTTCCAGAGGGGGATGTCGCTGTGCCGCGCGCGGCGGCGGCGCTTTTCCTGCTGTTTTTCGCGCCAGCGCTTCTGCTCGCGCTCGGCCTTGCGGGCGTTCTCGCGCTCGCGGGCGAGGCGGGCTTCCTCCAGCCGCTTGGTGATGCGCGCGGAGTGTTCACCGCCGGCGGGGGTGATGGTCCAGGGGCCGTGCCCGCCCGATTCGGTGATGGGCAGGCAGAGCATGTTGGGGTCGATGAAGTGGATTTGTCGGTAGAGCAGGTCTCGGATGGTGGAGAGCAGGGCTTTGGGCGGGAAGAGGCCGGTGCTGCCCAGCTCGATGGTGAAGGCGATGCGGATGTGGCGGGCTTGCAGGCTCATGCGCGCGATTTCGCGCAGGCTGATGCCCTCGGCCGGGGTTTCCTCGGGCGCGCAGAGGGCGGCGGTGCGCAGCAGAAAGAGGCAGTCGCGCACTTTGCGGCAGAGTTTTTCAACGAGTTCGCGCACTTTGGGGCGGGCGTTGAAGCGGTAGTCTTTCACCTCGATGAGCCAGAGCTCTTTTTTGCCGGGGTGATAGAGGACGAAGTCCATCTCTTTGCAGCTGTTGCAGAAGTTCTGAGCGTGGTGCGAGTAAAAGGGGGAGCACTCGAAGCGACAGACGTAGTATCCGGCTTCAAAGTTGAAGCGGTAGAGTCCTTCCACACAGCTGGTGCCGGCTTGAAACACGGGAATCGGGAGGGAAAATTGCGGGGGAGAGGCGACGGGAAGGGTGGGGCTGTTCAGTAAGGGCGATCGTCCATGCCCATGCTCAGGTAGCGGTCGGCCTGCTCGCTCTCGGCGTCGAGGCTCTCCAGCGGGGAGATGTCGCTGAGTTGGTCTCCGGAGCTGCAGCGCACGCCCTCGCGGCTGTTGGCGGGGGGCTGCAGGCCGATGTAGCGCCGCGTGAGGTGGCGGTTGCCCGGCTCGGCGAGTTGGATGACGAGCTCGCGCAGCAGGAAGAGGCTGTGCGTGGTGATCATGAGTTGGATGCCGGCGCGGCAGAGCCCCGTCATCATGCCGACGATGGCGGGCATGTGGCTGGTGTTGAGGTTCATCTCCGGCTCGTCCCAGAAGAGGGCCGTGCCCGGGCGCACGGTGCCGTTGCCCAGCAGCAGCCCGAGGGTGCCGATGCGCTTGAAGCCCTCGGCGACGAGGTTGAGCTCCAGCGGCTCCTGCCCGGCGCGCCGGAGGTAGAAGCGGCCGTTGATGCGCAGCAGGCGCCCCGAGAGCAGTTTTTCGATGCTCTGCATCACGTGGCGCAGGGCTCCGTGCAGCGGTGCGCTGCCGGGCTCGTCCTCCAGCGCGCTGCACAGCTCCCAGCTCGCCGAATCGAGCAGCTCCGGGTAGCGCTTGCCGGCCTGCATGTAGCAGGGGTAGATGGAGAGGACTTCGCGCGGCGAGATGAAGACGGCGTTTTCGCTCAGGTAGCGCTGCGGGGCGCGGGTGATGTGCAGGCCCTCCTCCTCGCGCCCGGCGGTGAAGGTGAAGTCGAGGTCGGCGGTGCCGAGCGGGACGTGGTGCCCCTCCAGCGAGGCGCGGATCCGCGCCTCGCCGTTGCCGCGGTTGCGGGCCGTCAGGGCGCTCAGATCGTGCGTGCCGAAGACGCGCAGCAGGATCTGGCGCAGGCGCTTCTCCTCGGCCCAGACTTCGGGCAGCTCGCGCCGGCTGCTGCCGCTGCCCCAGCGGCTCAGGGCGTAACAGAGCTTCATGAGGTGGCTCTTGCCCGAATCGTTGCCGCCGACGATGACGTTGATTCCGGGCACGAAGCTGAAGCTTTCTCTCTGCGGAAATACGGTGAAGCCTTCTGCTGCAAGCTGTCTGATCATCGCGGCTGCCATCCTAGCACAGGTTGCGCGCCGAATCAAGCTTGCTGTTGCGCGCAGCAGCGGCGGGCGGTGACTGTTGGGCGGAGTTCTCTTTTTGCACTTGCATGGGCGTGCGGGCTGCGCTAAAGTGGGGGCATGACGCGCTGCCCCCTCCTGCTGACGGCTCTCACGACTCTCGCCCTGTGCTCCTGCTACGGACCCAAGGAGCTCACCATCAAGTCGACGCCGCCCGGCGCGACGGTGCGCATCAACGGCGCTGTGCTCCCCGGTACGACGCCGATGGTCACGGAGGTGAAGCAGTCGTCGGATCTCGGTATCGTGGTGCAGAAGCCCGGCTACAAGGTGGCTTCGACGAAGATTGAGACCAAGCCCAGCTTCTGGCTCGGCTTGCTCTGGACGCAGAAGGACCCCTGGGCCCGCTACATTGAGGAAGATGAGGTGGTGATTCCGCTGGAGAAGATTCAGACGCCGGAGACCTACACGCCGGCGACGCTTCCCCCGTACTCCGGAGGCGGCGGTGTGACAAGTGATATCTTCGCCACGCCGGCGCGGCCTGCGATCTCTGAGGAGGCGCCCAAGCTCTCACCCATGCCGGATTGAGCGGTGACACCCTGCACGCGGCTTTGAGCTCTACTCGCGCGCGGCGAGAGGAAAGGGGGAGATGCGGTAAACCCCAAAATTATCCAAAGATGTAATTTTGGTGAAATTTTGCTTGCATCTTGTCAGAAAGGGGGTATAGTTCCCCCACGCCCATCGCGCTGCCGCGAGGTGGCGCGATTCAGAGATTCAACACAGATATACCATTATGGCTCGTCTTTTCGGTATCGAAATACCCAATGAGAAGCGTGTTGAGGCCTCCCTTTGCTACATCTACGGCATCGGGCCCTCCACCGCCAAGAAGGTGCTCGAGCAGGCCGGCATTTCCCCCGACCTCCGCACGGGTACGCTTTCTGACGCCCAGCTGACGAAGATTGTTCAGGCAATCACCAGCAACAACATCCTCATCGAGGGTGACCTCCGTCGTGAGAAGCAGCTGGCTCTCAAGCGTCTCACCAGCATCAACTGCCTGCGCGGCATCCGCCATCGCAAGGGTCTGCCCGTTCGCGGTCAGCGCACCCGCACGAATGCCCGCACTCGCAAGGGCCGCAAGAAGACCGTCGGCGCCAAGAAGTCCTGAGTTAACCTTTAATGAATGATACTGAAAATGGCTGAAGAAACCATTAAGGAAGAAGTGAAGAGCACGGAGGCTGCCGCCCCCGCCGCCCCCGCCGCTCCCGCTGCCGAGCAGAAGAAGCCTGAGCAGCGCCGCGATATCTTTGCCGAGCTCGGTCTCGCCGATGACGAGGAGAAGGTGAAGATTCTCAAGGCCAAGGGCAGCAAGAACGTGACCCGCGGCATCGTCCACATCTCCTCCACCTTCAACAACACGGTGGTGAGCGTGACGGACCTCAAGGGCAACGTGATCGGCTGGTCCTCCGCCGGCAAGCTCAATTTCAAGGGCAGCCGCAAGAGCACGGCTTATGCCGGCCAGGTGGTGTGCCAGGATGCCTGCCGCCAGGCGATGGGCCACGGCCTCAAGGAGGTCGAGGTTCGCGTGAAGGGGCCGGGCTCGGGTCGTGAGTCGGCCGTTCGTGCCGTGCAGGCCATCGGTCTGGAGATCTCCTCCATTGCTGACGTGACGCCCATTCCCCACAATGGCTGCCGTCCTCCCAAGGCTCGCCGCGCCTGATGTTTCACTGATTCAACCTGAAAGATTTTTACAATTATGGCTCGTTACACAGGTCCTACCGCCAAGATCAGCCGCCGTTTCGGCGTTGAGCTCTTCGGTGCCAGCAAGGCTTTTGCCCGCCGTCCCTTCCCCCCGGGTCAGCACGGCGCCCGCGCCGGCCGCAAGAAGAAGTCCGATTACGGCATCATGCTCGCCGAGAAGCAGAAGCTGCGCTTCATGTACGGTGTGCTCGAAGGCCAGTTCCGCAAGTATTATGAGGAGGCCAGCCGTCGCCGTGGCGTGACGGGCGAGATCCTTCTCCAGCTTCTCGAACTCCGCCTTGACAACATCATCTACCGCCTCAACTTCGCCAACACGCGCGCCGCTGCCCGCCAGATGGTCAGCCACGGCCACGTGATGGTCAACGGCCGCAAGGTGAATGTTCCCTCCTACTGCTGCAAGCCCGGCGACGTGGTGACGATCGCCGCCAAGGCCCGCTCTCAGGCTCTCGCCAACCGCTTCGTCGAGCTCGCCGCCAACGCGACGACGCCGGAGTGGCTCGAGGTCGATGCCTCGAAGCTCACGGGCAAGGTGCAGCGCATCCCCTCCATGGAGGAGATTGCCCCGATCGTGAACGTGCAGCTCATCGTTGAGCTCTACTCTCGCTGATCGGTCGCTTACACCGAAGCTTTCAAAGCTCTCTGCGGATGCGTCCGCAGGGGGCTTTGTGTTGGACGCCGCTCGGCGAGTACGTTCGGGAAGCTCGCCGGATCAACCCGCTCGGCAACCGGCGCGTAGATCGTTCGGTGACGCGGCTCGCTTTCGCACGGCGGGCGTGTTCGGGAGGTGGTTGGTTCGGAGTTGGTTCGCGCGGCGGGTGTGTTCGGGGAGCGCGAAGTGGCGAGGGGCGCTTGCCTGAGTGTGTCTTTCTTGCTTGACCTGTAGCCGCGTGCTGCTATAATGCACGCATGAATGCAGATATGCTGATGTTGGCGGCGGGGCTGTCCCTTTCTCTCTTCACGGGCCCGGCACTGGGCGATGATTCGGGCGCGCAGGATGCTGCTGGCCGCGCTGCGGCGCCGACGGCGGTGATCTCTGAGGCAGAGGAGGCGCCGGTGGTATCCGAGCTGTCTAATGCAGATAATGCAGACCGTTCGATGTCGGCTCGCTTGGGGAAGCTGCGGGCTGAGTTGGAGGCTTTGCCGGGGATGCAGCGCGCGCGTGTGGGTGTGGCACTGCTGGTGGACGGGCGCGATGAGCTGCTGCTGGGCAATCGCCCAGATTATCCGCTGATGAGCGTGGTGAAGTTGCCGCTGGCGATGGCGGTGCTCGATCGCCTGGAGCGTGAGGGACGTTCGCTCGATGAGCGGGTGCCCTTTGCGGCGAGCGAGTTGGCCACGGATACTTGGAGCCCGATGCGCGAGGCGTATCCGAAGGGCAGTGAGGAGCTGACGCTGCGAGATTTGCTGCTCTACGCGCTCCGGCAGAGCGACAACAATGCGACGGATTTGCTCTTTGCGCGCGTGGTGAGTCCGCGCGGGGTGATGGAGTATCTGCGCGGGCTGGGGCTGACGGAGCAGTCGATAGTGTTCACGGAGCGCGAGATGGGCGAAAAGCCGCTGCGCTGTCTGCAAAACACGATGTCGCCGCGTTGTGCGGCGCAGTTGATGGAGCGTCTCGTGAGCGCTTCGGTGCTCTGCGAGCCGTCTCGCGCCTTTTTGATTGAGGCGCTCGAGGGCTGCCAAACCGGGCAGAATCGCATTGCCGCGGGGCTGAAGGGGATGCCGGTTGAGGCCATGGGCCACAAGACCGGCACGGGGCCCGTGTTGCCGGGGCGGGGGCTCATCGGCTATAACGATGTGGCCTTCGTGCGCCTGGCGAACGGTCACCGCTATGTGCTGGCGATTCTGGTGAAGGATTCGCAGATGGCACCGGCGGAGACGGAGGCGCTGATGGCGTCCATTTCCGCCTACGTGGCGCGCTCTCTCAGCGTGCTCTGACGCTGCCTCTGCGGGGAGTGGGGCGGCTTTGACTCTGCCGACCAATCGCTCTCGCAGGCTTTGCCGAGGAGCCTGGACAGCCGTTTCTCTGTCGGCCGCATGGCGGAAAAAAGCGCGTGTCCCGTGCGGGACACGCGCCTGTTGTAGAGATTTCTCGAGACGAGCCTCAGGCCTTGGTGACAAGGCTGTGGCCGGTCATTTCCGCCGGCTGGGGCACGCCGAGCAGGCTCAGCAGCGTGGGCGAGATGTCGGCGAGGATGCCGTTGCTCATCTTCACCTGATCCTGGTCGGGGCCGCAGTAGATGAGGTCGACGAGGTTGGTCGTGTGAGCCGTGTTGGGGCTGCCGTCGGGGTTGATCATGTTCTCGCAGTTGCCGTGGTCCGCGCAGATGAGGCAGCAGCCGCCCAGTTCGCGGATCTTGGTGACGCACTTCTCGAGGGCCTTGTCGACGGCCTCGCAGGCGGCGATGCCGGCCTGGAGGTAGCCCGTGTGGCCCACCATGTCCGGGTTGGCGAAGTTCATGATCGCGATGTCGTACTTCGCGATGGCGTCCACGAACTTGTCGGCGACTTCGGCGACGCTCATCTGCGGCTTCTGGTCGTAGGTGGCGACGTCGCGCGGGGAGGGAACGAGGATGCGGTCCTCACCCTCAAACTGCGTCTCCACACCGCCGTTGAAGAAGAAGGTGACGTGCGCGTATTTCTCCGTCTCGGCGATGCGCAGCTGCTTGAGGCCGGCCTTGGAGATGACTTCGCCGAGGATGTTGTGGAGCTTCTCCTGCTCGAAGACGACGGGCGAGGGGTAGCAGGCCTCGTACTCCGACATGGTGATGTAGTGCACCTTGGGGGTGACTTCGCGATCGAAGCCGTCGAAGTCCGGGTAGAGGATGGCGCGCGAGAGCTCGCGGGCGCGGTCCGCACGGAAGTTGAAGAAGAAGACGACGTCGCCGTCGCGCATGCGCTGCTGGTTGCCTTCGCAGAAGATGCCGGGCTTGAGGAACTCGTCGGTGACGCCTTCCTCATAGCTCTTGCGGGCGAAGTCGGCGGGGCTGCAGGTGCACTGCTCGCCGCGGCCGAGCACGATGGCGTCCCAGGCGGTCTTGACGCGATCCCAGCGCTTGTCGCGGTCCATCGCGTAGAAGCGGCCGATGACGGTGGCGATCTTGGCGCCGCAGGAGTCGGCGACGGTCTGGAGCTTCTCGAGGAAGCCTGCACCGCTCTTCGGGTCGGTGTCGCGGCCGTCGGTGATGGCGTGAATCATGATGTCCTTCACACCGGCAGCGGCGGCAATCTTGATGATGCCGATGAGGTGGTCGATGTGGGAGTGCACGCCGCCGTCAGAGACGAGGCCCATGAGGTGCAGGCGGCTCGACTTGGCCTTGCCGAAGGCCTCGGTGATGACGGGGTTTTTGGCGAAGCTGCCGTCCGCAAGGGCGTTGGAGATGCGGCAGAGATCCTGGTAGACGACGCGGCCGGCGCCGAGGTTCAGGTGGCCGACTTCCGAGTTGCCCATCTGGCCGTCGGGAAGACCGACGTCCTGACCGGAGGCTCCGAGCAGGGAGTGCGGACAGGTTGCCAGAAGCTTGTCGGTGAAGGGGGTGTTGGCGAGTACGGTGGCGTCGCCGGTTTCCTTGGCGGCTTCCGGGCCCTTGGGGTTGCGGCCCCAGCCGTCGCGAATGATCAGAACTACGGGTTTATTTGCCATGGCGGCAGTCTAGCACGCTTTGCCGCGCTTGTGAAGTCAAATGAGCGACTGCAAGGGGCAAATTTGCGCCGCAGGGCGGTTTCCTCGGCGCGCTGGTCGGCTCGGTGCTGCGGAGGGGCGGGGGCTTGAGCCGCGCGGCAGTGCGAGCCCGCGCTTCCGGGTTGAGTTTCAGGGGTGAGCCTCAGGGCTCTTGCTCCGGGCCGTCGTCGGCTCCGCTGCGGCGTCGACCGGTGCGGCGCCTGGCGGGGACGTCTCCGGACGCGCCGGAGCTTTTGGACGCCGACTCGCTGCCGCCGGAGGTGCCGCTCTTGGCTCCGCCTTTGTTGCTGCCTTTGCTGCCGCTTTTAGCGCTGCCGCTCTTGCTGCTGCCCTTGGCTCGGCTCTTGCTTTCGCTCTTCGTGCTGCCGGAGCTGCTGCGCGTGCGGCGGGGCTTCGGGGCCGGCTCGGCGCTTTTCTCGGCGGGGCTCTCGGCGTCTCTTTCGGCGATTCGTTCGACGCGCCTCGGTGCGGCGGGGGCTTTGCGTGCGGGCTCCGGCTCACGGGCGGGTGCTGAGGGGCGGGAGGCCGCTTGCGCGGGGCGCGGTGTTGCTCCGGCGGAGCGGGGAGAGGGGGTGGGACGGTTCTGCGCGGCAGGTCGGTTGCCGTTGCGGGTGCCGCGCTCGGCGCGCAGGCGACGGCTGCGGATGCTCAGCTGGGTTTTGCCGCACCAGGCGCAGATGAGGCCGAGCAGCAGGCTGAGGGCGGGGGCTCCCCAGAAGAAGCGGGCGCGGTATTCGCGGCTCTTGCGCCAGTCGTCGCGCGGGACGCGCACTTCGATGCTCTCGCCGCGCTTGTAGTCGCTGTCGCTCAGGTCGGGCAGGGGCATGCGGGCGCGGCTGTCGTCGGCGAGGGTGAAGGAGACGATGGGCTGGTAGGCGATGCTGCTGCCCCAGGTGATGTAGCCGTGATCGAAGGCGGTTGCGATGCTCCCGAAGGGTTTTTGGCGCACGTCTTCGACGACGGCGATCGTGCCGGTGGATTCGCGGAGGTAGACGGCGTTCATCAGCATCTCGGCGACGGCCATGAGGGAGAGGTAGAGGCCGATCCCGAGGAGGAGCAGGCCGATGAGCAGGCTGCCGATGCGGGGGTGTCGGACGGGGCGGGGCATGGTGGCGTGTGGCGTCGGGTGGAGAGAGGGGGAAGGGAAAGGGTCGATCAACGGGCGGGGGCGTCGCCGGGGCGGGGGCCACTCAGTTGGCGGCGACGCGTTGCTCGTAGGGCTCGACGCAGCGGCGGGCGACGCAGTGCTCGGCCCAGTGGAGGACGGCGCCAAGCTCGGGCGCGGTGGGCGGGTTGACGGGTTGCTCGCGCCGCCGCGGCAGGCTCAGGCTGCGGCGGGGCAGGCGGCTGAGCAGGGGCCGCAGGGCGTCGGCATCGGCGCGGAAGAGTTCGTCGGCCCGGGGAAGGTCGGCGAGCTCGGCTTCATCGGCTTCGAGCAGGGTGACGCCGATGCCGTAGAGGGTGCCGAGGCGCTGGAGCTCGTCGTTGTCGCCGTTGCTTCCGGGCAGCAGCAGGAGCTCGCTCTCGTGGGCCCAGAGGCCGCAGGCGAGGCTGCGCATGAGGGCGCGCCGCGCTTCTTCGCCGCTTTCGGTGCGCGCGAGGCAGACGGCGCGGTAGATGGCGCGTTGCTCGGTGCCGGGCTCCATGCGGTAGCTGCCGTCGGGGCCGAGGGTGCCGGCGGGCCACTGGACGGCGACGAGGTCGGGGTGGGTCCAGCTTTCGCTCTCTTCGACGGGGTAGAGAAAGACGCCGAGGCCGGCGGTGTCGTAGAGCCTCACGGCGAGGGCGAGGAGGCGGTGGAGGGGGTCGGCCCCTTCGCGGTGGGCTTCGTCTTCGCCTTCAAAGAGGCTGTGCAGGGAGGGGTGGCTTTCGCTGCTGCGGCGGTAGTAGCCCTGGCCGTTGGGGATGCGGGCGAGGCAGGAGCCGGGGTCGAGCGCCATGAAGGAGAACTGCGAGCGCAGGGAGTGATCCGAGTATTCGTCGCCGAGCACGGCGCGCACGCGTGCGATGAGCTCGCGCCCTTTGATGGCGTCGGCCTCGCGGACGGGGAGGAGATCCGGCAGGATGCTTTCAAGGTGTTCGCGCAGCGTCATGGCGGGGATGATGGGTGAAAGGCGGGCGAGCGATGGAGTCGGATGGAGGGAGGCGGTGTGGAAGGGGGGGGAGCTGAGGACGCCCTCGCCACAGGGGGCAGGGCCTCCGCCGCCTTGCTGTTTGCCGCCCGGGCGTCGCCGGGGCGGCAGCCTCCGCCTCCGTCGCGCGGAGACCGTGGAGACGGCTCGCGGGGCTGCTCCCGACGGCGCGGTGCGGCTCAGCTGCGGGCAGCCATGCCGGCGAGTTTGAGATTCGGGTCGACGGGGGTGTCGAGCGGCGAGAATTTGCCGGCGCGGGCGCGCAGGAGGCCTGCGTAGGCAATCATGGCGGCGTTGTCCGTGGTGAGGCTGGCGGGCGGCAGGATGAGCTCGACGCGGGCTTTCTCACAGCGCTCGGCGGCCTGGGCGCGCAGGGCTCTGTTGCAGGAGACGCCGCCGGAGATGGCCAGCACGCGGTGGCGCGTGCGCTTGAGCGCCTTCATGGCCTTGTGCAGCAGCACGTCGATGATGGCCTGCCGCACGCCGGCGCAGAGGTCGCAGAGCGTCTCTTCGGGCAGGACGTGCGGGTTGCCGCTCGGCGTGAGCTTCGGCAGGGTGTAGAGGACGGCGGTCTTGAGCCCGGAGAAGGAGAAGTCGAGGTGGTCCTCATGCAGCATGGGCCGCGGGAAGTCGAAGCGCGAGGCGTCGCCGCGCTCGGCGAGGCGGTCGATCTCCGGCCCGCCGGGGTAGGGCAGGTCGAGCATCTTGGCCACCTTGTCGAAGGCTTCGCCGGCGGCATCGTCGCGCGAGCGGCCGATGAGGCGGTAGTCGCCCGGGCCTTGCACGTCAATGAGCAGGGTGTGCCCGCCCGAGACGACGAGGCCGAGGTGCGGCACGAGCCCCTCGGGTCGCGTGATGAAGGGCGAGAGCATGTGCCCCTCGAGGTGATTGACGGCGACGAAGGGCTTGCCGGCGGCCAGAGCCAGCGCCTTGGCGGCGGTGTTGCCCACGAGCAGGGCCGCGACGAGGCCGGGCCCGGCGGTGCTGGCGAAGACGTCGACGTCTCGGATGCTCTTCCCCGCTTTCTCCAGCGCCTCGCTGATGACGGGGCGGATGTTGGCGGAGTGGTTGCGCGAGGCGAGCTCGGGGATGACGCCGCCGTAGAGTCGGTGCAGGGGAATTTGGGTGGAGATGACGGAGCTGAGCAGCTGCGCGCCGCCGCTGCCCTCGCCGGAGGCTTCGATGAGGGCGGCGGCGGTTTCGTCGCAGCTGGATTCGATACCGAGAACAAGCATGGCTTACTCTCCGGTGGCTCCGGCAGCGGATGCGGCGGCACCCTGGGCTGCCGCGCGGGCTGCGCTCCTGGACGCCTTGCCGGCTTTGGCGGCGGGCTTGCCGGTGGCGGCTGCCTCGGTGCTGCGCATAGTGAGCTGCGGCTTGGCCTTGCCGCAGACGACGTCCTGCGTGATGGTGACGCGCTCGATGTTTTTGTCGCTGGGCACTTTGTACATGACGTCGAGCATGATGCGCTCGAAGATGCCGCGCAGGGCGCGCGCGCCCGTGCCGCGCTCGATGGCCTGCTTCGCCATCGCCTTGAGGGCTTCGGGCTCGACGCTGAGGGCCACGCCGCTCATGCCCAGCAGCTTGCTGTACTGCTTGACGAGCGCGTTTTTGGGCTGGGTGAGCAGCTCGACGAGCTGGTCTTCGCTCAGCGTGGTGAGCGGGGCAAAGATGGGCAGGCGGCCCATGAGCTCGGGAATCATGCCGAACTGGAAAAAGTCTTCGGGCATGGCCTTGGCGAGCACTTCCTCTTCCGTGTACTCCTTGCTGTCCTGCCCCTCGATGATGGAGGCGAAGCCCATGGAGGAGGATCCGAGGCGCTTGCGGATGATGCCTTCGAGGCCGACGAAGGCGCCGCCGCAGATGAAGAGGATGTTCTCGGTGTTGACGCGGATGTACTGCTCGTTGGGGTGTTTGCGCCCGCCCTTGGGCGGAATGTTGCACTCCGTGCCCTCGATGATCTTGAGCAGGGCCTGCTGGACGCCTTCGCCGGAGACGTCGCGCGTGATGCTGACGTTTTGCGTCTTGCGGCCGATCTTGTCGATTTCATCCACATAGATGATGCCGCGCTCGGCCTTGGCGACGTTCATGTCCGCCGCCTGAAGGAGGCGCAGGATGATGTTCTCGACGTCTTCGCCGACGTAGCCGGCCTCGGTGAGGGTGGTGGCGTCAACGATGCAGAAGGGCACGTCGAGGATGCGCGCGAGGGTCTTGGCCAGCAGGGTCTTGCCGGAGCCCGTCGAGCCGGCGAGCAGGATGTTGCTCTTCTCGATCTCCGTGCCGTCGTCGGTCTTGGGCTGGCGCAGCCGCAGGTAGTGGTTGTAGACGGCGACGCAGAGCGTGCGCTTGGCGAGCTCCTGGCCGATGACGTACTGGTCGAGCATGCGGTGCATCTGCTCGGGCGTGGGCAGCTCGTCGAGCTTCTTGGTCTCGACTTCGAGCACGGGGCTGTCATCGTGGGGCTCTTCGGGCAGCAGCTCGGGGTGCGTGCCGCGCACGAGGGCGAGGATGCGGTCCGCGGCGATGTCGCCCATGTCTGACTTGAACATGTGGTAGGCCAGGCCCTCGACGCACTGAAAGCAGATGTTGGCGCCGCCGACGGAGAGCATCGGTCGCCCTTCGCTCTCGCTGCCGCCGCAGAGGTCACAGACTTTCGGGGTTTTGGCCATTATTTTTTCTCTGGGTTGGGCGTGTGGGTCAGAATGCGGTCGACGAGGCCGTAGGCTTGGGACTCTTCGGCGGTCATGTAGTTGTCGCGGTCCTGGTCGCGCTTGACGGTGTCGAAGTCCTTGCCCGTGTGGTGGGCGAGGATGCCGGTGAGGCGCTTGTCGAGGCTGAACATGAACTTGATGGTGCGCTCGACGTCGGCGGCCGTGCCCTGGGCGCCACCGCGCACCTGGTGAATCATGACATGCGAGTTGGGCAGGCAGAAGCGCTTGCCCTTCGTGCCGGCGGCCAGCAGCACGGAGGCCATGGAGGCCGCGATGCCGATGCAGTAGGTGTTGATGTCGCAGGAGACAAACTGCATGGTGTCGTAGATGGCCAGACCGGCGGTCACCGAACCGCCCGGCGAGTTGATGTAGATGTGGATGTCCTTCTTCGGGTCGGTCATCTGCAGGAAGAGCAGCTGGGCGATGACGGAGTTGGCGACGGTGTCGTCAATCTCGGTGCCGATGAAGATGACGCGGTCGAGCAGCAGGCGTGAATAGATGTCGTAGGCTCGCTCGCCCTGACTCGTCTTTTCAATGACGGTCGGGATGTAGTAGTTACGGGGTGTGTCCATAATGTTTGCGGGGGATTGTATCACAGTCTCGCCCCTTGAAAAAGGCGGAATCCTGGCATGAGAGAATTTTCGATGGGCGTGTGCGTCCTGCCCGCGGCGGCTGGCGGAGGGCTCGGCGGGTGTGCGAGCGGCGGAGGGCTCGGCGGGCGAGGCTCGGGGACGAGGCGCGCGGGTGCTCAAGCCTCAGGGCTTCTCGAGCGGGATGATGTCCGCCCCGCCGGCGGAGCCGTCGCGGATGGTGGCGCTGTAGGGCTTGCCGTTTCGGCAGTAGAGGCAGAGCTCGCCGTCGTTGCGAAGCTGGAACTGGTAGACGACGGCATCGCCCTGCTCGGTGACGTAGGAGGGGGCGCCGAGGGCTTCGCGCACCTGCCGGACGGTGACGCCGGGGGTGAGCAGGGCGCGCGCCGCCGCGGCGTCGGGGCGTTTGGCTGCGGCGCCGTCAAGCCTCTCGATGCAGCTCTGCGGGCTGAAGCGGCGCGCCGTCGCGTAGGCGGTTTTCTGGAGGCTCTTGGCGAGCTTGCGGCTGACGCCGCGCGGGGCCGGCAGGCCGACGGGCGATTCGCCCGTGAGGGTGGTGTAGAAGACGCAGGCGGCCATGTAGGTGCCGAGGACGTTGGCGTGCGAGAGATCCGGACAGTGCAGGGGCGTGTTCGGGTGTTTGGCGTACCATGCTCGCCAGGCCTCGCCGACGGGCGCCACGGCGATGTCGTTCTCAATCGCGCAGCGGCAGTAGGTGCGCGAGGTCTTGTCCTGCATGTCCGTGATGAGCGAGGGCTTGCCTTGCAGGGGCGTCGCATGCGCCCAGGTCAGGAAGAGCACGGGCTTGGTTTTGCGCTCGCGGGCCAGCTCGCTCCAGAGCTTGACGTAGCGGCGGGTGGCCTCCGGGCGCATGGCGGGCGTCTGGCTCTGATCCTGAAGGATGACCCAGGTGAAATCGCCGTTGAGAAGTTTGTCCTTGCCGCCGCTCAGCGAGGCGTCTTCGTAAAAGGCGCTCAGGGCTGTGGCGCCTCGGGTGAAGGAGTCGATCTTCATCGGGTGTTTGCCGGCTCGCAGCAGGTCGCGCAGCATGCCCGGCAGGTCGTTGACGTAGGTGTAGCTGTTGCCGATGAAGAGGGCGCTCTCTTGGCGATCGGACTTCGCGGCAGCTTTGTTGCCGGCGGCGAGGGAGGGAAGGGCGAGGCTGAGGGCGAGCAGGAGCCCGCCGATGAGGCGTTTGAACATGGTGAGTCGGGGGGGGGCGAGTGAGAGAGGGTGAAGAGAGAGGGTGAAAGGTGGGACTGCCGGAAGCGGAAAGATCGGCGAGAGGAGAGAGAGAAGTCTGGGGAAAGGGCCCGAGGCGGGGCGTCAGGCGGAAGGGGGAGGGAGAGAGGGGGAGAAGTTCGCAGGGAGGAAACGGGCTCGCACGAGCCCGGGCGGCGGGGTTCGGCATGGCTGCTGCCGGTCGCTTGCCGCGGCTGTCAGCAGATGATGAGCCGGGGGATGAGCAGATCGTGGGCCTCGCGCGGCAGGCTGCCGACGACCTGTTCGCGGAAGAGGACGGCGACGAGTCGGGCCCTCCGGCATTGCGGCAGCCAACGGTCGTAGTAGCCGCCGCCGTAGCCCAGGCGCTCCCCGGCCTCGCTGAAGGCGACGCCTGGCACGAGGACGAGGTCGAAGAGCTCGGGCTCCAGGGCCGGGCGTTCGTCGCTCGGCGTCGGGATGTTGAGCGCACCGGGCTTCAGGTCGCTCTCCGGGTCGATGACGCGGTGAAAACTCAGGCGGTGCCCCGGCAGGCAGCGCGGGAAGTAGTACGCATGCTGCGGGTGCTCGCGCAGCAGGGGCAGCAGGTCAACCTCGTGCGGTAGCGCTGCGTAGAGCGCCACGCGTAGGGTCTCTCGGACGCCCAGCAGCGGGCTCAGAGCCTGCCTCAGCTCGGCGGAGCGCCGCGCCCGCTCATCGGGATCCAGCGAGCGCAGGCGGGCGAGCACGCAGCGCCGCAGCGCCGCCTTCTGTTCAGCCCCACCCGAGGAGCCTGCAGCCGCCGAGGCTCCGGCTGCTGAAGCTTCAGCAGCGAAAGGCGCGGGGGCCGATGGCCCGGCGTTGTTTGAAGCACCGAAGGCTGGGGAAGCGGCACTCATCCTGCTGAACGCATCCTGCGGGCAGAGCCGCAGCAAGGGAAGGTGTGGCGGAAGCCTCAGGCCTCGTCCGGCACGCGGCCGAAGAGCGCGAGCATGCGGCCCGTCTTGCCCTTCTCCATGCGGTAAGAGTAAAAAGTGTTGAGGTCGGAGGCCGTGTCCAGCCCGCTGTCGATGACGTTTTCGTGCAGCACGCCGGCCTCGACCAGCTGGTGTTTGATCGTCGTCGCGATGTCGTACTCGTAGTGCGGCGGGCGGATGCAGGGCGAGATCGCCGCGATGCAATCCATCGCCTTGACGCCGAGAATCTTGTACATCGCCTTGAAGAGCTCGCCGACGATGTTCTGCTGCGTGCCGAGCTTGCCGGAGTGCACGAGAGCGCGGGCTCCGGACTTCGTGTCGTAGACCCAGACGGCGGCGCAATCCGCCACGTAGATGCCCAGGCAGCTGTCGGCCTTGCCGCCGCAGAAGAGCCCGTCGACCCCTTCAACGGGGTAGGAGCAGCCGATGTCGCCGACGAGGGCGACCTTGTTGCCGTGCACCTGCTGGGCGCGGCGCAGCATCTTGGGATCCGCACCGGCTTCGCGGATGACCTGTTCATGCGTCGGCGTGAGCGCGTCGATGACGGCCTGGCGATCCGTGGAGACCTCAACCCCGGGCACGCGGGTGATGAAGCGGGCAAAGGTTTTCGGAGCGGCATTGAAGCGTTCGAGATAACTGGGGGAATAGTTCGTCATGATGATAGGGGAAAAAGATGTCGGAATCGGTGCGGAAAAGGGAAAAAGTCCGTGCGGAGCGGCGGGCGTGTGAGGGCGCCTTCAGCCGCGCTCGCTGCGGCGCGCGGCGTGGCGGGCAATGCTGTGGCGGGCGCGGCGGTGTTGCTCGGCGTGCTCGTCCTCGGCCATGAGGTCGGCGAGGTCGCGGGCGATATTGCCGCGCATGCGCTCGATGAGCTCGCGGCCCTCGGGCGTGATGCGCACCATGATCTTGCGGCGGTCGGCTGCCGCCGTGTTGCGCTTGAGGTAGCCGAGGTCCTGAAGCTTGTCCACCATGCCCGTGGCGGCTGCCGTCGAGTGCCCCATCATGCGCGCAATGTTGCTCATCGAGATGCACTCCTCCTCCGCCAGATACGCGAGCAGAAAGAACTGCGGATACGAAATCTTGCCCTCGCTGAGCACGGGGGAGAGTCGCAGGATGCAGTGGCGCTGGGAAAACATGACGAAGTCGGCGAGGTCCTGAGCCTCGGCCTCTGTCATGCGAGAGCGTGATGTGGAGCTGTTTTTCATCGGCGGAAGGGAAGGGGGGAGAGAGCTACGTTCAGGTCGATATTAAGCCGTTACTGATTTTTTTCAAGCCCAAAATTTTTCGCCTCGCACCACCCGTGAGCGTCGCTTCGGGCCCGCTGCGGAGCATGTGGCAGCACTTTGAGCTGCCACCCCCTATATCTTGTGGTAGCCCCGGCGAGAAAAAAGTTCGCGGAGCAGGGATGGTGGAGAGTGGTGCTCGCCGGATCAGCATGAGTCGAACCTGAGGCACTCGCCGAATCCCCCGCACATGCGCGCGGCGCAGCACCGTTCTGATGCTGCGCCGCAGGAGTTCAGCGCCTGTGTTATGATGCATCTCGCCCTCAGGCGGACGGCGTGCCGGGAGCCTTCGGAGACTCGGACGGCGGCTCCGCACTTGGCCCGGCTGCGGAGGGCGCGGCCGGAGCCTCGGTGGATTCGGTAGCCTTGGCGGATTCATCGGGCGTGGCGTCTTCGGCCGGCTTCGCTGGCGCCGGTGCAGGCGGTGGAGCAAGGTGGAGGATGTCGCGCAGCTCGTGGCTGACGAGCCCGGCCTTCTCAAGGCGGTGGATATGATCGCCGATAGCTCCCCAGAGCAGGTTGAAGCGCTCCATGTGCTGGTTCATGGAGATGAGATCCTGAGACGTGGGCTCCGTGAGTTGGCGCTGCGCGGCGGCAATCCGGTGGGCTCTCTCGCTGAGTTCGCGGAAGCGGGGAATCGCCGCCTCCACGCTGGCCGCATCGCGGCAGCCGTTGAGGCAGACCTCCGTGTCCGAGAGAAGCTTGAGGACGGCCAGCGCACAGTCCTGATGGCTCGCCGGAAGCGCCTCAGAGGGAGTCGAGGCCTTCGACGGCTCCTCGCACGGGGCCTCAGGAAGGCGGGACGGAACCTCATCGTCCGCGAACTCCTCATCCGGGAGGGGCGGAAGCGGCTTGGCCTCGTCGGCGAAGCAGGGCGCGGCAGTCAGAGTCAGGAGCCCGGCAAGGGCCGAGAATACGGCGGAAGCAGGGCGTGAAGAGCTCGCGAGAACGCGAGTGTGAAACGGAAGGCTCATGATGTGTCAGTGCTGGTTGTGGTGAAAGCGGGAAGCGGGGCGGAAACCACCGACGATGCTCTGCCTCGTGTTGCAGTGCGGGCAGACCGTCGAGAGCGTGAAGAGAATCGCAAAAGCCGTCGGGATCGTGTGCCCGAGCAGCGGAATGTAGTGCGCGTTGCGCCCGCGCTTGTGGCTGAACACCGAGCACATGCGGCCGCGGCAGATCACGCACTTGCAGCGCGTCAGGCAGAGCAGATACGCGATCCCCGTCACCGCGCAGCCGATGATAATCCCCAGCGCGGGCAGAGGCGGCTCCTCATCCATCATCAGGTAGACACTCGCCACGACGAGCAGCAGCGCCCCGAGCAGCGTCAGCAGCAGAAAGATCGAGGCAAGCACAAGTGCGACGGGGTGGGCCGCATGGTAATTGTCGAGCCCCTTCTCCGTGCGGTGCCGGCGATGAGAGGCTGGCGCCGGCGCAAACTCCTCGCCCGTCATGCGCCGCGAAGAGCGAACGCGCTGAGTCGGTGCGGTCGGTTTCGCCTCCGCCGCCGGCTCCGACGTCTTCGCCGAAGGCGCCGAGGGAATCGGAGCCTCCTGAGGCGTCGTCGCTGTCTGAGTCTGTGCATGCCCGGGCTGTTCCGGCGCCTTCGGCACCGCATCGTCCGGCGGCATCGGGCGCCCCGCGGGGTCCGCCTCAGCCAGAGCCTGCCGCGCCGCGCGGCAGATATCCGTCAGACGCTGCAGGCTGATACGCAGCGGCTGATCCGGGAAAAGCCGCTCGGCCGCATCGAGATCGCGGCTGATCTGCTCGGGCGAAGCCGCCGCCAGCTGGCTAAGGCGGTTGATGCCGCAGAGCTCCAGAGCCTTCTGCTCACTGCGGTTCAGGTGGAGAGAGTCAAGGGTAGTATTCACAGGTATTGTTAGAATTAGAGATCTAGGGAACCCTGCAGCCTGATGAGGCGAAACAAGGGCAAAGCGGGTGGAGTGTTGGGCACCCCGTCGCCCGCCACGGACGAGCGACAGGGTGAAGAGGCGGGAGATACAGCGTTCAGCTCAGCGCGGCCAGCATCGTCGTCAGGCGGTCGCGCTTCGCCTTCCATTCGTCGAGGCGCGCCCGCTCCTGATCCACCACTTGAGCCGGCGCGCGATCAACAAAGCCCGGGTTGCCGAGCTTCGCCTCACTCTTCGCGATCTCCTTCGAAATCTTCTCGAGCTCCTTGGTGATGCGGCTGCGCTCGGCATCGACATCGACGAGACCCTCCAGCGGCAGGAAGAGCTCCCCGAGCGGCGTCAGCGTCGCCGGAGTCCCCTTCGGCGCCTCATAGCCCGCATCGCAGCTCACACTCTGGGCGCCCGCCAGCAGCGCCAGTCGGGCCGCCAAGTCCGCATCCGTCGGCATCGTCGGCTTGAGGAAGAAGCGCACCTTGCGGTTCGTCGCCAAATTGTACTCCGCCTTGAGGTTGCGGGCGCGGTTCGCCGCTTCGTAGAGCGCCGTCGCCGTCGCGCGGGCGCGGGAAATCTCGGCATCATCCAAGCCGGCCAGCAGCGTATCCGGATCGGGCAGGGGAGAGAGCATCAGCGTCTGCCCCTCGTGGCGAGCCGCAAAGCCGAGACTCTGCCAGAGCTCCTCCGCAATGTGCGGCATAATCGGCGCGAGCAGCGCCAGATAGTGGCGCAGCACCGTATCCATCGTCAGCAGCGTCGCATTGCGCACCGCCGGGTCACTGCCCTCGCGCAGATCATTCTTGACCGCCTCCAGGAAGAGCGAGCAATACTCATTCCAGAAGAAGCTGTAGAGCGCCTGCGTGTACGTGTTGAACTCGTACTTCGCGAGCGCATCGGCCACCGTCGCATGCAGATCGCGGAGCTTGGCCAGAATATCGATGTGCACCGCCGTGAAGCGCGGCGCCGGATCCGTCGAAGCCGCCCCCTGCATCATGCGGAAGCGCGCTGCATTGTAGAGCTTGTTGGCGAAATTCTTGCCCTCCTCAATCTGCTTCTCGTCGAACTTCACGTCCGTACCCGTCGGCGCAATGCGCATCAGGCCGAAGCGCAGACCATCGGCGCCGTACTTCGCAATCAGATCGAGCGGATCCGGGCTGTTGCCGAGACTCTTGCTCATCTTGCGCCCGCGCAAATCGCGCACAATCGACGTGAAGAACACATTGCTGAACGGCTTGCCGCCCGCGAAGCGGTAACCGGCCATAATCATGCGGGCCACCCAGAAAAAGATGATATCGGGCCCCGTCACCAGATCCGTCGTCGGGTAAAACTTCGCGCGGCACTCCGCATCCATCGTCGCGAAAGGCCACAGCCAGCTGCTGAACCACGTATCGAGCGCATCCTCATCCTGCACCCAGTTCTCGGGATCGGCCGGAGGCTCGGCGCCGACGTAAATATCGCCCGCCTCAGCATCCGCCTCATCCAGCTTCGCCGCCTCGCGCAGCTCCGCCGCCTTCTCGCGGCGATACCAGACGGGGATGCGGTGCCCCCACCAGAGCTGGCGGCTGATGCACCAATCCTGAATCCCCTCCAGCCAGTGCGCGTAAGTCTTGGCCCAGTGCGCAGGGCGGAAGACAATATCGCCCTTCTCCACAGCCTCCGCCGCCTCCTTCACGCAGGGATACTTCAGGAACCACTGCATACTCAGGCGCGGCTCAATCGGCACATCGGAGCGCTGGCTGATGCCGACGTTGTTCTCGTAGTCCTCCACCTTCTCCAGCAGGCCCTTCGCCTCGAGAAGCTCAACGGACTTGTCGCGCGCCGCAAAGCGATCCATCCCGTGCAGCTCCGGGCAGCCGGGGCAGTTGATGCGGCCATCGGGCGTGAGAATGTCGATAATCTCGAGGTGATTCTTCATGCCCACCTCAAAGTCCGTGCGATCGTGCGCCGGCGTAATCTTCAGCGCACCCGTGCCGAAGTCAATCTCAACATGCTCATCGGCAATGATCGGAATCTCCGCCTCGCAGAGCGGGCGAATCACCTTTTTGCCGATCAGCGGCGCAAAGCGCGGATCCGCGGGATTCACCGCCACCGCCACGTCCGCCATAATCGTCTCCGGTCGCGTCGTCGCCACGAGCAGCTGCCCGCTGCCGTCCGCCAGCTTGTAGCGCACCGTGTAAAGCTTGCTCTTCGTCGGCGTCATGATCACCTCCTCATCCGAGAGCGCCGTGCGCAGCACCGGATCCCAGTTCACCATGCGGCGACCGCGGTAAATCAGCCCCTCCTTGAAAAGCTCCGTGAAAGCCCGAGCCACCGCCGGCGCGAACACATCATCCATCGTGAAGCGCTCGCGATCCCAGTCGCAGGAGCAGCCCAGCTTCTTCAACTGGCGAATAATAATGCCGCCGTGCTTCTCCTTCCAGCGCCAGACCATCTCCACGAAAGCCTCGCGGCCCACATCGTAGCGCGTGCGCGGCGGATTCTCCTTGGCCAGCTCCTTCTCGACGCGAGCCTGCGTCGCAATGCCGGCGTGATCCGTCCCCGGCAGCCAGAGCACCTCCTTGCCCTCCTGACGCGCGCGGCGCGCGAGAATATCCTGAATCGTGTTGTTGAGCACATGCCCCATGTGCAGCACGCCCGTCACGTTAGGCGGCGGAATCACAATACTGTAGGCCGGTTTCGCAGAGTGAGGATCAGCGTGGAAACAGCCGCGCTCCGTCCATTCCTTCTGCCACTTCTCTTCAACGATCGTCGGTTCGTACGCCTTGGGCAATTCAGTCATGACGCGCGCCATCATACACTCCTGCAAGTCCTTTGGCAAGCCTTTTGAGCGACACATGCCGCTTGGCCGAGACATTTGCCCCTCAACCCCTTCGGCTGCCCTCCCGCGCGCGCCGAAAGCGCAGGGGCCCGGCCGCGCTCGGCCCGCCGGCACGCAAAAAGGGAACCCGAGGGGCAGAGCCCCCCGAGTTCCCCCGGGTTTATCACGACAAAAATGAAAGGGCGAAAGTTAGAGGCCGCAAAGCCCCCTTCGCCTCAGGGCGAGAACTCAGTGCGAGAGATAATCCGCCACACCCTCGTGGCTCGGCGTCATCGCCGCCTCACCCTTGTGCCAGCCCAGCGGGCAAACCTCGCCGTATTTCTCCACGTGCTGAAGCGCATCAACAATGCGAATCGCCTCATCCACCGAGCGACCCAGCGGCATATCATTCACCAGCGCGTGGCGCACGATACCCTCCTTGTCAATCAGGAAGAGACCGCGATACGCAATCATCTCACCCGTGACCTCCAGCTTGCCGTCCGGCCCCAGCGTCCGCTCACCGGCCAGCACGTCAAAGGCATCGGCAATCGTCTTGTTGACATCGGCCACCAGCGGGTAAGTCACCCCCTGAATGCCGCCCTTGTTGCGCGGCGTATTGGCCCAGGCCCAGTGGCTGAACTCCGAATCCGTCGAGCAGCCGACCACCACCGTATCGCGCGCCTCAAACTCGCTGAGCGCATTCTGGAAGCCGATCAGCTCCGTCGGGCAGACAAAAGTGAAATCCTTGGGGTAGAAGAAAAAGAGCACGTATTTCTCGCCCAGATAGCGGCTGAGGCTGAAGTCGGACACGATCTCTCCGTTCACCACGGCATTGGCCGTGAACTGCGGTGCGGGTTTTCCTACTAGCATGGTATGTATTTGGGTTGTTCCGGGAGGATTCTCTCATGAGGGGCCGCTGAAGTCAAGCATTAAATTAAAATAATTCGAAAAAAGTTTGACGAAGCGAACAGGGAGAGAGCGCACCGCCTCGGCGGAGGCAGAAAAAGAGCCCCGGCCCGCCCTCAACCCAAGGGGCAGGGGCGAAGGCGAGCCGGAGACGCGCGGCCCCGAGAAAACAAAGGCGGGGGAGGGCCTGAGGCACCTCCCCCGCGGGATGAGAGCATCACGCCGCAGCCGAGCCGCCGCAGCCGCAACACCCATCAGTAAACATCCTTCTGATAGCGCTTCGCCGCCTTCATATCGGCGAGGTAAGCCGCCGCCTCCTCCGGGCTGCGATGGCCGAACTTCTCGATGATGGCCAGCAGCTCCTTCTCCACATCCTTGGCCATGCGGTTGGCATCGCCGCACATGTAGAACGCGGCGCCCTTCTCCAGCCACTGCCAGATCTCCTCGCCGGACTGCTCCATGAGGTGCTGCACATAAACCTTCTGCGCCTGATCGCGGCTCCACGCGACCGACAGCTTCAGCTTGCCGGCATCAACCAGCTCCGCGAGCTCATCCTCATAGCAGCCATCCGTCGCCTTGTACGGATTGCCGAAGAAGAGCCACATCGGGCCCGTCGCCTTATCCGCCACGCGCTGCTGCCAGAAGGCGCGGAAGGGCGCGATACCCGTGCCCGGGCCCACCATGATGATCGGCGTCGCGCCATCCTCCGGCAGGCGGAAATTCTTGTTCGTGTGCACAAAGACCTTCACCTTGTCACCCGGGCGCACGCGGTCGGCCATGAAAGTCGAGCACACACCGTTGCGGGCGCGGTCATAGCTCGTGTAGCGCACCGCGCCCACGCAGAGAGAAACCTGCCCCGGCACCGCATCCGGGCTGCTGGCAATCGAGTAAAGGCGCGGCGAAAGCTTGCCGAGAATCGCGACGAAAGACGCCGCATCCGGGAACTGAGCGCGGCAGTCCGGGCAGGAGGCGAGATCGAGCAGATCGCGGCCCCAGACAAAATCCTTCAGCGCATCCTTGTCCGCGAGCACCGCCGCCAGCTTCTCACTGCCGGCCACCGCATTCCACTTCGTCAGCACACCCTTCTTCAGCGTCGTGATATCATACGCCGTGATCAGCGCCTCGCGCAGCGGCGCCGTGCCGCCGTCGGGCAGCGGCACCTCCGCCGCCGGGTCGAGACCCAGCGCCGCGATCAGCGCATCCACAAGCGCCGGATCATTGCGCGGAATCACCCCCAGCGCATCGCCGGTCGTGTAGCTCATGCCCGAGCCCTCGAGCGAATAATCAATGTGGATCGTCTCCTTCGCACTGCCGGGCTTGGTAACAGGGTGCACCCCGACCACCGTGGCCGGGAACGGATTCTTCATGCTGTATGTTTCCATAAGAGTATGGTGAGATGAAACGGTTGATGTTGGGCACAGTCTGACGCAGCGAGAGCGCTTTGTCAAGCGAGAAAAAATCCCCGCAGCGCCGAAGCCACCGCGGGGATGAGAAAGAGAGAAGCGGGAAGGGGAGAAGCCGAGCCCTCAGATGCGGATAGCCGCCGAGCTCCACGTCAGACCCGCGCCGAAAGTCACCATCAGCACAATGTCACCCTTCTTGGCACGACCTGCACGCAGCGCCTCATCCAGCGCGATAATGCAGGCCGCGCCCGACGTATTGCCGTACTTCTGAAGATTGACAAACACCTTCTCGGGCGGAATACCCAGGCGCGCCGTCACCGCATTGATGATGCGCAGATTCGCCTGATGCGGCACCACCAGCGCAATATCATTCGGATCAATGCCCGTGCGCTTGATCAGCGAGAGCGCCGAATCCTTCATGTGCTGCACCGCGTGGCGGAAAAGCTCATTGCCGCGCATGGCCACCGTGTAAAGCTTCTCGTGGATATTCTCCTCCGTCGTCGGAATCGCCGAGCCGCCGCCCGGCACCAGCAGAATATCCGTCAGCGTGCCGTCGGCACCGATATCGGACGCCAGAATCGCGCTGTCGCCCTCAATCCCCGTGCCCGTGCGCAGCACCGCCGCGCCCGCACCGTCGCCGAACAGCACGCAAGTGCTGCGATCCTCCCAGTTCACAATGTGGCTGAGCTTCTCACTGGCGATAATCAGCGCCGTACGCGCCTGACCGCAGCCGATATACTGCACCGCCGTCTTGAGCGCGTAGAGGAAACCCGAGCAAGCCGCCGAAATATCGAAAGCCGCCGCATTCACCGCCCCGATATTCGCCTGCACATAGCAAGCCGTCGACGGCGTGAAGGTATCCGGCGTAATCGTCGCGACAATGATGAGGTCAATCTCCTCGGGCTTGACCCCCGCCGCCTCCATCGCCTTGCGAGCGGCGTTGGTGGCCATATCGCTCGTCTTCTCATCGGGCGCGGCAATGCGGCGCTCCTCAATGCCCGTGCGCTCAACAATCCACTCATTGGACGTATCCACCATCTTCTCGAGATCCGAGTTCGTAAGGCGGCGTTCAGGGACATATGACCCCGTGCCGATGAGGGCCACGGGCAGACGTTTGAAAGGCTGGGTGAGATCGTTCATGGCTGAATATACTGCGGCGAGACCCGGCAAGCCGAGTCGCGCACGTGCACACTGTACCACAGCTCACGCGGGCTGGCGAGTGAAATTTTCCGCCCCGGCCTGAAAAAACGCCAACAAAGCCCCCCTGCGCCCGCGGAAGAAGCCCATTCACCTTGAACTGTCGCTCCCCCGCTACCCCTCGCTCGAGCCGTCTTGCCCTCACCCGAGAAAAAAAACGAAAAATTCATCTTTTTGTCTTGACTCGCGATCTCAAGCCGCGTATAATTCCGCCGTCCTCCTGCAGGACGCAGACAGCAAGTCACGGGGTATTAGCTCAGTTGGTAGAGCGCCTCAATGGCATTGAGGAGGTCAGCGGTTCGAACCCGCTATGCTCCACTCCGCGAAGAGCCGACTCTAACGAGTCGGCTCTTCTTGTTCTCCCGCGCGGCCCGCCGGGAAAGCCCGGCCCCTCCCCTCCCCACCGCAACGGCCGGCCGCGACAAGCCGTAGATGTGTTGGCCGCAGCCTCCCCGCCATCTCCGAGAGGCGGCATCCTCCCCTCCGTGCCCCTCCGGCAGCGAAGTCTGCCGCCTTTGTTTGCAATCTAACGAAACTGAGCGCCGCGAACACGCGACACACCGGTGCCGCGGAGACTCCCACCCCCCCTTCTCATCCGAGACCCGGCGCGAGCGTGAAAACCTGGAATTAACAAAAACATCATCGCTGACAAGCTCCCCAATCGGGAATCACGGAGGAGGAGTTCTCACAAATACGCCGTCTTTCGTGCCGGAACGGTGAGGAGAACTGGTAGATATAAACATCGCACATCGAAATATTCGTTTTTTTGCTTTCCCCGCAACTTGTGGGAGAATGCATACTAAAATAAGACATAACACGAAGAGCATCAAAGTAAAAAAAGATAAATAACCGACAATATTCAGAAAATTTCTTAGAATGAAATATCAGGCATCTTTACGAAAAACGCGATAATATTGAAGAATTCTGAAAATTTGTTTGACTGACGCCCAATTTTGCGTTAGCCTGACGCAAGGCGGAATCTATCCGCGTTTCACGTATCAAGAAAAACAGAATATGAAACTGCATCTACCTGTAAAACTTCGTGCCAGCCTCCTGGCCGCAGTCATCGCCGTTCCGGCTCTGCTGTACGGTAAGGCCTTCGCGGGCACGGGCTACGTAGCTCCCTCCAACGAATTTGGGTGGGACACCAACGATATCACGCTCAACCAGCGTTACAACCAGACGGCCGGAAACACTTATACAGCCACCGCGACAACCTACACGGTCTACGAGATGTATGGCGATCTGACGGGTTACGACAGCGGGATCGCCAAGGTGCGCGTTGGTTACTTGGACGAGAGCTGCTCGGAGAACCAAAGGCTCGTGTACCAAGGCGGCCAGTACGGCACCGTGAGCGTGACCGGTGAATTTACCCCCGTTAGCACGGTTTACTTCAAAGAGACCGAGCAGAAAGAAGATACGGCTTCCATCATCGTCAAGGCTGATGCGCCCACTGGGGACAAGTACATCAGCTATATTGATGGCAGCAGTGAATTTACGTCAGACGAAATGGTCTTTGAAAACAGCCTTCAGTCCGGCGTGAATCCTTCCTTGGTGGGTCAGGCCTACGAGGGAGACGTCAAAATTGTGACTGACGCGATCAAGGTGAACAATGCCGGGAGCGACGTCGTGCTTGAGGACGTCGACATCTTAGGTCGCACGGATACGCCGGCTGAGATGAAGACCGAGCTCGGGGACGGCACCAAGCTCGTCATCCTCAACGGCAACGACAATCTGACCGACGGCGAGAAGGACACCCTCAACATCGCGAACGTCGAGAACAACAACGTCTACAAAAACGAGACCCCCCGCACCGTGGAGCTCGGTGACGTAAGTGGCAAGGGTTCGCTCGTCATCGTCGGCAATAAGGAACGCACTGAGGCCACGAAAAACGAGGCAGGAGCGATCACGCAGGGAGCCTTCGTCGAGGCGGCAGGAAAGGAAGACAACGTCACGGTCGAGATTGCCTCGGTTGACGGACTGGCTGAGCTCGGCGTGGCAAATGCCAACCTCACTATCGAGGGCAGCGTCGTGAACGTCACCACCACGACTCTTGTGAACAGTGCGACGACGGTCGACGGCGAGGTTTCTACAGTGGGCCTCAATGTCAACGGTGAATCGACCTTGACGGCAACGGGGGATATCAAGAACATTATAAGCCAGGGTGCGACCGGCACTCAGATTGACGGAAAAGTCACCTCCACGGGCGGTGAGATTGCCCTCACCAACGGTTCTGTCGGTGAAGGTGCCATCGTCGAGGCTGAAAGTACCACAGAAGGCGATGTTACCCTGAGCAACATCGAGTCGGAAAAGGCAGCAGAGATCTCCGCCGGCCATGACCTGACCCTCACGGAGAACACGGTGGTGAATGGAGTTCAAGAGATCACGATCGGTAACGACCTCACCGTAGAAACGGGCAGCAAGCTCACGAATTACGAGGGCAGTATCGTAGCCCCGGGCAATATCACGGTGAGCGACGACAGCAGCATCTCCGACATCGGCGGTAACGTTGAGGCCGGCGGCGACCTGTCTCTTGAAGGCGACAGCAGCATCTCCGGCGTCGACGGCAGTATCACGGCCGGTGGGGAAGGGTCCACGGAAGGCAATATCACGGTGAGCGACGGCAGCAGCATCTCCGGCGTCGGCGGTAACGTAGAGGCCAGCGGCGACCTGTCTCTTGATAACAGCTCCTTGACGGACGTTACCGGCACCGTGGATGTGGACGGGGACATGTCCGTTCAGAACGGCAGCAAAGTGGATAATCTCGGCGGCTTGGATGTCGAAGGCAGCCTGACGATTGACAACAGCACCGTCACGGACGTCGCGAACGGTGAAGGTGTCGTCGGCGAAGTCGGCAACGGCAACGACGGTGACAGTCTTACGATTCAGAACGGAGGTTCTCTCTCCAACTCCACCCTCAACGTCAACGGCGATATCATTGTTGATGGGGCCACCCTTACTTCCAGCACGATCACCGCCACGGGCAAGCTCGAGGCGACGAACGGCGCTGTCCTGAGCAAGGGTGAGGTCGATGATGGGAATGGAGGTACGGTCGTGCGCGACAACGTGCTGACGGTTGCCCAGGATTCTGTCATCACGAGCGGCTCGCAGGTGAGCGGCACCGATCTCACCGTGACCAGCGAGACCGGCGATCCCAACCTCGAGATCTCGGGGCAGAAGGATGGTCACGCTACCACCGTGACCGGTGACACCAACCTGAAGGTGGACGGTGAGATTACCGTCGACAAGGGTGCGGAGCTGAGCCTCGACGGCTTGCAGGGAGAAAGCGGCAAGGACGCCTCGCTGACGGCGACAAGCCTCAAACTCGGTGAACTGGCAGACAATAAGGCCTCCATCAGCAACGGTACCGTAGCGGTCACGAAGGAGACGAACATCAAATCCGGCAACACCTTTGCGCTCTCGAGCACGACGGGTACGCTTGGCTCCGTAGTTGAGGGCTCTGCCAATGACTCCTCTGATACTAAGCTGGAGATCACCGACGGCTCCGAGATCACAGCTTCCGGCATTGGCACGGAGGCCAAGAGCGAGGGTATGATGGATCTTGATGCGGAATACTTCGATCATGTCGTCGTTGACGGAGATTCCTCCCTGACGGTGAATGGGACGGCCGCCATCGCAGACTACGATCAGGGCGGCTCGGACACAACGGGCAGCAAGACCACCATTGAAGGTGAGGCTTGGCTGGCCGATGCCTCCATCACCGGCACCGGCGCCTACGATGCCGAGCAGGGCACGGAAACAACCCTCAAGTCCGATGCCCACATCGGTTCGTTGACCATTGCGAAGGAAGGCGCCCTGAGCTTTGTGGGTGCTGCCAACGATCAGAAGACGAATAGCTACATCGCTCAGCTGGAGCAGTCGTCCAACGGTCACATCAACGTCGTCAACTCCGTGCTGACAACGCCTGAGCTCCAGGGAGAGAACATCAGCCTCGGCCTCAACGGCGGCACCGTCGTGCTCGGTCAGGTTAAAGATGAGCAGGGCGCAACCGTCGAGAGCAAGGTTGAGCCGAACGCGCACGTGCTCGTGGGTGAAATCACCAACGCTTCGGCCACCGGCGCCCCGGATCGGAAGCCTCACGGCCAGTCGACCATCCAGACAACCGTCAATCGCGTCACGTCGGAATACAGCTTCTCGAAGGGCGATCCTGCGACCGCTACCGTCAAGACCTACGTTTTCATTGCGAGGAAGGACGGTACCGTGACGGTCAACGGGCAAGAAATCACCGTTGTGGCCGGGCAGGAAGTCGAGATTGCCGACACCTACCTGAACAAAGCAACGGAGTATAGCGGTGAGGAGTCTGTCTCGACGGGCGTCACGACCGTTGACATGGCGGAGTTTATCGCTGACAACCAAGACTTGCTTGATCCCAAGCTTGTCGGCGTTGTCGATGGAGATGGCAACCCGGTGTGCGATAATCAAGGAGACCAGCTGATGGCCCAGGTCATCAAGAAAGGTGGCACTCTGACCTTCTACCCGGATGCTCAGCAGTCCCTCGGCACGCTGACGGAAGTGAGCGATGGTATCGCTTCTCTGACTGTCAAGGGTGACTTTGATGCAGATAACACTCTCATCAATGCCTATCTCACAGGAGCGGCGGACGAAAACGGCCATGTCATTGCCGATGCCGACTCCGGCCTCATTACGATTGAGGGCGTACTCAGCGGGCAGGATAATACGCTGAACGCTGATGTGGATGTCAGCATAGGGGGCATTGTCTCCAAGGACGGGGCCGCTTACGAGGCCGCAAACAAAGTGACGGCGCTCACGGGCGATATCGCCATCGGTGAGGAGGGCATTGTCGGTTCTTCGAACGTGCTCTCGGCCACGAATGGCAAGATCACCGTGACGGGCGCCATTGAGGGCAACAGCAACGACCTCGATGCCAAGCTCAACATTGAGACGGGCTCCATCACGGGCGATGACAACATGCTGACCTCGACGGAAGGCTCGATCACGACGGGTGCCATCGATGGCGACAGCAACGACCTTGATGCCAAGCTCAACATTGTGACGGGCTCCATCACGGGCGATAGCAACATGCTGACCTCGACGGAAGGCTCGATCACGACGGGTGCCATCGATGGCGACAGCAACGACCTTGATGCCAAGCTCAACATTGTGACGGGCTCCATCACGGGCGATAGCAACATGCTGGACTCGGAAACAGGCACGATCACGACGGATGCCATCGTGGGCGACAGCAACATCCTCGACGCCAATGGCGACATCACCGTGGATGGCTCCATCACGGGCGGCAGCAACGTGCTGGACTCGGAAACCGGCTCGATCACGACGGGTGCCATCACGGGCGCCGCCAACGACCTTGATGCCAAGCTCGACATTGAGACGGGTGACATCACGGGCGATGGCAACATGCTGACCTCTGAGGAGGGTGCCATTACCACGGGTGCCATCACGGGCGACAGCAACGACCTCGACGCAGTAGACAGCATCGTGGTGAACGGTTCCATCGACGGCTCTGCCAACGACCTCGATGCTACGGGTGACATCACCGTGCACGGCTCCATCATCACGGGCGGCCTCAACGAGGAGACCGGCAACAAGCTGACCTCTGCCGAAGGATCAATCACGGTCGAAGATGGCATCTCGGGTCACTTCAATGACCTCAACGCCAAGCTCGACATTGTGACGGGCCCCATCTCGGGCAACAGTAACACCCTGACCTCGTGGAACGACTCGATCACGGTGGGCGCCGATGATGCCGGCAACGGCATTGGTGGTAGTAACAACGTGCTTACCGCCGAGGATGCGACCAACGGTAGCATCACCGTCGATGGTGCCATCGCGGGCAACGACAATACGCTGACGGCCGGCACGACGATCAGCACCGGAGATATCAGCGGCATTGCCAATGTGCTGACGGCCGGCGAGTCGATCGAGACTGGTGCCATCACGGGCGGCCAAAACAAGCTGACGGCCGGCACAACGATCACCACCAAGGGCGATATCAGCAGTTTCAGCAACACGCTGATCGCTCAGGGTGATATCACGGTTGAGGGTAATGTCAGTGGCACGGGCCATTCGCTGACCTCGGTTGACGGTGACGTCATCATCAGCGAGCAGCTCGGCGGCACCACCAACCAGGTGAAGGGCGAAACGATTGATATCGGCAGCGTCACGGGCAATAATCAGACGGTGCTCTCCTACGGTGCCGGCCTGAGCCCCGACGATGTTGCCATTCACATCGGCGAATTCAATGCTCAGGGTTCGACGGTGGCCATTGCGACCGGTACGGATCCCGTCATGGGGCAGGCCTCGGGCAACGGCGCGATTGTGATCGATGAGATGTCTTCGGTCGGTGGCGATGGTCCCGTCTCCGGCACGCGAAACACGATCTCGTCGAACATCAGCAGCGTCTACATCGGCTCGCTGAATAACTATGATGCCTACACCCTCATCGAGGCGCATGACGATATCGTTGTCGGCTCCCTCGTCGAAACCCACGGTGTCCGCAGCGAAGGTGACAAAGCCTTCAATCAGACCTGGAAGGCAGAGAACCTCATCGTCAACAGTGCCAAGGGGCTCACGCTGGTGAACTCGGCGCTGACGATGACCGGCAGCATTTCCGGCGGTGATCTGACGCTGGAACTGGAGCAGCCGGCCGATGGCACGATCTACGTGACCACCAGCCGGGCTAACAGCGTCACACTTAACTCGCTGGCGCTTGTCAACGGTGCTCAGCTCAGGGTCCTCGGCAAGGCGGATATTGAGTACCTGACGCTTGACGGCAAGTACTCGGCCCTGGATGCCACCACGACGGAGATTAATGAGCTGACGTTGGCAAACGGCGCTTCCTACAATGCCGGCCTGGTGATTGTTAATACCCTGAATATCGACAACTCCTCCATGTCGGTTGTGACACTGGCCGGTGTCAAGGAGATCTCCCTCGTGGATAATGCCGTTCTGGCCATCACGGGCGTGGACGGCAAGACGGATCTGACGGGGGATTTGTCGGTTGACAAGAACTCGAAGCTGTTGGTCACCTTTGATCTGAAGACGGCAGGCTCCATTACTTCGAGCAACGGTTCGCTGATCCAGGCGGCCAACATCACCGCGGGCGACGGTCTCGTGTCCGATGGCGGCACGATCAAGACGACCTCCGGAGATATCATCGCCGAGAGCGGCGCCATTGCGGCAACCCAGGGCGGCACGATTGAGGCCGTCGGCGATATCACGGCTGAGGACGGCAACATCACGGCTGACAACGGCACGATCTACACGACCGGCAAGATCTCGGCTGAGAAGGGTAACCTCATCGCCTCCAACGGCTCTGAACTGACGGCCGGCAAGGGCCTGACAGCTCTGGGCATGGATATCTCCGCCTCGACCGTGGTAGGCAACGTGACCCTCACGGGCAACGGAGAATCCTTCATCAAAGATGCTTCTCGCGTCGAGGGCTCGATCACCCTCAGCGGCGGCAACATCACGGTGAGCGGTACCGAAGATGGCACGAAGGATGCTGAAGTGACGGGCTCGATCACGGGTGCAACCAATGCGACGCTGACGAATGCCACCGTCGGCAACCTCACGGCTTCCGGCGTGGTGTCTCTCACCAATGCGGATACCGGCTGGATCAAGGACGCTGCATCCGTGTCGATGGCGGATGCCTCCACCGTGACGGGTGACATCACCATGGCTGAGACCAACACGGGTGTCACGATGGATCACTCCACGCTGCAGGGCAGCATCATCGGTGCCGTCGGCGCGACGCTTGAGAATGCCTCGCTCGTGACGGGCGATCTGAAGCTCAGCGGTGGTGCAGCCATTGTCACGAATTCGACGGTCGAAGGCTCGATCACGGGTGCCGCTTCGGCGGAACTCACGGGTGCGACGACCGGTAATGTGACGGCTGAAGGCCACGTTAAGCTGGATGATGCGGACACGGGTTCCATTTCGGCCGCTTCTCTGGAGAGTTACAACGGCTCTCTGGTGACGGGCAATGTGGTGCTGACGGGCGGCGATGCCATCCTGAGCGCGACGGAGGTAACCGGCAATATCACGGGTGCCAATGGAGTGTCTCTGAGCAGTGGCTCGAAGGCGGGCAACATTGTTGCCACCGGTGATGTCTCTCTGGATGCTTCGAAGGCGGGCACGATCAGCGGCGCTGGCGTGTCTCTCAAGGCCGGCTCGAGCTCCGGCGCCATCACGGCGACGGGCGAGGCTACGGTTGACGCATCGACGGTTGAGGGCACGATCAGCGGCACGGATGTGAAGCTGACGGGTAACTCGACTTCCGGCTCCGTCACCGCCGAAAATACGGTCACGGTGAATGGTTCGGAGGTTCAGGGCACGATCACGGCCGGCGGCCTCGTCGACCTCGATAATGCCACGGCCGGCGACATCGTGAAGGCCGGATCGGTTGACATGCTCAATTCGACGGTCGGCAACGTGACCAGCCAGGGCACGGTGGTTCTCGCCTCCAGCTCGCACGCCGGCACGATCAGCGGCACGGATGTGTCTCTGAGCGGCGGCTCGAGCTCCGGCGCCATCAAGGCGACGGGCGAGGTCACGGTTGACGCTTCGACGGTGGACGGCGGCATTGCCGACGCTGCGAAGGTTGGCCTGAGCAACGGAGCTTCCGTGACCGGTGATCTCACCATGGCTAAGACCAACACGGGTGTCACGATGGATCACGCCACGCTGCAGGGCAGCATCATTGATGCCATCGGCGCGAAGGTTGAGAATGCCTCGCTCGTGACGGGTAACCTCGATCTCGCGGGCGGAGCTGCCACCATCAAGGCTTCGACCGTTCAGGGTAATGTCACGGGCGCTGAGACGGTGACAGTCTCTGCCGGTTCGACGGTGGGCAACATCAGCGAAGTGTCCGGCAAGGTCGACATCGATGATTCGACGACCGGCAACATTGCGACCTCCGGCGATGTCGAGCTGACGAATGCTGACTCCGGCACGATCAGCGGCGCGAATGTGACGGTGACGGGCGGCTCGGAGACTGGCGCGATCACGGCCTCCGGCGAGGCTAAGGTTGACGCATCGACGGTTGAGGGCACGATCAGCGGCACGGATGTGAAGCTGACGGGTAACTCGACTTCCGGCTCCGTCACCGCCGAAAATACGGTCACGGTGAATGGTTCGGAGGTTCAGGGCACGATCACGGCCGGCGGCCTCGTCGACCTCGATAATGCCACGGCCGGCGACATCGTGAAGGCCGGATCGGTTGACATGCTCAATTCGACGGTCGGCAACGTGACCAGCCAGGGCACGGTGGTTCTCGCCTCCAGCTCGCACGCCGGCACGATCAGCGGCACGGATGTGTCTCTGAGCGGCGGCTCGAGCTCCGGCGCGATTACGGCCTCCGGCACGGCTACTGTCGACGCATCGACGGTCGAGGGCACGATCACGGCCGGCGGCCTCGTCGACCTCGATAATGCCACGGCCGGCGACATCGTGAAGGCCGGATCGGTTGACATGGACAATTCGACGGTCGGCAACGTAACCAGCCAAGGCACGGTGGACCTCAACGGTTCGCACGCCGGCACGATCGGCGGCACGGATGTGACGCTGACGAACGGTTCCAGCTCCGGCGCCATCACGGCGACGGGCAAGGTGGGCGTTGAAGACTCGACGGTGAATGGCACGATCAGCGGCACGGATGTGTCTCTGACGGACGCTTCCTCCGGCGACGTCAGCGCGAACGGCATCGTGACGCTCGACCATGCGAACGCCGGCGCTATCATCGGCGCAACGCAGCTGGGTGTGAGTAACTCTTCCATCGTGACGGGTGACATCACCATGGCTGAGGTCAACGCCGGCGCTGATTCGGGTGAACCCCAGGTCAGCGTGGATGGATCCCAGGTGCTTGGCAACATCATTGGTGCCATCGGCGCTGAGGTGATGGGCAACTCGCTCGTGACGGGTAATCTCGGTCTGGCGAGCGGCAATGCGACGATCACGTCTTCGACCGTTCAGGGCAATGTCACGGGCGCTGAGAACGTGACGGTCTCCGGCGGTTCGAGCGTCGGCAGCATCATCGATGCTCTCGGCAAGGTGGACGTTGATGACTCGACTGTCAACGGCAACATCAGCGCGACAGGCGACGTTGAGCTGACCGGCTCGCACGCCGGCACGATCAGCGGCGCGAATGTGACGCTCGAGCAGGAATCCTCCTCCGGTGCGATCTCGTCGACAGGCAAGGTTTCGGTCGACGACTCGACGGTTGAGGGTACGATCGGCGGCGTGAAGGTTGAGGTGATGAACGGCTCGACGTCCGGCTCCATCACCGCAGTTGATTCGGCCAAGGTTGAGAACTCGACGGTTGACGGCACGATCCTCGCCGGCGGCCTCGTCGACCTCGATAATGCCACGGTCGGCAACGTGACCAGCACGGACGGCACGGTGGACCTCAATGGTTCGCACGCCGGCACGATCAGCGGCGCGGATGTGGTGCTGACGAACGGCTCCAGCTCCGGCGCCATCACCGCAGTTGATTCGGCCAAGGTTGAGAACTCGACGGTTGAGGGCACGATCTCGGCCGGCGGTCTCGTCGACCTCGACAATGCCACGGTCGGCAATGTGACCAGCACGGACGGCACGGTGGACCTCAATGGTTCGCACGCCGGCACGATCAGCGGCGCGGATGTGACGCTGACGAACGGCTCCAGCTCCGGCGCCATCACGGCGACGACGGGCGCGGCTTCCGTGACGGATTCGACGGTTGAGGGCGATATCTCTGCTGAGGGCATGGCTACGGTTACCGGCTCGACGGTTGAGGGCACGATCAGCGGCACGGATGTGACGGTGACGGGCGGCTCGGCTTCGGGCGCGATCACGGCCGAAAATACGGTCACGGTGAATGGTTCGGAGGTTCAGGGCACGATCTCGGCCGGCGGTCTCGTCGACCTCGATAATGCCACGGTCGGCAACGTGACCAGCACGGACGGCTTGGTGGACCTCAATGGTTCGCACGCCGGCACGATCAGCGGCGCGGATGTGACGCTGACGAACGGCTCCAGCTCCGGCGCCATCACGGCGACGACGGGCGCGGCTTCCGTGACGGATTCGACGGTTGAGGGCGATATCTCTGCTGAGGGCATGGCTACGGTTACCGGCTCGACGGTTGAGGGCACGATCAGCGGCACGGATGTGACGGTGACGGGCGGCTCGGCTTCGGGCGCGATCACGGCCTCCGGCACGGCTAAGGTTGACGGCTCGACGGTTGAGGGCACGATCAGCGGCACGGATGTGACGGTGACGGGCGGCTCGACTTCGGGCGCGATCACGGCCTCCGGCACGGCCAAGGTGGAGAACTCGGCTACGGGTTCGATCGATGCTGAAGCCGGCGTGACGGTTACCGGCTCGACGGTTGAGGGCACGATCAGCGGCACGGATGTGTCTCTGACGGATTCCGAGGCCGGCAATATCGAGGCGAACGGTGATGTGATCCTCAGCAATGCGGACACGGGCGCGGTTTCCGGCGCGACGTCGCTCGACATGAGCAACGGTGCCGTGGTGAACGGCGATGTCTCGATGGCCGATGGCAATACGGGTGTGACGATGGATGGTTCGACGATCCACGGCAGCATCTCCAATGCCGGCAGCCTGGATATCACGAACCAGTCGATGGTGACGGGCAACGTTGAGCTTGTGGGCGATGCGGAGCTCTCCATCAGTGATTCGACGGTGGCCGGTACCGTGACGGGCGCGAAGAGCGTTGAGCTGACGAACACGTCGACCGGTGATGTGTCCGTTGAGGACAGTGTGACGCTTGACAACGCCGACACGGGCTCGATCAACGCGAACTCGCTTGAGAGCATCAACGGTTCGACCGTGACGGGTAACGTGACGCTGACCGGCGGCGCGGCCAACCTGACGGATACCGATGTGACGGGCTCCATCAGCGGTGCTTCTGAGGCGACGCTCATCGGCTCGACGGTCGGAGGCAGCGTGTCTGCTGAGGGCAGCGTGGTTCTCGACGATGCCGACACGGGCTCGATCAACGCGAACTCGCTTGAGAGCATCAACGGTTCGACCGTGACGGGTAACGTGACGCTGACCGGCGGCGCGGCCAACCTGACGGATACCGATGTGACGGGCTCCATCAGCGGTGCTTCTGAGGCGACGCTCATCGGCTCGACGGTCGGAGGCAGCGTGTCTGCTGAGGGCAGCGTGGTTCTCGACGATGCCGACACGGGCTCGATCAACGCGAACTCGCTCACGAGCCGCAACGATTCGTTCGTGACGGGTGACGTGACGCTGACCGGCGGCGCGGCCAATCTGACGGATACCGTTGTGACGGGCTCGATCACGGGTGCCGGCGAGGTGACGCTGAGCAACGCTCAGACGGGCGCTATCGCAGGTGATTCCCTCGGGGCGAAGGACTCGGAGATCACGGGCAGCGTGACTCTCAACGGCGGCAATGCCGAGTTGAGCAACACGAACGTTGCCGGTGACATCACCGGTGCGGCTGATGTGACGATGTCGGCGGGCCTTGTCGGCTCCATCGATGCTTCCGGCAATGTCTCGCTGACGGAGGTCTCCTCTACCGGTACGGTTGATGCGGACGGTTCGGTCTCGCTCAACGCCTCGCAGACCGGCTCGGTTACCGGCGAATCCCTGACGGCTACGAATGCCTCGACGGTTTCCGGTGACGTGACGCTGGCCGGCGGTGACGCTACGGTGACGGATTCCGCCGTGACGGGCGCTATCACGGGTGCCGGTGATGTGACGCTGAGCAACGCTCAGACGGGCGCGATCGACGGTACGTCTCTCAGCGCTTCCGCGGGCAGCACGGTCACGGGTGACGTGACGCTGGCCGGCGGTGACGCTACGGTGACGGATTCCGCCGTGACGGGCGCTATCACGGGTGCCGGTGATGTGACGCTGAGCAACGCTCAGACGGGCGCGATCGACGGTACGTCTCTCAGCGCTTCCGCGGGCAGCACGGTCACGGGTGACGTGACGCTGGCCGGCGGTGACGCTACGGTGACGGATTCC
>URLZ01000003.1 GCA_900548895.1 uncultured Akkermansia sp.
CCGGCGTTTCGGCAGCGGGAGCGGCAGGAGCAGCCGGCGTTTCGGCAGCGGGAGCTGCGGGAACGGTGCTCTCAGCCGGAGCGGGGGCAGCGGGGACGGTGCTCTCGGGCGCCACGGCCTCTTCGACCTTCTCCTTGCCTGTGAGTCGGGTCTCGCTCTTGGCGTGCTGGGCGTTGATGAGGACGCCGAGCGTGAAGCAGAGAATCATGAAGAGGCTGCCGAAGAGAACGGTGGCTTTCTTGAGCACGTCCGTGGTCTGCGCGCCGAAGACCTGATCCGTCATCTGCGAGCCGAAGGCGGCGCCGAGGCCTTCCTGCTTCGGACGCTGCATGAGCACGACGAGCAGCAGCAGGGCGCAGTCGATGAGGAGGAAGGCGAAGACGATGTAGACGGAGATGTTGAGGAGCATGGCGGAATTGTAGCGGATGATGAGCGGTTTGTAAAGCTTTCAGGCCTCGTTCAGGCGATGATTTCGTTGAGTTCGTTGCAGATGATGCGCTTGGGGACGATGGGCTTGTCGTCGAGTGCGAAGCTCATGATGACGACGCGCTCGCCCTGCTTGATGAGGTGCGCCGCTCCGCCGTTGATGATGATCTGCCCGGTGCCGGGAGGACCGACGAGGACGTAGGTTTCAAAGCGGTTGCCCGTGGTGACGGAGGCGACGAGGACTTTTTCGCCGGGCCACAGGCCGCTGGCTTCGACGAGATCCTGGGGAATTTCAATGCTGCCTTCGTATTCGACGTCGCCTCGGGTGACCATGGCGCGATGAATTTTGGACTTGAGCTGTGAGACGAGCATGGCTTGAGTGGTGGGCGAGCTATCAAACTACTTTTAGCCGCAAAGGTCAAGCTTAATCATGAAAATTTGTGCCATCAGGTAGGGGGCGAGCCCGTCGGGCGCTGCTGGAGGGCGCGGCAGTGTCCTCTCTCGCCATTGGCGCTCTCTCAACCGAATCCCAAGCGGGCACCCAACCGTGCGCCGTCCGTCTGCCGCCGCCGGCTTGCGTGCGTCGGCTTGGGTGCTCAGATGGCGCGCTCAGGTTGGGCGCGGGTTCGCGGTGGCGGGCGTCGTTGCGGCTCGAGGTCGTTGCGGCGCGGGATGGGGCGCGGTCAGGCGATGCCGAGCCGCGAGCAGATGGAGCAGGGGGGCTTGCAGCCGCGCGCGGGGCAGTAGGCCCGGCCCCAGAGGACGAGGCGCAGGTGGAGCTCGCCCCAGAGTTTTTTCGCAAAGGTTTTTTTGAGGTCGGCTTCGACGGCTTCGACGCTGTTGCCGCGGCTGAGTTTCCAGCGGCGGGCGAGGCGGTAGATGTGCGTGTCGACGGGGAAGGCGGGGTGGCCGAAGGCCTGGTTCATGACGACGCTGGCGGTTTTGTGGCCGACGCCGGGCAGGGCTTCGAGCTCTTCAAAGCTGTCGGGAACTTGTCCGCCGTGTTTCTCGACGAGGATTTTCGCGGTGGCGACGAGGCGCTTGGCCTTGGTCTCGGTGAGCCCGCAGGTGGCGATGTATTCGCGCACCTGCTGCCAGCTCATGGCGGCCATGGCTTCAGGGGTCGGGGCCGCGGCGAAGAGGGCCGGGGTGACGAGGTTGACGCGCGCGTCGGTGCACTGGGCCGAGAGCATGACGGCGACGAGCAGGGTGAAGGCGTCGCGGTGATGCAGCGGGACTTCCGGGTGGGGGAAGGCCCGCTGCAGTTCTTCGCAGACGATGGCGGCGCGCTGGGCTCGCGTCATGGCGGTGGGGTGCCGGACTCAGCGGCGCGGGGTGCTGAAGGGCAGCAGGGCGTCGCTCTCGTGCTGGCTGCCGCGGTTCCAGGATTTGAGGGATTTGTTCGCTTCATCGGGGCCGACGGCGGGGCGCTGCCCCGGGGGCACGGGGGGAAGGCTGTGCTGGCAGGAGGGCAGCAGGACGGCGGCGGCAAGGATGGTGATGAGGCTGAAGGCGCTTTTCATGTGAGGGTGTTGCGTGGTGAAGATGTTGTGGGGTGAAGAGAGAGGTGTGTGGTGAAGAGGGAAGGGGAAAAGGGAGCAGGAGCAAAGCGAAGCGCTCGATTCCGCGGGGAGGCGGAGATGAAGCGCCGCTGAGCCCTTCCGTATGCAGGACTCAGCGGCGCCGGCACGGGTGCAGCACGGGGCTGCGCTGCGCGATCTGCGTCAGCTGCCGAGCGGTTTCTCGCGGAAGACGCGGTCGCCGACTTCGAGGCTCACGCCGGCCGGCATGGAGTCGGGGTCATACTCGGCGATGACGACGTTGTTGGCGCTGATGTTGACGATGCGCAGGCGGGCGATCTTGACGCCGTCGCGCTTGACGATGACGGGGGTGGTGTCACCGGCAACCAGACCGCTGTTCTCGGGAACGCGGAAGACGACGAACTTCCAGTTCGTGTTGACGGCGCTGATGGTGAACTCGTCGTCGTTCTTGCAGTAGTTATCGAAGAACTCTTCGTTGATGGCGGCGATCTTGTTCAGGTCGACCATCTGGCCGGAGACTTTTTCAATGGCCGCCGTGCGCAGCACCTGCTTCTCGGCGTATTCGGCCTTGCGCTGGGTGTTGATTTCGGACTGTTCCTGCACGAGGTTCTTGAGCTTCTCCATGGTCTCGACGAGGCCGCTGGCGTCTTCCCAGTCGCCCGGGATCTGCGTCTTGATCTTCTCGCAGAGCGCCGTGATCTTCTCGTTCATTTCCTGAACTTTTTTCTCGGCGGCGGCGAGTTCGTCCTGCTTGGAGGCCAGCTCGCTCTTCTTGTTCTCGAGCTCGCTCTTGGAGCGGTTGCGCTGCTCGCGGTCGAGGATCATTTTGTCGAGAGCTTTCGCGGCGCGGTCAAGGGCTTCCTTGCGGGCGGAGGAGATGGGCTCGCTCTCGCTGGCGACGTCGCTGAGGGTCTTGCGAAGGCCGGTGGCGCCGATGCTCGAGGTCGAGTCTCCGCCGTGCGCGGCGATGAGCAGCTTCATGATTTTCTGCTGCTCGAGTGAGTAATACACGCCTGCACAGCCGACGGCCAGCACCAGAAGGGCAATGATGAGATGAGAGATTTTCATACCGAAAGGGGTGGCTGTGGCTTAGTTGTTGTTGCGGACGGAGATGACGCGATCGCCGGGCTTGACGCTCTCGGCGGTCATCAGTGTGGAGCGGACGACTTCGCCGGCGGCAGCGCGGGTTTCGACGTTCGTGACGTTGATTTCACAGATCTTCACGTCGCCGCGCATGATGGCGAGGCGCGAGCCGATGACGATGCCCTTGTTGATGCCGGCGTCGAGGCGAACGAAGCCCCAGTTCGGGTCAACGTAGCTCACGCGGCATTCCAGATCAGGCGGCGAGAGGCGGGCCTGGCGATCCTGAGCGAGTTTCTTCTGCTCGCTGATCTGCGTGCTCAGGCGCTCGCTCTCCGAGGTGAGATCGGCGATGGTGCGATCCTCGCGGTCGATGCTGGCGCGCAGTTCGTCGTTTTCACGCAGCAGGTCGGAGATCTTCTGCGTGATGACGTCGAAGTCGAGGTTCGAGGCACCCAGCCCCACGAGCTCGGCCGCCTGTTGCGTGTAGTTGGCCAGCTCTTCCTGCAGGGACTGATACTGCTGATCCGCGGTGTCGATCTTCTCCTGCGTGTCAGCGATCTCCTGCTCGGTTTCCTCGCGCTCGCGGTCGAGGCCGTTCTTCTCATTGACGAGCTGTTCGCTCAGGGTGGAGAAGTGGCGCTCGCGCAGCGTGGCGTAGGTGCGGACGATTTCGTCGCGCTTCATGTCCCGGGCTCTGCTGATCACGTCGTCATACTGAGTCAGCACCGTCTCGACTTCGCCGCCCTTCATGACCATGGCTTCCTGGTTCTTGTAGAAGATCCAAGAGCCGCCCAGGATGAAGACCACGGCGAAGATGATGATGATTTTCCACATGGTGTAAGTTGAAATGCAACTGTTCGCTATTAGTTCTATACTAGAATGGCTCGCTTGGCAATCAAAAAAGGGCAGAGCGGGCAATTTTTTTTGCGCGCCGGGTGTCGCTTGGCGTCTCGGTCTCGGCGTGCGGGGCGCTGCCGTTCTTTCCTGCTCAGAGGCGAGACGGCCCCCGCTCGGGCAGTGCCGGGCAGGGGCCGTGGTGAGGCTGCGGTTTGCAGCCGCTGAGACTCGCTTATTCCGCGCTCTCGCCGGCTTCGCGGCGGGCGGCGGCTTCGCGGGCCTTGCGGTCGCGAGCGGCGGCGCGCATGGACATCTTCACGCGGCCCTTGTCATCGATGCCGATGCACTTGGCGGTGACGATGTCGCCGACGTGGACGACGTCCTCGGTCTTCTGCGTGCGGCCTTCGGCCAGCTCAGAGATGTGGATGAGGCCGTCCTTGCCGGGCAGCACTTCCATGAAGGCGCCGAACTCCTTGGTGGAGACGATCTTGCCCTCGTAGGTCTCGCCGACTTCGATTTCCTTGAACATGCGGTCGATGAGGTAGAGGGCGCGCTCGACGCCTTCCTGACGGTTGCCGTAGATGCGCACGGTGCCGTCTTCCTCGATGTTGATGTCGGTGCCGGTCTCGGCCTGAAGGGCCTTGATGTTCTTGCCGCCGGGCCCGATGAGTTCGCCGATGCGATCCTGCGGGATGGTGGTGCTCTCGATGCGCGGGGCGTTCGGACTCATCTTCTGCGGCTCGGAGATGCAGGCGTTCATCGTGTCGAGCACCTCGAGGCGGCCCTTGCGGGCGAGGTGAATGGCGTCTTCGAGGATGTAGAGCGGGATGCCGGGCAGCTTGAGGTCGAGCTGGTAGCCGGTGACGCCGACTTCAGAGCCGCAGAGCTTGAAGTCCATGTCGCCGTAAAAGTCCTCGGAGCCGATGATGTCCAGCAGGGTCTTGTAGCGCTTGGGCTCGCGGTCGCCCGGGTTCTCAAACTCGGTGACGAGGCCGACGGAGATGCCGGAGACGGGGCGCTTGAGCGGCACGCCGGCGGCCAGCATCGACATCGTGCCGGCGCAGACGCTGGCCATGGAGGTCGAGCCGTTCGACTCCATGATCTCGGAGGAGACGCGGATGGCGTAGGGGAACTCTTCCTCGCTCGGAACGACGGGGGCGATGGAGCGCTCGGCGAGGGCGCCGTGGCCGATTTCGCGGCGGTTCTGCCCGCCGAAGCGGCCGGTGTCACCCACGGAGAAGGGCGGGAAGTTGTAGTGCAGGATGAAGCGCTTCTCGTTGACGGAGCCGGTGTAGTTGTCCATGTACTGGCGTTCTTCGACGGGGGCGAGGGTCGCAAGGCACATGGACATGGTCTCGCCGCGGGCGAAGAGGGCGGAGCCGTGCACGACGCGCGGCAGGACGTTGACTTCGGCGGTCAGCGGGCGCAGCTGCTTGATGGCGCGGCCGTCGGCGCGCTTGTCGTGCTCCATGATGGAGATGCGGAAGGCTTTCTTCTGGATGTACTCGAAGACCTGCTCGACGTCGAAGTCGGTGGCCTCGGGGTGCGCTTCCTTGATGGCGGCCTCGACTTCGTCGCGCAGGGCGCCGACCTGCTTCTGGCGCTGAATCTTGTTGGGCGCGTAGATGGCCTCCTCAATGCGGTCGCCGGCGATGCGGTAGCCGATCTCGAGCAGCTCGGGCTTGGCGAGCGTGAGCTCGTACTCGCGCTTGGGTTTGCCGCAGACGGCGCGCAGCTCTTCCTGGGCGGCGCAGATCTTGGCGACGTTCTCCTGCGCGACGTGCAGGGCGGCGATGAAGTCTTCTTCCGGCAGCTCCTTGGCGGAGCCTTCGATCATGATGACTTGATCCTTGGTGCCGGCGTAGACGAGGTCGAGGTCGGACTCCAGACGCTGCGAGTTGGTCGGGTTGATGACGAACTCGCCGTTGATGCGGCCGACGCGCACGGCGCCGACGGGCTCGGCAAAGGGAAGGTCGGAGATGACGCAGGCGGCGGAGGCGCCGTTGATGCTCAGGATGTCAGGCTCGTTCTCGCCGTCGGCGGACAGCAGGATGGTGATGACCTGGGTCTCGTAGAAGTAGCCCTTGGGGAACATGGGACGCAGCGGGCGGTCCGTCATGCGGCAGGTGAGAATTTCCTTCTCGGTCGGGCGCCCCTCGCGCTTGAAGTAGCCGCCCGGGAACATGCCGGCGGCGGCAGCTTTCTCTTTGTACTCGACGGAAAGGGGGAAGAAGGTCTGGCCCTCTTTGATTTTCGTGGCGCTGACGACGGTCACAAGGACGGTGGTGTCGCCGCAGCGAACGGTGACGGCCCCATCGGCCAGGCGGGCAATTTTGCCGGTCTCGATGATGAGGGGACTCGCGCCGACGGCGCAACTAACGGAATGAATACTCATGTTCGATGTTCTTTCTCTTCGTGTCGCCGGCTCCGATCGTCACCTCAGAAGCCCGGAGCCGGCAGTTTGCTTCTTCGGCTGCGCGCTCTCCCGCGGGGGAAGTGGCGCGCGTGTTTGCACCGCGGCATTCTGTGGCCACGATACACCGCAGGTATTTTACGAACGCGCTGCGCGCTTGGCAAGCAAATAATTTGCGCCGAGGGCTTTGCTGACGCTTTTTGTGAGAATGCGGAGTGCGGACGACGCTCGGCCATCGGATGGTTTCGCGTTTTCTTGACGGGGGGCGCCGGCGGGTGTAAAGTGTGGGGGATGATGACGCGCGATGAGTTGGAGCATGATCCCGCCGGGGCGAGCGCTCCTCAATCCGAGTCCGCGGGGGCGGAATCCGTCCGCAGCGGGGCTGCGGGGGAGGAGGCGGGGACTGCCGCGCCGGGTGCTCACCCGGGGGCTGCTGCCGAGCCGCCTTCCGGCTCGGGGCGTTTGCTCGATTTGCCTTCGGAGGCGCTGCCGCGCGAGAAGCTGCTGCGCGAGGGGCGGGCGAGCCTTTCGGACGATGAGCTGATTGCGATTTTTTTGCGCACGGGGCTCCAGGGCTGCAATGTGCTGGAGCTGGCGGCGCGTCTGCGCCGGCAGGCGGGCTCGCTGGCGGCGCTGGGGATGATGGAGGCTCAGGATTTCATGCAGCTGTGCAAGGGGATCGGCCCGGCAAAGGCGGCGACGCTGGCGGCGGTGTTCGAGCTGGGCAGCCGCGCGGTGCGCGAGGAGGTACAGCGCCGCCCGCTGACCTCGCCGCGCGAGGTGTATGAGCTGCTCGCGCCGGATTTGCGCTTTGAGGCGCAGGAGAATTTGGAGCTGCTGATGCTGGATGCGCGCGGTCTGCTGCTGCGCCGCGAGCACATTGCCCGCGGAACGCTGACGCGCGTGGTGGTGCATCCGCGCGATATTTTCGGGCATGCGGTGCGGCATCGCGCGGCCTCGATTATCATTGCGCACAACCATCCGTCGGGCAATCCGTCGCCGAGCCGGCAGGATCGCGAGCTGACGACGGCGATTGAGAGCTGTGCGCGCGTGATGATGATTCCGCTGCGCGATCACGTGATCATCGGCTCGCCTTCGTCCGACGGCACGCCGCCCTATTTCAGCTTCCGCGATCACGGTTTGCTCAGTTGAAGGATGCCCGATTTTGGATGGTGCCCAACTGAATGGTGCCCGGTTGAATGACGAGAAGGAAGATGAAGGAGACGGCCATGACGAACACGACGATGAAGGATTATCACACGCATCAGGCGGTGCCTCAAGGGGGCTACCTCTGCTCGGTGACGCGCGAGGACTGGCCCCGCGTGGCGGAGCAGACGGGGATGACGCCCTGCTTCGGCATTCACCCCCGCTGCGTGGAGGGTGTCGATGCGGCGCAGCTGGCCTTTGATCTCGATGAGTGGCTGACGCGCTACCCGCAGGCGGATGTCGGCGAGGTGGGGCTGGACGGCACGGACCGCTTCCGCGCGTCGCTGGAGCAGCAGGAGTTGCTGCTGCGCGTGGAGCTCGGGGCGGCTTTCCGCCACGACCGCATGGCTCACTTGCACGGGGCGGGGGCCTGGGGCCGCCTGCTGGAGTTGCTGCGCGAGCGCGAGCGGGCGGGGGCGCTGCCCCGCGTGCTGCTGCATGCCTGGGGCGGTTCGCACGAGATGGCGCGCGAGTTTTTGCGCCTCGGGGCGATCTTTTCGGTGGGGCTGCGCGAGCTGATGCACCCGAAGGCGGCTGAGCGCTACGCGCGGATTCCGGCCGGGCGCCTCTTCCCCGAGTCCGATGACTGCCCGGAGTCTTGGCCGCGGACGCTGGAGCTGCTCCACGCGCTGCGCCCGGATGTGATCTGAGCCGGGGTGTTTTTGATGGCTCTTCCGAGGTCGGTTCAGAGGGGGCTCCGAGAGGTCTCTCGGTGGTGCTCCGGAGCCATGCTGGGGAAATGGGCGGAGTCTGCGCGCAACGCGGGCTCGGAGTCCGCCTGCAGGGCTCTGGGAGCCCTCGTTTTGTATTCGTGCCTGATGCCGCGGCAGCTCGGGGTCACGGGTCTCGGGCAACGGCGGCGGGTGTGCGGAAGGTGGTGCTTTCCGCCGGGCAGGGGCTCTTTACGTCGGGCAGAGGGCTCGGAGATGAAACAAGCCCGGCTCCCGCAGGCGGCGGGGCCGGGCTTGTGGAGGCCTGAAGGCCGGCTCGGGCTGAGCTCAGCTCAGGTCGATCATGTCGCTCAGGATGTTCATGCTCTCGCGCAGCACGGGGTCGAGGCCCGAGGGGTATTCCGGGCTTTCGCTCAGCTCGGCCTCGGGGTCGGCGGCCTCATCCATGAAGTTCTGCTTGTCTTCCCCGGTGGAGAGGGGCAGGGTGGCGGCGTTGACGTCGCCGAGGTTGAGGCGATAGATGGTGAGCGCCTTCTTGTCCTCCTCAGCCATGGCGGCATAGCGCGTCTTGCACTCGGCGTCGATGGCTTTCTTGCGCGCCATGAGCGTCTCGTTCTCCGCAACGCGCTTCTCCTTGTTGAGGCTGACGACGTTGTCGCTGATGCGCTTGCGGATGCGGTCGATGCTCTCCTGAGCGTACTGCATGTCCTTGTCCGCGGCGACGCGCGCGGCGCTGCGGCGGCTCAGCTCGGGGATGATGGTCGCGAGGTGCGGGTCTTTCACGTAGCCCGTGGCGCGCTTGATGTGATCGAAGGGCAGGGCGTAGTCAAGCTCGGCCTCGCACTGCTGGAGGGCGGCCGTGGCCTGCGGCAGGATGATGTCGCTCTTCACGCCGCGCAGCTGCGTCGAGTCGCCGTTGACGCGGTAAAATTGGTTGGTCGTCACCTTGATCATGCCCGCATCGTCCGTGGAGGAGAAATAGGGCAGGAATTCCGCCAGATCGCGCGGCACCTGCACGGTGCCCTTGCCGAAGGTGGAGTCGTCGCCCACGATGAGGGCGCGGCCGTAGTCCGTCATGGCGCCGGCGAAGATCTCCGAGGCCGAGGCGCTCAGCTTGTTGGTCAGCACGATGAGCTCGCCGGTGAAGATGGGCATGCTGCTGGCGGCCTCGCGGCGCACCTGGCCGCGCGAGTCCTTGATCTGCACGACGGGACCCGCGCCCGTGAAGAAGCCCACCATCTTGCGCACTTCATCCAGCGAGCCGCCGCCGTTGAAGCGCAGGTCGACGATGAGGCCCTGCACGCCCTCGCGCGTCATGCGCCCGAGCAGCTTCTTGACGTCCGCCGCGCAGTGCACGGAGTCGCCGTCCATGTCCACGTAGAAGGACGGCAGCGTGAGGATGCCCAGGCGATAGGCCTTCTCCCCGCCCTTGCCGTCGGGCACCTTCATGTCGATGATGCGCGCGCTGGCGAGGTCTTCGGACATGGGGATCTCATCGCGCGTGACGGTGACGACGCGCTCGCTGCCGCCCGTCTCAGAGATGACGCGCAGGCCGACGACGCTGCCCTGCTTGCCGCGGATCAGGTCGACGACTTTGTCGATGCTCATGTACATGATGTCCGTCCAGTTGCCGTTGTTCTCGCTGTCGACGGCCACGATGCGGTCGCCGAGCTTGAGCTGGCCGCATTTGGCGGCAGGGCCGCCCTTGACGATGCCCTCGATCTTGGTCGAGCCGTCGTCATCGGCCTTCAGCCGGGCGCCGATGCCCACGATGGAGGCCTTGATGGCGTCCTTGAAGAGCTGCTCGTCGCGGGCCCCCATGTAACTGCTGTGGGGGTCGTAGACGTTGGCTACGGCGTTGAGCACGGCCGAGACCATGTCCTCGAGATCCGCCTCCTGAATCTCCGCGCGCTGGCGCTTGAGTCGGGCGAGAATCTTGTCCGTGATCGACAACTCGGTGCTGAAGGGATCCGAGACGCCTTTCTCCACGGCGAGCTTCGAGATGTTGTCGCGGCGAATGCGCTCGGAGAGAATCATGTCCTGAAGCTGGTCCTTCCAGACCTGTCGCAGCTCATCCATGTTCGCGGCGCGCGGCAGCTTGCGGCGGCTGCGCGGGATGGTGCGGTCGCTGTCGAAGCGCAGGGTGTTCATGTCGATGGCGCGCACCATCTTCTCCATGGTGTCGATGTACTCCAGCGAGCGCTTCAGGTAGAGCCCGTAGAGATCCGTCGCCAGCTCCGTCGTCTTGCCCGTGAGCAGGTAGTCGCCGAAGTTCGCCCCGTATTTCTCGGAGAGGCGGTCGGCGTCCTCGCGGGTGAAGATGAAGTGCTGCGGGTCGAGCGACTGCAGGAAGCAGTCGAGGAACTTCTGGTTGAGGGCGTTGTTGAAGCGCTGGCGCGAGTAGTGCGCGTTCTGGAGGACGAGAGAGAACTGTCTGCCGATTTGGCCGTAGTCAGGCTCTGCCTGAGCGGGTGTCACCAGAGTGGTGAAGGCGGCAGCGGCGGCGGCAGCCAGAGCTCCCAAGCGTTTGCTCCAGCGTGTGAGGGTGATATTCATGGTGTAAGAGTGCTGATGAGAAGGCCCGTGCGCCGGGCCTTGTAGAGTAAGTACGCAGGAAGGTCCCTGTTTCTTTCAGAAAAAAGCGTGTGATGATGAATTTTTTTCGCGTGTGCCTTCGGCAGGCTCGAGCGTTGCCCTTCCTCACGTCGCATCCGGCAGTCGGAGGCGGGATGCGCCCGGCGCTCGTAGACGGGGATGCATCCGGCGCTCGAAGGCGGGGCCTCCGCCGAGCCGCCCGGGACCGCATGGCTTCGGCTTGTAGGCTCCGGAGTGCCGGCGGTTCCGAGAATTTCTGCGGATGGGGTGAGGGGCTGCGGCTGAGGAGGAGGGGTGTTTACGCCTTGCGCTTGCGCTTCGTGTTGCGCACGACCTTGTAGCCCATCGCGCCGGCGAGTTCGCCGAGTTTATCCTGCGTGGCGGCGAGCTTCGCCTTGCAGTCCTTGAGTGAGGTTTCGAGGTGTGCGGCTTTGATGCGCGCTTTGCGAGCCTCATTGCGGAGCGTGCGCATCTCAGGGGTCTTGCCGGTCTCTTCGGCGGCCTTCGGGCGGCGGCCGCGGGTGCGCGACTTGAAGCGCTCGAGGATGGCGTCTTCTGCCTGCTTCTTCCAGAGGGAAATGAGCGTCGGGGCGATGTTTTTCTCTTTCGCGAGATTCTGGATGCTCGATTTTCGCGTCATGACGTCCAGAATAATCTGCAACTTCTCTTCGGGAGTGTAGTTTGTGCGTGTCTTTCTCATATGCAATCAGAGGCGTTGGTGTATTCTATACACTTATTGAGACGCCATGGCAAGCTCTAAAGTTCAAAAGGATTATTTTTGCGGTGAAGGTGCATGTGTGTCTCCCCTTTCTCAACTCTGCCTGCTCAAAGGGGAGAAGCGGGGCGACTCTTCTGCTTCGTATTTTGTGTGATTTACTTGGCTGTTACGCCGATGAGGCAAGCTGTTCCACCGCTGATGTGACAGTCTTTTGCCGCCTCATTTCTTCCGAAAGAGAGAGGAGAGATCCCGGAGTTTTCGTTGCCACGATTTACCATCACGCAGATGCAGTGAATTCAGAGGCCTGATTCGACTCTGTCATTTCGTCGCGACAGATGGCGCCGTCGCAATCACGAATAAAAAAGCGGAGCGAGCATGTCAGATGCTCGCTCCGCTCAGATACGCACGAAAGGACTCGAACCTTCACGATGTTACTCACTAGAACCTGAAACTAGCGCGTCTACCAATTCCGCCACGTGCGCTTTGGACTGGGTGCGGCGCAATTAAACCACGGATTGCGGAGCAATGCAAGCAAAATTTGCAAAAAAAGACAATTTTCTCGCGGAAGGGGCAGACGCGATTGCTCCTTGCCAAGGCCGAAGCCCTGGGATATACTGGGTGAGTCTCATGAGCGATGCGTCATCCAGAGCCGTCAATCCCGACTCCCGCGCCGTCAAGCCGGCGCAGGCGCGCGTGCGCCGCCGCGCAGGGGTGCGCCCCGAGGTGCCGGATCATGAGATCCTGCGCTTCATCGGGCAGGGCGCTTATGGCGAGGTGTGGCTCGCGCGCTCCGTGACGGGGGCCTACCGCGCCGTGAAGGTCGTCTGGCGCGAGGATTTCGAGGATGAGCGCACCTTCGTCCGCGAGTTTGAAGGCGTGCTGAACTACGAGCCGATCGCCCGCAGCAACCCCGGGCTGGTGCACATCCTGCACGTCGGGCGCCACGAGGGGGCTCAGCCCTATTACTTTTACGTGATGGAGCTGGCGGACGACGCCTACACGGGCATTCAGATCGAGCCGTCCGAGTACGTGCCGCGCACGCTGCTGCGCGACATGCAGCTCTACGGGCACCGGCCGATGCCGCTCGATTTCGTCATCGAGGTGGGCTGCCAGCTCGCCCGCGCGCTCGAGGGCCTGCACAGCGAGGAGCTCACCCACCGCGACGTGAAGCCCTCCAACGTCGTCTTCGTCAACGGGCGCGCCAAGCTGGCCGATGCCGGGCTCGTCGCGCCCAGCAGCCAGCGCAGCTTCGTCGGCACCGAGGGCTACATCCCCCCCGATGGCCCGGGCACGCCGCGCGCGGATGTGTATGCACTGGCCAAGGTGCTCTATGAGCTGGGAACGGGCAAGGATCGCCTCGACTTCCCCGAGCTGCCCACCGAGCTGCCCGACGGGGCCACGCACCGACGCTGGCAGGCTTTCAACAACATCATCTGCGCGGCGGCGGACGCCCACGTGGGCAAGGGCTCGCTCATCTCAGCCCAGCAGCTGGCCGAGAAGCTGGAGTCGCTGCGGCACGACTACGGAGCCCGGCGGCGCCGCCGCAAGGGCAGCCGCGTGCGCCCGATGCCGGCGTGGCAGCGCGCCCTGCTCTGGGGCGCGGCGCTGCTCGTCCTTTCCGTGCCGGTGCTGCTCGTCGCGCTGGCGCCCGAGGATGCCGGCCGACGCCTGAGCCTGGCGCTGCGCGCGCTGCGGGGGGAAAGCCAGCCGACTCCCCAGTCCCCGTCGGTCGCAGCCTCGGGCGAGGCCTCCGCGGCTGCCGAAAGCTCGCCGCTCAGCAGTGTCGGCCAGCTCTTCATCAGCAGCACGCCCTCCGGTGCCTCCGTCTACACCCCCGACGGCAATTATCTGGATGAAACGCCCTACGGCCCCGTGCGCATGGAGCCCGGGCAGAGCGTTCGCTTCGACCTGCGCAAAGAGGGCTATGCCGACACGCGCGTCGCCGGCACCGTGCCCGCAGGCGGCGTGCTGACGCTCAGTGCCGAGCTCAAGCCCTACCGCCCGCCCGTTCCCGGCAAGCCCTGGCAGGACGCTCAGGGCACCGTCTACATGCCCGACGGCGCGGGCTCGCACCGCGCTTCCACGGCGGTGACGGCGGCCCTCTTTGCTGCCTTTCAGCGCAGCGAGGGCGCCGCGGCGAACATTCCCTGCGAAGCGGTGCCGGGCACGGACCTCATCCGCACCTCGCAGACGGGCATCAGCGCCTACACGCTCTGGCTGACGCACCTTTGTGAGCAGGAGGGGACGATCGGCCGCGACCACCTGCTCATCCCGCGCCCCGAGCCCCGCACCATGGGTGACGACGGTCTCTGCGCCTACCGCCTCTCCACGGCGCTCATTCAGAAGACGCCCATCACCATCTACACCAACCCGGCGGGCGCCACCGTGATGCTCAACGGGCGCATGCTGGGCGTGACGCCGATGATCGACATGCAGGTGCCGCTCGCTCCCTACTTCCTCGAGGTGCGGATGCCGGGCTACTCCACCGTGCGACGCAGTGGCCTCTCGCCGCGAGCCCTCTTCCTCAATCTCGTGCTCCGGCAGAACAACTCGGTGATTTTCGGCGGCGAGTGGATCAACAGCCTCGGCATGAAGTTTCAGCCCGCCGGCGCCAATCTCATGGCCGGCGCCACGGAGGTGCGCGTCTCGGATTACGCCACGTTCTGCTCGGACACCGGGCGCACGCCCCCGCCCGAGCCGGACTTTGAGCAGAACGAGCACCACCCCGTCGTCAACGTCTCGCGCGAAGACGCCGAGGCCTTTGCCCGGTGGCTCACGCACAAGGAGCGCAGCGCCGGTTATATCGAGGAGGCGGACAGCTACCGCCTGCCTGACGATGAAGAGTGGAGCGCTCTCGCCGGGCTGCTTCAGGAGGAGGGCCGCACGCCCTACGAGCGCCACCTGAGCGGCAGTAGCCGTGCGGCGCAGGCCTATCCCTGGGGCCTGCGCTGGCCGCCGCACCGCTCAACCGGCAACTTCGCGGATACGAGCGCTCTGCTCTACCTCAACAACAACAACGTCATCCCGGGCTACCGCGACGGTTTCCCGCACACCTCCCCCGTCGGCTCCTTTGCCCCCAACGCCCTCGGCCTGCACGACCTCGACGGCAATGTGGCCGAGTGGGTGGGCGGCGAATACGGCGGGCCGGAGGACTTCGGCTTCCGCCACTACGGCGTCACGCGAGGCGGAGACTACACCTCCTTCCGCCCCGGGCAGCTCAGCACCTCGTCCCGCAGCCCCCATCCGCCAACCGAGAAGCGAGAGACCATTGGCTTCCGCCTCATGCTCGAGCGCTCCGTGCAGGCTCCCTGAGTAGGGAACAGCGCCCTGAGTCGGGGTCTGACTTTCCCCGAGCCCCTGCCCGCGGAACGCAATCCGCGCGCGCTCGCCGAGACCCAAGCGCAGCTTGGCGCGGCTCCTTCGCGCGCGCCTGGGTCCGCCCGTGACTGCGCCCTCGCGCCGGCGCGGCTCGGTTCAGCGGATCACGCTGCCGGGATCCGTCCGGCAGTCCGGCGGCAGCACGCGCCCCGGCAGAATCACGCAGCCGCAGCCGATGCGCGCCCCGCGGCCGATGAAACAGCCCAGCTTGCAGCGGCCCGTCGCCTGCAGACGCCCGTCCCAGGGCATGCGGATTTCGCCGGCATCGTGCCGAAAATTGCTCAGAATGCAGCCGCCGCCGATGTTGACGTCATCATCGATCACCGAATCGCCGACGTAGCTGAGGTGGGCGACGGCAACACCCCGGCCCAGCAAACTGCTCTTGACCTCCACCGCGTGGCCGATGCGGCAGCCATCCCCCACCGAGGTGAAGCCGCGCAGCGTCGCGTGCGGCCCGATCACGCAGTTGCGGCCGATGCGCACATGGCCCTCAATCACGCAGCCGGCCTTCACCACCGAGCCCTCGCCGAGCTCCAGCACCCCGTCCACCACGGCCAGCGGGTGCACCGTGCCGCGGATGGACGGCGTGAGCGCGCCGAGCTCGCGCTGGGCCTCCTCCAGTTGCAGCCAGGGAGCCTTCATCGCCGAGGTGACGGGGTCGCTGCGGCATTCGCCGAGCCGTTCATCGCGCCGTTTGCCGCGGCATTTTTGCCGATCTGCAGGCGCTCGCAGGCGCGCAGCAGGCGCTCGTAGGGCGTCTCGGGGCAATCGTCCATGCGCTCAAAGAAGAGCGGCTCGGGGCGCGTGTGGCGGTAGAGGTCCCCCTTGTCATCCCGCGCCGTGCCGAGGAAGCGGATGTTCTCGTCGGCCTGCGGGCAATTCTTCCAGACCCCGCCGAGCTTCACCACGTAGTCGATCGGCACGCGCACGTCATCGCAGTAGATGTTGATCCAGTAGTCAATGCCGCGCGCCCTCTGCCGCGGCAGCGAGCGCGTCTTGCGGCTGACGGGGTCAATCGTCACCACGATGATGCGCCCGTGGGGATTCGTCACCTGTCGCAGCACGTCCATCACGGCCGAGCCGCCGTAGCTGTGGCCGATGAAAATCAGATCGGCCTTCGGATTGACGGCGAGGAAGGTCTGCACGTCGCGGACCATGTTGTTGACATTGTTGAGGAAGAGCATCCCGTCGCCGCCGTCCCAGTCGTAGAAGGCGCGGTACTGCTTGCCCGGCACGGGCAGCACGGGCATCCGCTCATAGACCGCCCGCATGCGCGTCAGGTAGCGCCCCGCGAAACCGCCCACGAAAATCACCGCCACGTCGGCCTTCTCCGCGCGCAGCGGCACCTGCGTGCGGCGGCCGAAGAAACCCTCCGGCGGCTTCGGGTACACATTCGGATCCGGGTCATGCGAGTATACGCAGCCCGAGGAGAGCAGCAGAGCCGCGGCCATCGAGCCCTGCAACAGCAAGGCCCCCGGCGTCAGAAATGATTTTTTCATCATCAGAACAAGGAAAAAAACAGGGAATCGCACGGAACTATGAGACAAACAGGGAGAGTGCGCGTTCCGCCGCCGGCTCCGCGCGAGGCGGAGGAGCGCGGTGCCCTCCTCCGTCCCTCAGGGCAGCGCGGGGTAAAGCTTCAGCAGATAGGGGCGCAGCAGCTTGTAGAGATCCTGCTGCTGCTGAACGGAAAGCTTGAGATCATCCATCACCACGAGCTTGCCGAGGCCGACATGCCCCTCCATGCACTGAGCGTTGCTGGCGTAGAGGCAGAAACTGTGCCTCGCCTCGCTCTGCGCGCTCGTTTCGGGCTCGCGGTAGTACTCCTCCTTCACCTCATTGAGCTCCGCGCCGCCGAGCAGCTCGCGCAGGCTCTGCGCGTCCTTCGCGCTGAGCTTGAAGACCGCATCCTCGGCCAGAAGCCAGCCCGGCGAGCGCGGCGTTATCGCCAGCGTATCGGCCCGCAGTAGCTCATCGACCGCTTCGCGGCTCAACGAGCCGAGCGTCGGCTGCTGGCAGGCGGAGGCGCCCAGCAGCACAGTTGCTCCCGTCAGTAATGCAAGCAGCTTCATCATCATCGCATTCTTTCTGAACTCTACCGTTGATTCTACCCGAGCTCTCGGGCCGATGCAAGCTAAAAGAGAAAGGCCCCCTCATGCCTCAAAAGCGCTCTCATGCCTCGGGCTCTCCCGGCGCCTCCGCTGCAACGGGCGCGGCAGACGCCAGGCCGAGGCGGCGGCGCAGCTCGCCGAGCAGCTTCGGCATGCTGCGATCCAGCAGCGCCACCACCGCATCGAAGCCCTCGGGCCCGCCGTAGTAGGGATCCGGCACCTCCGTCTCGGCCTCGCCGTCGGCGAAGAAAGCGCTCATCGGCACGATGCGGGCGCGCTCCTCCTCGCTCCGCGCGAGCGCCAGCAGATCCTGCCGGTTGCTCTCATCCTGCGGCACAATCAGATCAAAGCGGGCAAAATCGGCGCGGCTGAAGCAGCGGGCGCGGTGGCCGACGTCGCGGAAACCCGCGCGATCCAGCGCCGCGCGCATGCGGGCGTCAGGGCGCTGCCCCACGTGGTAGGACGCCGTGCCGCAGGAGTCCGCCTGCACCCGGCCCGCCAGCCCCGCCTTCTCCAGCGCGGCCCTGCAGATCACCTCAGCCGCCGGTGAACGGCAGATGTTGCCGAGGCAGACGAAGAGAACGCGCAGGCGATCAGACGGGCAGGGGGTGCCCGAAGCTTGCGGAGCAGAGCCGGGCGCGGAAGAGCAGCAGTCAGAGGGTGAAGCTTTCATGGTCGGAGAACTGAGAGGGGAGAAACTGAAGGAGCGGGGAAGCTGAGGAGCGGACGGCGACCGCAGGACGGTGCGGGAAGGTGTTGGGACGGCCGCTGCGCTTGACGCCGGCGGCGCCATCTGCTATAAGCGGGGGAGACGGAGCCCCGACGGCCCCGCCCCATCTTACCACAGCATGCTCACCCTTGCACGACTGAAATCAGCCCCCGAGATCTTTTATTCCCTCCAAGGGGAAGGCCCCCGCATCGGCAGCCCCGCCGTCTTTTTGCGCCTCGCCGGCTGCAACCTGCGCTGCCGCTGGTGCGACACCAAATACTCGTGGGGTGAGGGCATCCCCATCAGCGAAGCCGAAGCCGCCGAGCGCATTCTCGCCTTCGGCAGCCCCGGGCTCGTCATCACCGGCGGCGAGCCCCTCCTCCAGCAGGCGGCCCTGCAAAACCTGCTCGAGCGGTTGCCCCGCGAGCTCTACATCGAGGTCGAAACCAACGGCACCATCATCCCCGAAGCCTGCCTGCTGCATCGCATCAACCAGTGGAACGTCTCGCCCAAGCTCAACCACGCCGGCAATGACGCCCACCTCGCCCTGCGCCGCGACGTGCTCGAGCGTTTCGCCGCCCTCCCCAACGCCTGGTTCAAGTTTGTTGTTGAAAGCGAGAACGACTGGGCAGCCATCGAAGCGCTCCGGCTCCCGCAGCAGCGCCTCATCCTCATGCCCTGCGCTGCTGACCGCGAAGCCCTCACTGCCGCCGCCCCCGCTGTCGCCGAGCTCTGCATCCGCCACCGCGTGCGCTACGGACACCGCCTCCACGTCGCTCTCTGGAGCGACGCCAAGGGCGTCTGAGCCTTTGAAACCGGAGGACAGACCTCTCTTCCCCTCATTTCAGCGAAAATGTTAACGCTGCGACGCACGGGAAAAAGTTCATCTGCAGAAATAGTACGGTTGTCTGAAACCTTAAAAAAATAAACAAATAGCTCTTCTGAAGCAGTTCTGTGAATTTTTAGCCTTGCATTCGTGCGAGTGATGTGCTATAGAGGAGGCGTCTATGAAAAAACTGATCTCAGTTACCACTATCTTGGCTGCCCTTGCCGGCACCGCTTCCGCTGCTCCCTACGTCCTGCCCAGCGAGCAGACGGGAGCTCTGACCGCCAACGACGTCCAGCCCGTCTACTCTCTGGATGCCGTTATTGCCTTGGGTGATGGTTCCGATTCCGTGGACATGTACGGTCCGCGCTTGGCCTTCAACCTTTTCAACGAGCACAACGACACCTTCACGCACAACTTCAACCTCAGCGTCAGCGGACTCTGGGGCTCTGAGGATGTTTGGGGTGCTGATATGGATGTTTTCATGCTGCCGCTCACCATCGGATATGATCTGAACATCTCCGTGACCGATGAGCTGGACTTCTACCTCGGCGCCAAGGCCGGTTACGCCTGGACCCATTTCAAGTGGGCCGGTATCAGTGATACGGACGGCGGCTTCACCTGGGGCGTTGGCGCCGGCTTCCGCTACTACTTCAGCGAGAGCCTCTATGGCCGTCTCGGCTACGAGTTCAGCCGCACCTATGCTGATGCGCCCTTCGGTCAGCACAGCATCCTCATCGGTGTGGGCTGCCGCTTCTGATGCATTCCTCGTTGAACCCCTCATCTTAAAGGTCAGCCGCACACTCTCCCGCAGAGTGTGCGGTTTTTTTGCGGGCAGGGCTCCAAGTCCTCCTCCCTCCTTCGCCCAGGCCCCTCGGCGGTTCCCTCGGCAGCGTGAGCGCAGTGAAACAGAGGAGCATTCAGGGGTGCACTTTGAGCTTGCTTTCGCGGATCAGAGGAGTATACTAGCCCGCGAACAAATGGACTCACCCTCTGACATGAACAGCACGAAACGCGATTTTATCACCGGCAATGGCACCGCCGGCCAGTATTACTCCCTGCCCGCTCTGGCGGAACAAGGATTCCCCGGCATCAACCGCATGCCCGTCTCCCTGCGCATCGTGCTGGAGAGCCTGCTGCGCAACTGCGACGGCCTCAAGGTCACGCAGCAGGATGTAGCCAACCTCGCCTCGTGGAACGCCAAGGCCCCCGGCAGCTACGAAATCCCCTTCACCGTCGCGCGCATCATCCTCCAGGATCTCACGGGCGTGCCGCTGCTGGTGGACCTCGCCGCCATGCGCGCCGCCGTGCAGGACCTCGGCGCCGATCCCGCCAAGATGGAGCCGCTCGTTCCCGTCGACCTCGTCGTCGACCACTCCGTCCAGGTCGACTGGGCCGGCTTCCCCGAAGCGCGCCAGAAAAACCTGACGCGCGAGTTCGAGCGCAACACCGAGCGCTACGAGTTCCTCAAGTGGGGCCAGCAGGCCTTCAAGACCTTCTCCGTCGTGCCGCCCGGAACGGGCATCGTCCACCAGGTCAACCTCGAGCACCTCGCCCGCGGCGTCATGCAGCAGGGCAGCGTCTATTACCCAGATACCCTCGTCGGCACCGACTCGCACACCACGATGATCAACGGCCTGGGCATCGTCGCCTGGGGCGTGGGCGGCATCGAGGCCGAGGCCGGCATGCTCGGCCAGCCCGTGACCTTCCTCGTTCCCGAGGTCGTCGGCGTGAATCTCCGCGGCAAGCTGCGCGAGGGCGTCACCGCGACGGATCTCGCCCTGCACATCACCCAGATGCTGCGCCGCCAGGGCGTCGTCGGCAAGTTCGTGGAGTTTTACGGCGAAGGCGCGGCAAGCCTCTCGCTGCCCGATCGCGCCACCATCGCCAACATGGCCCCCGAATACGGTGCGACGATGGGCTTCTTCCCCATCGATGAGACGAGCGCCGCCTACCTGCGCGCCACCGGCCGCAGCGAGGAGCACGTCGCCACCTACGAGGCCTATTACCGCGCCCAGGGGCTCTTCGGCATGCCCCGCGAGGGCGACATCGATTACAGCATCGAGCTCACGCTGGATCTGGGCGACATCGTGCCGGCCGTCGCCGGCCCGAAGCGCCCGCAGGATCACATCCCGCTCAGCGAGCTCAAATCCGCCTTCGCACAGATCTGCGAGAGCAGCTACGGCGCGCCGCAGCGCCTCGAGCCCGTCCCCGTCACGATGAAGGGCGATGCCGGCAACCCCGACGCCGACACCACGCACGACGTCGCGCTGCGCGACGGCTCCATCCTCGTGGCGGCCATCACCAGCTGCACCAACACCAGCAACGACGGCCTCATGCTCGCCGCGGGTCTGCTCGCCAAAAAGGCCGACGCCCTCGGCCTGCGCGTGCCCGCCTACGTCAAGACGAGCATTGCTCCCGGCTCGCGCATCGCGGCGCGCTACTTCGCCAACAACGACCTCATGGGGGCGCTCGATCGCATCGGCTTCTCCATCGTCGGCTACGGCTGCACCACCTGCATCGGCAACTCCGGCCCGCTCAACGCCGAGCTCGAGAAAGCCGTCATCGACAACAACCTCGTCTCCTGCTCCGTGCTCTCCGGCAACCGCAACTTCGAGGCGCGCATCCACGCCCACGTCAAGGCCAACTTCCTCATGTCGCCGCCGCTGGTCATCGCCTTCGCGCTCGCCGGCCGCGTCGATATCGACATGGAGAAGGAGCCGCTCGGCACGGCGGCCGACGGTCACCCCGTCTATCTGCGCGACATCTGGCCGTCGAGCGCGGAGATCGCCGCGGCTCAGGCCCGCGCCTGCACGCCCGAGGACTACACCGCCTGCTACAGCGGCCACGTGCCGGAGTGGGACGGCGTGAAGGCCCCCGGCGGCGCCACCTTCGCCTGGAATCCCGCCTCCACCTACATCCATCGCCCGCCCTTCTTTGACGGCTTCAACGGCAGCAAGGGTGACATCGCCGACATCATCGACGCGCGCCCCCTCGGCATCTTCGGCGACAGCGTGACGACGGACCACATCTCGCCGGCCGGCGCCATCAAGCCCACCGGCCCCGCGGGGCTCTTCCTCGCCGAGCACGGCGTGGAGCGCCGCGATTTCAACACCTTCGGCTCGCGCCGCGGCAACGACCTCGTCATGGCGCGCGGCACCTTCGCCAACGTGCGCATCAAGAACCTGCTGACAGCCGGCGTCGAGGGCGGCTACACGCTCTATTTCGGCTCGCGCAGCGTGCGCAAGCCTGATGTGGAGATCGCGAGCTGCTGCGGCACGCCGACCTTCATCTACGATGCCGGCATGGCCTACAAGGCCGACGGCACGCCGACCATCATCATCGGCGGTGAGGACTACGGCATGGGCTCCAGCCGCGACTGGGCGGCCAAGGGCACGAACCTGCTCGGCGTGCGCGCCGTCATCACCAAGAGCTTTGAGCGCATACACCGCTCGAACCTCATCGGCATGGGCGTGCTGCCGCTCAACTTCGCGAACCCGGCCGACTACGATCGCGTGCGCGACCTGCGCGATGCGACCTTCTCCATCACGGGGCTGAGCAATGACGTGCAGCCGCGCGGGGCGGCGACGTTGGTGGTGAAGCCCGCCGGCGAGCCGGCCTTTGAGCTGCCCCTCATCGTGCGCCTCGACACGCCCATCGAGAAGGAGTATTTCCGCGCCGGCGGCATCCTGCCCTACGTCCTGGCGCGCTACTGCTGACGCAGGGCGCGCGGGCGCTCACCGCTCCCGCCTTCCCCTCTCAGGTCCGGCTGATGCCGGGCCTTTTTTGTGCCCCGCGGCCTTGAGGCGGGCGAGCGGCTTCGTGACGGCGGGCTTCGGGAACCCGACGCGGTGTGTGCCCTGCGGTGCCGCGGCGCTCCTGAGGTTTTGCGCTTGCGTCCGTCGAGTCCGTCCGTCGTATTCACGTTGACACGGGGGGAGGGCGCCTGCGGCGGGAGGAGGTTCGCAGCGAGATGTCTACACAAAAAAAGCGCACCACCCGAGGAGGGGTGGTGCGCCGGAGGGAAAGGCGGGGCGGATGAACTCCGCGGATCGAGCGCTGATTACAGCGGGGGCAGCACGACGACGTCCTGCAGGTTCGACTTCGTCTTGCCGCGCTTGCTCTTCTCGAAGATCACGGTGTTGTCCTCGAGGTAGCCGATGCTTTCATCGTTCTCATCGAGCTTGAGGTTCAGCTGCGTGACGCTGCCGGAACCGGCCATGTAGATGACGGCCTTATCCTTGTAGGAGGCGGCATCAAAGGGAATCTTCTCGCCAGAGCAGGGGGAGGTGGTGCCCAGCGACGCGATGAGGAGCACGTCCTTGCCCTTCACGGGCAGCTTCTTCGTCTTGTCGGCCGGGTCATAGCGCATCACGTACGCAAAGCCGTTCTCGCCTTCGACGAGGGCCTCGCCGTTGGCCTTCTCATTGGTGGCGGACTCAGTGAAGCGCCCGTCGACGTTGAAGGCGTAAAAGATCTTTTCATCGACGCCGGAGTTGTTCAGCAGCACCTGGCGGAGGTAGCAGTTGGCGCTGTCGCCCGTCAGATCGCCGAAGTCGACGCCCTCGTTGTCCTCCATCAGCTTGTCAGCCGTGCGATCGCAGGGGTAGCTCTTGCGATCGGTCTTGAAGTTTTCGAGCTCCTGGCCGAGGGACTTGATGTTGTTGACGGATTTCGTGATTTCACCGTCGTCTTTGTGCTGCAGGATGACAAAGGCGGAAATGCCCATGAGCGACATCAGGATGGCGATGACCACCATGAGCTCGATGAGCGTGAAGCCGCGGCGGGCTGAGGTGCGGAGGGTTGTTTTCATGTGAATGGTGGGGGTGATGGTATGTTGTAGATATAGCACAGGGGCGGGGTGACTGCAAGCCGAAATGTTCCCTCCCTGCGAGAATTTTCAGGGGGCTGCGCTGCCGGTTCCGCAGGCCGAGACTCCCGACTTCCGCCGAGGCCGCCCTCGGGCTTCGGACGGAAGCCGGACGGGACTTCTGTCAAGACGTAGGGGGCGGGCGCCGGGCGGGGATGCGAGCCGGAGTCGAGTCGGGGGGCGGAGATGCGAGCCCGGACGATTTGTGTGGGGATGCGTTAACTGAGGGTGGGTGTCAGCTTGGGGCGCGGGGGGCCGTGGGTCGCGCGGGACCGCGCGGCGGCAGGAGCTCGCGCCTCAGCGGAGCTCCTCTTCGCTGTAGCGGTGCAGTTGCAGATCTCCCTCGAGGCTCAGCTGCACGAGGGTGACGCCGATGTGCGCCTCGTCGAAGCCCGTGGCGCGCGCGACGAGGCGGCGGTAGGCCTGCATCTGCGGCAGGTAGTGGGTGCCGAGGTCGCAGCGGCGGCGCGTGGTCTTGTAGTCGAGAATCTCGGCGCGGCGCTCGGCCGGGTAGAGCAGCAGGCGGTCGATGACGGCGGAGGTCCATTCGCGATCGGTGACGGCCTCCAGCGGCTGCTCATTGCAGGCCTCCGCGCCGTCGCTGCGTACGAAGAAGCGCCGGAGGGCATCGTCGTGCAGGGCTCGAGAGGCGAGCTTTTCGGCCGGGGTCTTCGGGGAGGTGTACCAGGCGGGCGGGTTGTCCTCATCGAGCCACTCGACGGTTTCGAGCAGGGCGTGCACCTCCGTGCCGAAGGCCATGGCCGCGGCGCGACGCTCGGGTGAGGGCAGGCCGAAGCGGCGGGGAGCCGCTCCCGATGGGCTTGTGCTCGCCGTGCCGACGCGATCCCCGGCCTCGCCGGCCTCCGCATCACCTGCCTCGGCATCGCCGCCTCCTGCGGCGAGCATCTCCTCATCATCGGTGCAGGACTCGGAGGGGCTGCGGCGGCGCCGGCGCGGCGAGGCGGCCCCGAGTTGGGGGGGAACGGCTGCGGCTTTCTCCTCCTCGGCGCGCGGCGGCAGCTCATCGTACCAGTGCGGGTCGCCCTCCTCATAGTCGTCATCGCTTCCGTCGGTGTCTATGGCGTCGAGGATGCGGCTGCCGTTGTATTGTTTGCCGGGTTTCGCCATGCGGGGAATGAGGATGTAGTTGGCGCGTGCCGCGCGCGTCAGAGCGACGTAGAGTTTGTGGCTCTCCTGCTCCTCCGCTTCGCTCTCGTTGGCTGCGTAGTCGCCCCGGAGTTCGTCGACGTGGTCGTTGATCTTTTTTTCCCCCACGGGCGTGAAGATGCCGGCGATGTCGCCCTGAGCGTCGGTCCGGCAGAGGTACGAGACTTTGTTGGCGTGTTTTTGGACTTCCAGCATCGGCAGGATGACGACGTCGTACTCCAGCCCCTTGCTCGTGTTCACCGTCATGAGGTGGATGCAGCTCTTTGGCGGGTTTTCATTGAGCCCGAGGGTGCTCATGGTGTCGATCCAGTCGTCGAGGGTGCCTCCGCTGAGGTCAAAGGTATACGCCTGACTGACCCAGATGTTGAGGCGGTGGCGCATGAAGTCGTTGAGCACGGGGTGCCCGTCGCAGCGGGCCTCTTCGAGGCAGCGCCTCAGGCGCTCCATGACGGCGGCGTAGCCCGCCTGTTCCAGCCGCCGCCTCCAGCTCTGCCAGCTTCCCTCGGCTCCGTCGAGCGCCGGGGCGAGCGGCGAGTTTTTCACGATCGCGACGTGATGGGGATTCCGAGGGTGTTGGAGCCAGCGGAAAAAGCTCAGCAGCGTCTGCCCGACGGGAGAGTCAGTGGTGACTTGGATCTTGTTCACGGCGCGGATGGGCAGGTCGGGGCAGAGGCGGCGCAGGCGCGCGGAGAGGTCGCGGATGTCATCGTTTGTGTTGAGGAGAATGCAGACGCTCATCTCGCGCTCCTTGAAGGGCAGATCTCGGAGGATGGCGGCGATGGCATCGGCGGCATCGCCTCTCGGAACCTTTTTTTTGCCCGTCGATTCCTCTCCGAAGCGGCTCACGCAGACGTAGCCGGAGAGCTTGCGGGCGCTGACGTGTTTCTCGTCCGGGCCGCTGAAGTCGAAGACGCGGTTGACGAAGTCGAGCACGACCTGCGAGGAGCGGTAGCTCTTGTTCATGTTCATCCGGGTGAGCGGGGCGCCGGGGCTGAGCAGATTCTTGAAGATCCTGTCATAGGCGCCGCGCCAGGAGTAGATGCCCTGCTTGATGTCGCCGACGATGAAGAGGCTGCGCTCGGCGAGGTGCTCGCTGTTGCTGCCGGTCTCGGCGATGATTTCATCCAGCAGGAGGCTCAGCACCTGCCATTGCTCGTGCGAGGTGTCCTGAAATTCGTCGAGCAGCCAGTGGGTGAGCTCGCCGTCGAGGCGGAAGGCGAGGCGCGTCGGCACGTCGCTGCCCCCTTCCGCGAGGGCCCGGCGGGCCAGGGTGGCGTTGTCGTTGAAGCTGAGCTGGCCGAGGGAGATGGCTCGCTTGGTGTAGAGCTCGTTGTAGAGGCCCAACAGCTGATACAGCGCGAGGCCTTTCCGCTGCGCGCGCCCGAGCACGCGCTTGAGGAATTCGCGCTTCATCCGCAGGGCGATGTCGCACATGCGGCGGGTGTCGGGCGTGTGCTCCTTGATTTTGGTTTGCCCGAAGCCGGGATCTTTGTCGGGGAGTTTGCCCTCGCGGAGCGATTCGAGGTACTTGAGGCAGATCTTGGTCGCCTTTTCGATCAGCTTCGCGTCGTCACGGCTTCGGGCAGCCAACTCCTCGACTTCGGCGCAGGCGGCGTCTATATCGGCGTCGCAGAGCTCGGGCAGATGTCGGTAGTCGGGGATGCGGAAGGCGTTTTCCCAACTCTTCCAGAGCTCGACATTTTGAGCATGGGTGTAGAGCTGGCCGAAGCTGTTGACGAGGCCGCTCAAGGCCTCGGTCAGCGGAGTGCCGTTGCTGTCGATGATGTCCTGCAGTTGCTCGCCGAGCTCTTCGCCTTCGCGGCTGAGGCTGATGAAGGCCATGAGGTCGCGGATGGCCTCGGTGCGGGCGCGTTCGAGTTTCGCGTCGCTGATCATGTCGACGCTCCCCCTCAGGCCGAGTTCGAGACCGCTGAGGCCGACGAGGCGGTTGAAGAAGCTGTCGATGGTGGTGAGGTGTTGCTCGGAGAAGCGCTCGATGAAGAGCAGCAGCAGCTCGCGGAAGCGGGCGCGCGTGAGGGGGTGTCGCGCTTCATCGGCTCCCGGGCAGAGCGCCGGCACTCCCTCCGCCGCGTTGCCCTGCCAGCAGCGGCGGATGTCGGCGGCCAGCCGGGCGGCTCCCTCCTCGGAGGCGGCGCCTTCGGCCAGTCGGCGCAGGATGCGGTCGAGGAATTCGCCGGCCGCCTTGCGGGTGAAGGTCAGCGCAATCATCTGAAGCGGGGGGACGCCCAGCGCCATCAGGGCGATGAAGCGCAGGGAGAGTTGATAGGTCTTGCCCGTGCCGGCGGAGGCGGCGATGACGACGCTGCGCACGAGCTCGCGAGGCTGCGGGGCCGACTGGGTTGAAGGGTTGCTTGGCGCGTGGGCGGCCGCGGTGTCGGCGGCGCTGCGGGAAGCCGAGGAGGGGGAGGGTGTCATGGCGGTGAGGGGGCTGGGGCTCCGTTGGCTGCGGGGGCCTGGGGGAGCGGGGGTGCGGTGAGGAGGCAGGGGGGATTCTGTGGGGGAAAAAAATGTTGTGGGGAAAAGTCGGTTGACGGAGTCCGAGGGCGGGGGACGGTTCCGGCGGAGGGGGCTGCGGTACGCGGTCGAGGCTCTCAGTCGACAGAGTCGTCCTGCTGGTTGTCGCCGTCCGTTGCTGCCGGGGCGAGCGGCAGGAGCGGCAGGCCGAAGAGGCTGCGCAGGCTGCTGTTGCCGATGAAGGGGAGGAGAGGATCTTGGGACGACGGGCGGGAGCCTCTGTAGTCCTCTTGCGACACGAGGCAGACGCCGGCGCGCATCATGCCCACGGCGGCTTCGATGATGAGGCGGGTGCGCCTCGGGGCATCGGGCTCGGTATCGCTCGGCTGGGGAATGCGGACGACGCCCTTTTCGGAGAGGGTGAACACATCGTAGCAGGTTTCGACGGCGCTGCGGGCCACGCTGAAGTGTTCCGAGACCCAGGCGGCGTAGAGCGGAAGCTGGATGCTGATGACGGCTTTTTCGGGGCCTTTCTCATCGCTTTTCGTCGGGATGAAGGGCATGAGTCGGCGGTAGCGTTCATCTCCGCCGGGGAGAGAGCAGAGCCCTTCCGATTGATCTTTTTTCGCGTAGCTGCTGCCGGTTTTGTAGTCGATGACGCGGAAGCGCCCGTCGCGGTGTCGGTCGACGCGGTCGACGGTCATGCGGAAGCTGATGCCCTCGGCCACCGGCCAGAGCACTTTTTGTTCGCAGGCGACCACGCTCCAGCCGTCGCGCAGGTCGCGCAGGTGCATCTCGGCGTACTGCTGCAGGTGGGCCTCGGCAAAGCCGGTGAAGAGGTGTACGGCGGGCGGGGGCTCGTCGCCGAAGAGCTGCCGGATCTCCTCGTCGAGATAGCGCTTTCCGCTGCGGTAGATCTCTTCGGCACTCAGCGCGGGGTCGTCGCAGCGGTAGTCCCCGATGAGTCTTTCAAGGACGCGATGCAGGAGGCTGCCGCGCGTCAGCGGCGTCATGCTGCTGAGGCCTTCTTCGTAGACGTCGTAGGCATTGATGCCCATCAGTTTGTTGAGCCAGAAGAGCAGCGGGCTCCTGAGGAAGGCGTCGATGTCCGTCGGGCTGAAGCTGTGGCCGGGCTGTGCCCAGGGGGAGCTCAGGCTGCTGCCGAGCAGGGTGATGGGCTCGGGCCGCCAGGTGTCGGGCAGCAGGCTGCGCCACGGAAGCTCGTCGGCGCGGGCCTTGTCCGTGTCGGCGTCGGCGCCGAAGCCCTCCAGCCGGGGGAGGCGGACGATGGGGATGTTTTGCCCGCAGCTGCTGATGAGTGTGTTGCCGCCAAGAACGGAGACCGTCGCATCTGCGGGGGTGGCCGGGGCTGTCGGGCCTGTCGGGGCTGTCGAGGGCGTGGAGGGGGAGGGTACGGTCGGGGCGGTGCCGCTTGCCGGGCTGTCATTTGCCGGGCTGATGCTTGCCGGGCTGTTTGTCGGGGAGATGTCCGTAGCGAGCGCGGAGGTATCGGTATAAGCGGAGCCGGCTTCCTGCTGATCGCTCGGGTGGTGCCAGCGCCAGGCGCCGAGCTCGTAGAGGGGCGGGGCAGCGAAGGCTTCGGCGGGGCGGAAGAGGTGGGCGATGCGGTCGGTGAGGGCCTCGGGCGGCTCGGAGGGGCAGCGCAGCAGCAGGGAGGAGGGGTGCACGGGGTCTCGCCGCGGGTTGAGGCGCGCGACGATGACGTCGGTGCGGCGGTGCGAGGCGATCAGGGAGAGGAGCAGGTAGCTGTCGCGCGCGAGGCGCAGGCTGCGGTGGCTCATGCCGAGCAGGCGGCGCAGGGTGTCGGGCAGAAAGGGATCGTCGGGCAGGGCTTCGGGCACGATGCCGTCGTGCAGGCCGGTGAGAATGAGCTGCGAGCCCGTGCCGTAGGGCAGTTCGAGCCATCCGAGGGCGTCGAGTGCGGCATCGCTGCGCTGCTCCTGTTGCAGCGCGGCGGCGTTGAGGCGCCCGCTGATGATGCGGAGGGCGGTGTGCACCTCGATCTCCTGCGGGTGCTCCTGCATGGCGGCGGCCAGTTCGCCGATGTCTTCAGCCATGGCGGCGGCCAGACGGCTGTAGGGGGCGTTGCCGGTGCTGATGCCGGTGAGGGCGGCCGCGAGCTGCCGCAGGGCGGGGGCGGCGGTCTCGGCGCGGCTCAGTCGCTCGACGAGCTCGCGGACGCGGCGTATGTAGGCGGCGAGCTGCGTCCAGGGGCGCCGGGCGGCGGGGGCTTGGGGCGAGGCGCTGCGCTCGGCTTCGGTGTCGCCGAGGGCGTCCTGGTCACCCGCTTCGGCGGAGGCGGCGGTTTGGCTGATCTCCTCACGGCTGTAGCGCTCGGCGTAGCCCTGTAGGCTGTCGGCGACGGCCGGGAGCTGGGTCTGCATGATTTCGTCGAGCAGGCGGTTGGTGAGCTCGGGGAGCCCGGCGCCCAGCAGGCGCTGAAGTACGCTGTTGCGCAGTAGCTTTTCCAGCGGTGCGGAGCTGTGGCTGTCCTCCAGCGCCAAGTCGAGCAGATGCGGCAGAGAGGTGAGCTCCAGACCGCCTGTGCTGCGCCCGCCGGGGTTGTAGAGGGGCCAGCCCTGCTCGGCGAAGCGCAGGCTCACCGCGGGCAGAAAGTCGGTGTCGCAGACGCCGAGCAGGATGTCTTCCGACGGGCTGCCGGAGGCCAGTTGCAGGGCTTTTTCCGCCATGCCCGTTTCTTCGGTGACGACGTGAATGTGCGCGTCATTCAGCGGCACGATGCGGCTGAGCCAAGCTTCCGTCGGCTGGCCGAAGGCGTCGAAGCTCTCGCTCTCCTCCTCGGGCGCGTGCACCCAGCTCTCGATGGCGAGGCCCTTGCGCGCGAGCTGGTCGAGCAGGGCTCGCTCGCCGGCGCCGATCTGCGGGAGGCAGGCGAGGATGAGGGCGTCGGTGCGCGGGGGAAGCTCGGGCGAGCGGAGGCTGCGGGAGAGTCCTTCGCGCTCGCTGAGGCGATGCCAGCGGTGCAGGCGCTCTTCGACGCGGGCGGTGAGGTCGGCGAGCTGCTGCCAGCGCTCTTTCTCCTCGGGGTTGAGGGCGGCGATGCGCTCGCTGAGCTGCCGGCGCGCGAGTTCGTCCTCGGGCTCGCGGCGCCGCAGAGTCTCGGGCTCGCCGCGGAGCAGGGCGGCGACTTGGGCCGGATCGATGAGCTCGCCGGTGAGGAGGTCGCTGAGGCTGTGCAGGCGCTCGGCGAGGCTGACGCGCCAGGAGTCGCGGCCGGGCGCTTCATCTCCCGCTGCGGCGCTCTCGGGGCAGAGCAGGCTGAAGGCTTCGGCGATGTCGGGCTCTTGCAGCTCGGCCTGCCAGGCGGCTTGGGTCATCAGAGTATCGGCGACGGCGGGATCGGCGGGGTGCAGCAGCTGCTGCATTTGCATGATGCGCGGGCTGAGCAGGGCCCCGCCCGCTGCCCCGGCGGCGAGGGCTTCGCGGAGGCGTCGGCCGCTTTCGCGCGTCGGGACGATCACGATGCGGCGGCGGAGGGCACGGGCGTCCTGCCGGTGCAGGTTCAGCAGGCGTTCGGCAATGAGTTCAAGGGCCGGGCGATGCCAGCCGAGAAAGATGCGTTGGGGTGCGGTCATGGCGAGGGGTGAAGGGGGATGGGGGGGACGAAGCGAGTTGAGGAGGAGGGTTGAAGAGAGGCGTGGGGGAGGGTTGAAGAGAGGCGTGGGGAGCTGCGGGAACGATGCGGGAATCTCGGTGGCCGCACCGCGGAGCGGGGAGCTCCGGCGGTGCGGCGGCGGGAGCGCTCAGCTGTAGAGTGGCTTTGCGCTGATGGCGGGCAGGCCGCTGAGGGTGGAGTAGCCGGGCTGCGAGGTGGGGGTGACGGCGATCTCCGTCGGAATCAGGTCGCGCAGGCGGTCGACGTGGGTGATGATGCCGACCATCTTGCCGTCGGCCGTGAGCTTTTGCAGGCTGTCGAGCACGCGGTCGAGGTTCTCCTCATCGAGCGTGCCGAAGCCCTCGTCGAGGAAGAGCGTGTCGAAGCGCGTGTTGCCCGTCATGCGCGAGAGCCCGAGCGCGAGGGCGAGGCTCACGAGAAAGCTCTCGCCGCCCGAGAGGTTGTCGCAGGGGCGCGGCTCGTCGTCGAGGTAGCAGTCGCGGATGCTCAGGCGCAGCGGCGCGTCCGGGTCAACCGAGAGGGTGTAGCGGTCGCTGAGGCGCCGCAGCACGCCGTTGGCTTGCTGCACGAGCAGGCGCATGGTGATGCTCTGCGCGTAGCGCTGAAAGGCGTCGCGCGTGCCGCCCATCGTGTCGTAGAGCAGCTGCCACTGCTCGCGCTCCTCGATGAGTCGGCGGCGCTGCGCCTCGAGCTCGCGGTTGTCGCGGCGGAGCTCCTCATCGTGGTAGAGCCGGTTGCCCAGCTCCTTCTGCTGCGTCTCCGCCTCCGCGAGCGCCTCGACTGCGCTCGCGAGCTCGGCGCGCAGCGCGTCGGGTGCGGGTTCCTTGGCGCGGTCCCGCAGCGGGTCGAGGGCCTCGCGGCGGGTGCGAAGCTCAGCCTCGGCCTCGGCCAGAGCTCGCGCGAGCTGCGTTTGGCGCCCGCGGAGGGCGCGCAGTTGCTCGGCGGAGAGCAGGGCGCCGGCGTAGGCCTCCTCGCTGTCGAACTGCTGCTCGGCGAGGAAATGTTTCAGCGCCTCGTCGGCCGCGCCGAGCTCCTCGCGGGCCTCCCGCTGCTGCTTCGTGAGGTCGTCGATGCGCTGTTGCACGGTGCCGAGCTTGGCCTTGGCCGACTCCAGCTTCTCGCGGGTGACATCCCGGAGCTGCTCCGCCTTCTGGCAGGTGAGGGCACAGGCGGCCAGCTGCTTGTCGGCCGTCTCCTCGCCCCAGCGCTCGAGGCGCTGGCTGCAGCTCTGCTGCCACTGATTCCGAGCGCTCTCGGCGTCATTGCGGCTCTTCTCGGCGTTTGCGGCGGCGTCGCGCAGCTCGCCGCTGCGAAGTCGGGTCAGTTGCTCGCCGCCCTGTTGCAGATTGTGCCGCAGTTGGCGGTGCTGCTCCTGCGCCTGATCCCAAGCGCTCAGACGGCTCTCCGCCCGCTCCAGCCAGCCCGCGAGCTCGTCGGCCTGCTGCGGAAGCTCGGCCCCCGGCACGAGAGCGGTGCAGGCCGAGGCCTTCTCGCGGAAGACCGCCCGCGCGGCCAGCGCCGGCAGCAGCTCGGTGAGCTCGCGGCGGCGAGCTTGCAGCGCCTCGATGCGCAGCAGGCGATCGGCCAGCGCCTGCTGTGCGTCGGCGAGACGGCGGGCGAAGTCCTCCGGCTGCTCGAGGCAGCCCTGAGGCTCATCGAAGGCCAGATCCCGGAGCAGAGAGAGCAGGTGCTTGCGGCAGTGCTTCAGCGCCGCCGCACTGCTCTGGGCGCGGTCCGACGCCTTGCGGAGCTCGCCCTGAGCCCGCTTCAGCTCGGCGCGCGCGGCCTTCAGCGCTCCGTCGGCCCGGCTCAGGCCCTCCTCGGCCTCGCGCAGACTCTGCTGCCCGGTGCGCTCCGGCTCCGGCCCCGGGTGGGGCGAGCCGCAGCAGGGGCAGCAGGGAAGCTCCCCGGCGCGGAAGCGAGCCCCGAGCTCGGCAAGCTTGTCATCGACCGAAGCGCGCAGACTCGTCAGCTCGCGGATGGTGCGGGCGCGCTGCACCGCCTCCTCCGCCTCCTTCTCGGCGGCCTCGGCGCGGCTCAGGCGCTCCTCCGCCTGCTTCAGCCCGCCTTGAGCGCTGCGATCCTCCTCCAGGGCCGGGGGCAGGGATGGAAGAGCCTCCGCGAGCTGCCGGAGCCCGGCCTCGCGCTCGCGGAGCTGCTCGGGCGTGTCGCTGCCGCAGCACTGCGCCAGATCCTCCTCGAGGGCTGCCATCTGCCGGCGGGCATCCTCCGGGCCCTCCCCCAGCGGCAGAACCTTGCCGTCGGGCGTGCAGGCGCGCCACTGCGCGGCCAGTCCTACGAGCGCGTGGAGCGCGTCGCGCTGCCCGCTCAGGTCGCCGAGCGCCGACAGCTCGGTCTCGACGCGCTTGAGCGCGGCCTCATCCTTGCTCTGTTGCTGCACGAGATCTGCCTCGCGGCGCTTCAACTGCTCCAGCACCGCCGCATCGCTGCTGCGGCGGCGCTCGGCTTCGTGAGCCGCCGTCTCCTGCCGGCGGATCTCCGCCTCCAGCGGCACGAGCTCCTGCTCCAAAAGCTGCCGGCGCGCCGCCTGCTCGCCCTGAATGCGGCGGCAGTCGCTCTCCGCCTGCTCCAGAGCCGGGCTCAGCCGGCGCAGCTCCTCCTGCGGGGCGAGAAGAGCCTCCTGCTGTCGGCGCAGATCGCCCTCAAGCCTCACGCAGAGCCGCGACGCCTCGTGGCGGCGAAGAGCAGCCGGCTGCACCGCCTGCGCTCGCTCGCCCAGAGCCAGGCGCGCCGCCTCGCCGGATGCCTCAAAGAGCTTCTGCTCGCTTGCCGCCTGCTGATGGACCTTGAGGCTCTCCTGCTCAGCCGCCGCGAGCGCATCGTACTGCTCGCGCAGCCGGAGCCTCTCGGCGAGCTCCTGTCGGCGGCGGCCCAGCGCCTCGCATTGGGCATCCGACGCCGCCTTCTGCTCCCTCAGCGCTGCGAGATCCTCCTCACTGAGCACCTCCTGCACATGCAGCGCCTCGATGCTCCGCTTGAGCTCCTGAAGGCGGTCGCCCACGTAGTCGCCGAGCCGGCGGTACACATCCGTGCCCGTCAGCGTCGCGAGCACCTCGGACTTGTCCTCGTCGCGCGCCTTCAGGAAGCGCGCAAAATCGCCCTGCGGCAGCATGATGCAGCGGCAGAAGTTCGTGTAGCTCAAATCGCTGCACTCGCGCACGAGGCGGTTGACGTCGCCGATCTTCGTCGCCAGCAGCTGTTCGGTGCCGTCGGGGCCGATCTCGCTGAAGCGGCGCTCCGCCTGAGCGTAGGGCAGCTTGGCGCGCTTCGTGCGGCGCTGGCTCGTGCTGACGCGGAAGCGGCGCCCGCGGTTCTCGAACACCAGCTCCGCTTCGCACTGATCGGCGCAGCGGCTCATGAGATCATTGCGGGTGTTGGAGAACGAGCCGAGGCGGGGCGTCTGCCCGTAGAGAGCGTAGGAGATGGCGTCGAGCAGCGAGCTCTTGCCGGAGCCCGTCGGGCCGGTGATGGAGAAGAGCCCCGCATCGTCGAGCGAGGGGTGCTCAAAGTCGATGCTGAAGGAACCGGCCAGCGAATTGATGTTGCAGAAGTGAAGGTGGAGAATTTTCATGCTGTCAGCAGGTGGGAATCACAGGGTAGGGAAACAGAGTAGGGTAAATGGGGTAGGGTAAATGGGGTAGAGGGGGGACAGTACGGGGAAACTGAGTAGGGAAGCAGTCAGGGAAGGAGGCGCGGGGCGTGCGAAATGATTGAAACGGTGTCTGATGGTGAGAGAGGGAAACGGGATGAGACGAAGCTGAGTGGCGGGATGAAACTCAGGGAAGCGGGAGTGCCGAAGAGACGGCGGACTCAGCCATCGTTCGGCAAGTCCTCCTCTTCCGCATCCTCCTCTTCCGCATCCTCCGCCGAGCTTGGGGCGGCACCTTTTGCCGGACTTTTTGCCGAAAGCGCGTCTCCGTCCGCCGCGCGGGACGCTTCGGACGCTGCGGCCCCTGCGGAACCTGGCTCAGCGCCGCCGCCCTCGGCCGCCAGCACGGCATCGAGACTGCGGCGAAAGAGAGCCAGCATCCGCTCTCGTTGCTCCTCGGTGATGCCGGCCCCGCCGTCCTGCCGCTCGCGAAGGCAGCGCAGCAGAAGATCCTCGGGGGTGAACTGGCTGAGGGGCAGGGGCTCTTCGTGCGGGTCGAGCGCCGCCGAGGCCGCATCGCGGCGCAGGCGCGCCCGGTAGGCCGTGATGCCCGCCTGAGCTTGCATCGCGTCGAGGCGCTCCCGCAGCTCGTGCAGCGTCAGGTCGCCCCCGCCGTAGTCCACTTGCAGGTAGAGCTCCGGCTCCTCCGCGCCCCCGCGGCGGGCTTCCTCCACCCGCGCGGCGAGTTGAGCGGGCAACTCCTCCAGCTGCTGCACCCCGTCCGCCTCGAGCCGGACGTGGAGAGCGAAGCGCGGAACCTCGACGGGTTGAACCTCCTTCACCCCCTCCTCATCGAGCTGCACCAGCAGCACGCGCCGCGGCTCCTCGCCCTCATCGACGCTGAGCGCCAGCGGGCTGCCGCTGTAGGCGATGCGGCCCTGCTCGAAGGAGGACGGAGCGTGGTAGTGCCCGAGCGCCACGTAGTCGAAGACCGGGTCAAAGATGTCGCACCCGACGCCCTCGAGCGTGCCGATGAGCTGGCGCGTCGACGACGTACTGCGCGCCCCGATCAGGCTCAGGTGCCCCATGGCGATGGCGGGGCCGCCGTGGGCTCGCTTCTGCTCGCGGGCATCCTCCGCGAGGCGCGCATAGAGCGCGGCAACGCCCCGCGTGTAGGCGCTCTCCCGCTCCTCGCGCGGGGCATCGGCCGGCACCGCCAGAGCGACGTCCGCCGGGCGCAGGTAGGGAACGGCGTAGAGCGTGGCGCAGGGCTTTCCCTCGCCGTCCTGAAGCGTGATGCGGCAGTCCTCGGCGTTCTCCGGCCCGAGGTCGGTGATGAGGTCGGCGTGGTAGCGCTGCAAGAGCGGGCGAATCTTGCGCAGCGTGCTCACGCCGTCGTGATTGCCGGCGGTGAGCACAACGCGGCCGCAGCCGCAAGCATCGGCGCGGCTCAGAAAGTCGCAGAGAAGCTCCTGAGCGCGGTCGCCGGGGGTGCTGCTGTCAAAAAGATCGCCGCTGACGAGCAGCAGATCGGGGCGCCGTTCGCGGGTCAGTTCGAGCAGCCAGCGAAAAAAAGCCCGGTGTTCCGCCAGGCGGTTGTGATCCATCAGGCGATTGCCGAGATGCCAGTCCGAGGTATGGAGAATGAGCATGGGTAGAGGGTGTGAGGTAGGGTAGTGAAGAGAAAAAAAGAGAGTTGGGGGTGGAGAAAAGCAGCGGGAGCGCAGCTTCGCAAGCGAGAAGCCGACGCGGACGCAAGCGACGAATACCGACGACGACCGCCCGCAGCACGCCTCGGAGCCCGGCTCCGAGCACGCAGTCCGCGCCGCCGCACCGACGGAGCCTCAGCGCTACCTGCCTGGGAGGGGCAAATGCGACTCCGCAGGAGGGTGCGTAATTCTAACACAGTTCTGACTTTTTGTCAAGATCATTTTTGAGGGCCCCGGCAACTTTTGTCGCGCGCCGGGCGTGGCTCACCCCGCATTTCGGCGGCGTCGAGCTGTGTCATCGCGGCGTCGGCGCGGACATTTCCGCTTGCAGCGAGGGCGACGCTGCGTTAAAATCGCCGGCATGAAGAAGGCCCGCTTCAGCAATGCTCTCCTGACCCTGCTGCGCATCGGCATGGGGGCGTTTTTTCTCTGCACGGGCTTTCTCAAGCTCGGCGAGCTGGACGAGACGGCTCAGTTCCTGACGCGCAGTCAGTTGCTGCCCGAGTCCTTCTCCATGCCGCTGGCCTGCCTCGGGCTGGCCATGGAGTTTGTGGTGGGTGCCTGCCTGTTACTTCGCGTGCAATACCGCGGCGCAAGCCTCTGGGGCGTCGTGATGACGGGCGTCTTTCTGCTGCTCTACGCGCAGGGCTGGGCCCGCGGACTGGAGCTGAGCTGCAACTGCATGGGCTCGTCTCACCTGATTGTGAACTACCCGCTCGACACGGGCATCCGCATGCTGCTGCTCGGTGCGATGCTCCTGCTCTACTGGGATGCTTGTTATCGCGAGCTTATGGCGCGCGAGTCGCGCCGCCTCGATTTCTCGGAGCTCTGAGGGCTTCCCCTCCCGTGCAGCCTCCATCTCCCGCTCCTCGCCGAGCGGCATGGTCTGCATGACGAAGAGAGGCTGAGCCTGCACAAGGCGCTTGCGCCGTGGCGAGTGATCAAAAACGAAGAGGCGCACACGGAGAGTTGTGTGCGCCTCGGGTGGCCGATGACTCGGCCGGATTTCAAAGGGAAAGTAAGCGGAATTATTTGTTGTTGCCGGCCGCCTTGCGGGGCTTGGCATAGCGCTCCTGATAAATCGGGAGCACCTCACGCGCCGGAGCGTCCTTGAGTTTATCGAGGATCTCGTCCCGCAGCTGCATAGCAGCCTCGAGGGAACCCTGCTCACCGCCGAACGCATGATCGGCAAAGTACTTGGTGAACATCAGTCCCTGTCGGCTGATGCAAACGCGCCAGCCTTGGAACGAGGTCTTATCGCGCGTGTAGCGCGTCAGGTTCTTCATGTTGTTCTTGTTCATGTTATCCTGGAACGGTTTGTCAGATGACGAAGGGATAATAATCGATGAGTCCGGATGAATCAAGCTTAAATTGCAAAAAACTGAATTCACGCGCGCAAATGCCGACTCTTTTGATAGCCTTATAAGTTTACAATATTCAAGGTCTTAGAGGCAGTTTGTTTTCTCGCCTCCACTTAGGGCACGCGCAGAGCGGAGGGCGGGCAAGGAAGGTCGACAAAGGGAGGCCTCGCGGCCCGGCCTGTAGATGCAAGCCCGTGTTGACAGGGGGGGCTCGTGCTGATATAATCCCGCGCGCGATGAAAACCTACCGTAAAAGTGATGCCGGTTATTCCGAGGCCGTCGCGGCGATGAACCGCCGCGCGATTCCCGGAACGAGTGTGCGTGAGGCTGTGGCTACTTTGGTGGACGAAGTGGCGAAGGGCGGCGATGCCGCTCTCTGCGCCTGTGCCGCCCGTTTTGACCACGTGACGCTGCACCCGGATCAGCTGCGGGTGACGGATGCGGAGCTGGCCGAGGCTCAGGCCCTTGTGCCCGAAGACGTCAAGGAGGCCATCGCCGCCAGCCTGGCCAACATCACCTATTTCTCGCAACAGAGCATGCGCCGCGACTGGACGGGCATCAACGCCCAGGGCTGCGAAGTCGGCGAGCGCTTCGTCCCCTTTGATCGCGTGGGTATTTACGTGCCGGGCGGCAAGGCGCCCCTCGTCTCTACGGCGCTGATGACGGGCGGTTTCGCGAAGGCCGTCGGCGTTCCGGAAATTGTCGCCATGACGCCCTGCGGCCCCGACGGCAAGGTGAACCCCGCCGTGCTGGTGGCCCTGCAGGCGGTGGGCGCCACGGAGATTTACCGCGTGGGCGGCGCTCAGGCCGTGGCCGCTCTCGCTCTGGGGACGGAGACGATCCGCCCCGTGCAGAAGATTTTCGGCCCGGGCAACCGCTTCGTCGTCGAGGCCAAGCGCCAGCTCGTGGGCGCGGTGGCCATCGACCTGCTGCCGGGGCCGAGCGAGGTGATGGTGCTGGCGGATGAGACGGCCAACCCCGTCTACGTCGCAGCCGATCTGCTCGCTCAGGCCGAGCACGGCGGCGACAGCGTCATCGCTCTGGTGACGACGAGCGAGAGCCTGCTGGAGCAGGTGGAGGCCGAGGTCGAGCGCCAGGCCGCGCTGCGCAGCCGCTCGCAATACCTCAGCGAGGTGCTCTCCCAGAGCGCCACCTGCCTGCTCGTCGACAGCATCGAGGAGGGCGCGGATATCGTCAACGCCTTCGCGCCTGAGCACCTCGTGCTCGTTGTGCACCCCGAGCAGGAGGAGAACATGCTCGCCCGCATCCGCGCGGCCGGGGCCATTTACGCCGGCACCTATTCGACGGTGGCCTGCGGCGACTTCCTCGCCGGGCCGAGCCACACGCTGCCGACGGGCGGCTCGGGCAAGTCCTTCTCGGGCATCCGCGCCGATCAGTTTCAGCGCCGCACGAGCATCGTGCGCATGACGCGCGAGGCCGCGAAAGCCTCCCTGCCCTACGTGCAGGTCTTTGCTCGTGTCGAAGGGCTCGACGCCCACGGCGAATCCCTGCGCCTGCGCACCGTGGACTAATGGCCGCTTCCCGGCCCGTCCCGCTTGAAAGCCCGCGCCTCCGACCGGAGGCGCGGGCTTTTGTCATGCGTTTGCGGAAGACGCATCGGCTTCGGACGCCCTTCGGCTGAGTACCGAGGGTGGGCACTAAACGCCGCGCCGCGGGGGCAAAGGGCGGGGATGCTTTGCAAGGCGCCGCGCCCGGGTGAGGCTCGGCGCTCTGGCTCGGAGCAGCGAGCCCCGCTCCCCCGAGCCGCGGCCGGCGGGTGTCGGGTGCAAAAAAACGAGCCCGCGAAGAGGCGGGCTCGTGGGGAAAGTCTCGCGGGAGGCTGAGGCGCGGCGCAGCGGAGCGCCGAGGCCGATCCCTCACTTCTTGGGAAGCTTCGGGCTGTCGATGGGCAGCGGCACCTCGGAGCCGGCGCGGGCTCCGACGGGATTGCCGGCCTTGTAGGTGGGCATCTGAGCGTCGCGATCGCGCAGCTCATCGCTCAGCAGCTTGGCCAGCTCGCGAACCTTGTCCGGCATGGACGCCGCGAGATCCTGTTTCTCGCTGATGTCCTCGGCGATGTTGTAGAGCTCGAACTTCTGCGTCGCGTGGCGGTAGATGAGCTTCCAGTCACCCTGAATGACAGCGGACTGCGGGCCGTAGCCCACACCCTGGCCGGAGCCCTCACCCCAGATGTTGGGCAGGTGGAAGATGAGTGGGCGTTCGCCGTTGATGCTCTCGCCGCGCAGCGCCGGCACGAAGGACAGGCCGTCAACCTTCTGCACGGTCTTGGGCAGTTTCTTGTAGCCCGCGATCTCCAGCAGCGTCGGGAAAAAGTCCTCGACAATGACGGGAGAGCGGTTGATGCTGCCCGCCTTCGTGACGCCGGGCCAGTAGGCGATCATCGGCTCGCGGATGCCGCCCTCGTAGAAGGAGCCCTTGCCGCAGAAGAGCGGGAAGTTGGCGTTGCGATCGCCCGAGCGCGTGCTGCTCGAGAGCGAGAGACCGCCGTTGTCCGCCATGAAGATGATGACCGTGCTCTCCGTGAGCTTGTTCTCCTCCAGCCAGTTCATGAGGTCGCCGAGACTCTTGTCCATCCCCTCGATGAGCGTGCTGTAGTTGCGCTCGATGTTCGACCAGGGGCGGCCGTCCTTCGGGTCCTTGTAGTTGCCGGCGAAGCGCTGATCCGCCTTGTTGAGCGGGCAGTGCACCGCATACTGGCTCATGTAGAGATAAAAGGGCTTGCCTTTCTCCTTCGGGTCCTCATTGAGCTTGGTGAGGCGGCTGAGAGCCTCGCGCGTGATCGCCTCGGTGAGGAAGACGTTATCCTCATAATAGTTGTTCTCGTCGAGGCCGCAGACATGGAACTGGTTTTTGCCGTAGTGATCGCGGCCGAGGTAGCTGCCCGGGCCGCCGATCTCCGTGCCGGCAATGTTGTAGTCAAAGCCGAAGTTCTTCGGATCCGCCCCGGGCGTGTTGCGGCTGCCCCAGTGTGCCTTGCCGCAGTGAATCGTCGTGTAGCCCTTCTTGCGCAGCAGCTCGGGCAGCGGCGTGCAGGTGGCGTAGGGCTTCTTCATCTCGTACTTGATGCGCTCGCCGGTAATGGGGCGCGTCGTCGTGCCCTTGGGGCGCACCTTGGCCGGCTGAATGCCGTTGACGGCCCAGTCGGGAGGCGTGATCGACTTGTTGTTTGCGTCGGTCGAGGTGTCGCGCTGCAGCGTCCAGTTCGTGACGCGGTGGCGCGCGGCGCTCATGCCACTCATCATGCTGCATCGCGTCGGCGAGCAGATGGAGGAGGCGTAGGCGTTGGTGAACACCACGCCCTTGTCCGCCAGCTTCTCCATATTCGGGGTGCGGTAGCGATCATTGAGGTAGGTGCGCAGAGGCTTTCCCTCCGCATCGCGCCAGAAGGGAACGGAGGTATCCTGCCAGCCCATGTCATCGACGAGGAAGAAGATGATGTTGGGCTTGCCGGGATCTTGAGAGGCGGCATCCGCCGTGCCGAGGCCGACCAGCAGAAGAGCCGCCGACAGAAGAGCAGCAAATTTCATGATGAGGAATGAATGTCAGGGTTGGAGCCGAAGGGCGGCCTCCGAGCCGGGAAGCCTCCCTTGCAGACTGAGTTTAGCAGAGAGCCGGTGCGAACTCAAGCTTGAAGTTCGCACCGGCCCGAAACGCCTGCGGGTGGCGGCGGAGAAGCGGGGCTCGGGAGCGCCGTCGCGCCTCCTCGCCGCCGCAGCTTCGAAGAGACAGCTGAGAAAAAAGCCTCAGGCGCGGCCGGCCATGATGGCCTCGATCTCGTCAGCCTCGAGGGGCGCGCAGGGAATGAGATCCTCCGTATCCTCGGCGCGGATGAGCACATCCGTCTCAATGCGCACGCCGATGCCCTCTTCGGCGATGTAGATACCGGGCTCGATCGTCCAGACCTGATTTTCGGCAAACACCGGGTTGGCGGGGCCGACGTCGTGCACATCAATGCCGAGCGAGTGCGAGGTGCCGTGCATGTAATAGTGGCGCACAGCGGGCGGATCCTCGGGCTTCTCGGCGATATCCTCCTCGCTGATGAGGCCGAGCTTGAGAAGCTGCCCGGCCATGAAGGCGCGCACCTTCTTCTCGTAGTCGAGGCGGGCGAGCCCGGGCTTCATGATGCTGCGCGCGTAGCGGTGCACGGCCAGCACGGCGTTGTAGACCTCCTTCTGCCGCGGGGTGAAGCGACCGTTGGCCGGGATGGTGCGCGTCATGTCGCCGGCGTAGCCGCCGTATTCGGCTCCGATGTCGAGCAGAATGAGGCTGCCGTCCTCACAGATCTTGTGATTGCTGATGTAGTGCAGCACGCAGGTGTCCTGCCCGCTGGCAATGATGGGCAGGAAGGAGAACTTGCGCGCGCGGCGGCGCAGATACTCGCGGCTCAGCTCCGCCTCAATCTCCCACTCGCCCATGCCCGGGCGAATGCGGCGGAGCATATCCGTGTAGCCCTCGCCGGTGATGCGGCAGGCCTCGCGGATCTGGGCGATCTCCTCAGGCTGCTTGACGAGGCGCATCTCGGCGAGAATGTCGTAGAGGCTGCGCAGCGGCGCATCGGGATAGGAGGCCTTGAGCGCGGCGGCCATGCGCTCATTGCGCGTCTGCACGTAGGTGTAGCGGCGCGGGTGGTTGTCGCGCTCCAGCCAGACTCCCGTGGCGGAGGGCACGAGCGCGGCCAGCAGAGCGTTGTATTCATCCGTCCAGCGCACATCGGCAATGCCCGAGATCGCCGTAGCAAGCTCCTTCGTCAGGCGGGCCCCCTCCCAGATGATGATGCGCTCGTTCGTCTCGCGCAGCAGCAGCGTATCGTGGTGGTGGCCGCCCTCGCCGATGCGCATCATGAGGACGCTCTCCTCCTGATCGATGCCCGTGAGGTAAAAGAGATTGGCGTTCTGGTGGTGCGGCAGAGTGCCGTCGGCATTCGTCGGGTAGATGTCATTGGCGTGAATGATGACGAGGCTGCCTGCCGGAAGCTGGGCGGCCAGAGCATCGCGGCGCCCGCTGTGGAACGAGGCGGGCATGGGGGTGTAGCGCAAAGTATGCATATAGTTGATCAAATCGTTTGCTGGCGCCAGTATACGCCCGCCGTCGGCGCGCTGCAACCTGAAAGTGTGTCCTTTTGTCTTGACAGAAACCCCGTTGAGGCGTATGAAAGGGGCAGTTAGGATATCAACCCATGAACAGAGACGAAAAAACCCTTATTCTCTTCAAGCCGGATTGCGTTCGCAAAAATCTCTCAGGCGTGATTCTTCAGCGCCTCCTGGCCGAAGGCTTCCGCCTGCGCGCCATGAAGATGATTCAGCTGGATGACGCCATCCTCCGCGAGCACTACGGCCACATCATCGATCTCGTCATCGACGGTGAGCCCCTGTTCCCGAAGCTCTCCTTCTTCATGCAGACCAGCCCCGTGGTGGCGCTGGTGCTTTCCGGCCCCGGCGTGATCACCCGCGTGCGCACCATCCTCGGGCCGACGAACTCCCTGAAGGCCGAGAAGGGGACGATTCGCGGCGACTTCGGCACCAACAGCATGCTCAACATCTGCCACGCCTCCGATTCCCCCGAGTCGGCCGAGGCGGAAATCAAGCGCTTCTTCAAGCCGGAGGAAATCTTCGACAACGTCGACTGAGTCCGGCGGAGGCGTTGCCAGCCTCCCCCTCTCTTCAGCCCCCCTCTTCAAAGCGGCCCGGCGGTGGATGCCCACCGCCGGGCTTTTTTGCCCGCTTGAGGTGCTTGTTTGTCCTCTTGAGGTGGGATGTTGTTGGGGCGAGAAGACGGGGCGGAGGATGCTTGATCGCGTGAGAGCTCAGCGGAGTCCGGAGGAGGGGGAGCCGACCGCGCGTCGGCCCTTCCGAGGTGTGGCACGGCTGCGGGGCAAGGGCGGATCGGAAGGTTCGGGGAAGGGCCGCAGGGGAGAACGTGCGAGAGAGCCGTGCGGTGGAGGAGCGGTGCTGCCCCTCCTTCATCCACGGAAGGAGACCGGAAGGGGGGGCGGAACGGGGCGGAACGGAGCGGAACGGAGCGGAACGGGGCGGAACGGGGCGGAACGGAGGGCCTCGCCCTCGGCCGTCAACGTTTTTTCGGAGTATTTGTGTCATGTCGTTTCACTCTGGAAATAATTGTGTTAGCTTGTTGTCGCGGCGACGGAAATGCGGGGCTGCGGGGCGATGAAACGATTTTTTCTTGCGTCCGCAGGAAAAGCAGGCTATAGTGATGATTGCAGAAGGATTCATTGATCCGGCTGCCTTAGAAACACCAGCATAGAAAGAAGGTACACACCATGCAGACATCCAATGTTGACATGAACATTACTGTTACGGGCCGTCACATTGACGTGACCGATGCGATCCGCGATTTCGCCGTTAAGAAGATCCAGTCCATCCACATCGACTATCCGAGGATTGTCGAAGCGCGTGTTGTGGTGGATGTGCAGAAGGATCGCCAGATGGCTGAGATTGTGCTCTATTGTGCGGATCACATCACGATTCAGGCCTCGACAGCCGGATCCGATCTGTACGCTGCCATTGATGAGACGGTCACCAAGATCATGCGCCGTATGCGCAAGCACAAGACTCGTCTGATGAAGCACTTCCGCCCGCATCGCTCGAAGAGCATCCGCACCCTTGAGGAGAATGTCTACGATGAAAACATCCTCGATTACGATGTTGATGTCGACGCTCCCGAAGATCCGAAGCCGGTGCGTATCTCCCGCGAGGGCTATGATCTCAAGACGATGTACAAGGAGGACGCGATTATGGAGCTTGAAATCTCCGGCAAGCCCTTCGTGCTGTACCGCAACGCTCGCCGCAACGTCCTTCAGATCGTCTACAGGCTCTGCCCGGGCGAGTACTCCATCATCGAGCTCGGTAACGAGATTAAGGCCTGAGTTTGGCCACAGGTTCTGTACCGTAGCAGCCGCAGCCCCGTCGGGGGCTGCGGCTTTTGTTTGCGAAGGATGTTTGCAGAGTTGTCTGCTCTAGCCGGTGAATACGTCCCTGCAACGCTTGGAGGATGACTGCATCGGGGAGTTGGGGAAGATAGTCGGTGAGATCTGCCCGATGTCTGATTCTGCACCGGAAAATAGAGTTGACGCAGCGCTCGCTCCGTGATAGCCTGACAAAGGCCGCTGATGCGTCCTCGAACGGGGGATGCGCGTGGTCGGCTGCATTACTATTATTCATCAATCAACACTGCACCATGATACGCTATCTCCTCCTCGCTCTTTTCGCCGTCACATCCCTTGCGACGGCAAAGCCTCAGAAGGCTCCTCAGAAACTCCCCGGTGGTTGGGTATACGCCTGGGGCGATGAGTTCAACGGCTCTAAACTGGATACTCGCAAGTGGAAATACGAGTTGGGCGTTGTTCGTAACCAAGGAAGCCGACATGCCTACACCAAGGACTGCGTGAAGGTTCGCAAGGGTATGCTGGTGCTGGAGTCGCGCTGTGAAGAGACCCCCAATGAGACCTACAAGCCGGGAGGTAAGACGTGGTTCCAGAAGATTAAAACCCAGCCCTATGCCAGCGGCTCGATTACCTCTCTTGGTACACAGAGTTTCACGCCGCCCTGCCGCTTGGAGTTTCGCGCCAAGGTGCCGAAGGGTCGTGGCGTTTGGCCTGCCATCTGGACGATGCACCAGAACAAGTACGGCTGGCCGGCGAACGGAGAAATTGATATTCTCGAGCATATTTCGCAGGAGCCGAATCGCGTTTACTCCATCTTCCGCTGGGGTAAAAATGGCGGCAATCAGGAGTACAAGGTGATTCGGACGACGGATATTCGTGACTTGAGCAAGGATTTTCACACCTATGTGCTGGAGTGGACGGATGAGTACATGTTCATGGAGATTGACGGTAAGGAAGTCGGCCGCATCAAGATTTCCGACGCTCAGTATCCGAATGGTGACAATCCTCTGCTGACGCCCTGCTACCTCATCATCAACACGGCTATCGGCGGTTGGGCGCAGGCTCCCGTGGCTGAGGATTATCCCGTTGAGTTCCTCATCGACTACGTGCGCTGCTACACCAAACCCGATCACCTCGACGCCTACCGAAAGGCTGATGAGGAGAGCGGACGAAAGAGCAAGGGGGGCAAGCGCAGTAAAAACCGTCGCGACTGATTTCTGAGCGTTCACGCCCTTTCGAGCCCCGGCACCCGATCCTATCTTCTCGGGTGTCGGGGCCTTTTTCTGACTCTCGGCAACTCGCGCGCTGGCTCCCCCGCTGATACGCGCGCTGACTCCCGCGCTGCTCGTTGCCGAGAGGTATGCGGCGGAAGCCTCGGTCGTTGCCGGAGCTTGTCGGGCTGAGGTGCAGCGGCGCAGGCGGGGGTGAGGCAAGGTGCAGAGGGGGGAGAAAAGGGAGCAAGAAACGGAGCAGGGGCTTCTTCATTCAGGGGGCGGTCGTTGGCAGCTTCGGCAAGCGCCGGGTTCGGCAGCGCTTCATGCAGTAAAAAGCGCGAAAGTCAGCAACATTAGACTTGCAAGGCAATGCGGCAGCCGCTATAATCGCCGACCGCATTCCGCCCGGTGGCCTACAGGCGCCCTCTCAACCACCGGTGTAAGGGCCTTGAGGATATGCGGCAACATTAACCGAAACAATACTCATGAGTAAATCCGAACTGGAAGCTTTGATTGACTCCAAGCTTCCGTCTTTCCGCAAGGGTGACATCGTCAACGGTACCATCCTTGAAATCCGCCCGCAGGTCGTCCTCGTCGACATCGGCTACAAGTCCGAGGGTGTCATCCCCATCTCCGAATTTGAGGATGAAGAAATTGAAGTGGGCCAGGAGATCGAGGTGCTCCTCGAAAGCCTCGAAAACGACGAGGGTCTCGTCGTCCTTTCCAAAGAGAAGGCTGCGCACAAGCAGAACTGGGATAAGATCGTCGCCGTCTACAAGGAGGGCGGTCTCGTCAAGGGTAAGGTTAAGAGTGTCGTCAAAGGTGGCCTTATGGTCAACGTTGGCGTTGAGGCCTTCCTTCCCGGCTCTCAGGTGGACATCATTCCGCCGAAGGATCTCAACGAATTCGTCGGCAATGTCTACGAGTTCAAGATTGTCAAGGTCAATGATGACCGCAAGAACATCGTGCTCTCTCGCCGCGAGGTCATCGAGGCCGAGCGCAGCGAGCAGCGCCAGCGCTTCCTTGAGACCGTCAAGGTGGGGGATCGCGTGAAGGGCACTGTCAAGAACATCACGGACTTCGGCGCTTTCGTCGATCTCTCCGGTATGGACGGCCTGCTGCACATCACCGATATGAGCTGGGGTCGTGTCAATCATCCCTCCGAGCTTCTTCACGTCGGGCAGGAGATCGAGGTGCTCATTCTCGAGGTGGATCGCGACAAGGAGCGCGTGTCTCTGGGCCTCAAGCAGCTCACCGAGAATCCCTGGGCCGATATCGAGAAGAAGTACCCGATCGGTTCCCGCGTCAAGGGCCGCGTCACCAAGCTTCTCGCCTACGGTGCTTTCGTGGAGCTCGAGAAGGGTGTCGAGGGTCTTGTGCACGTGTCCGAGCTTTCCTGGACGAAGCGCATTACGCGCCCCAGCGATGTGCTCTCTCTGGATCAGGAGATCGAGGCCGTTGTGCTCAACATCTCCGTCGAGGAGCAGAAGATTTCGCTCGGCGTGCGCCAGCTCGACGAGAATCCCTGGGATGCCATCGAGGCTCGCTTCCCCGTCGGTACGGTTATCTCCGGCGCTGTTCGCAACCTGACGCCCTACGGTGCCTTCGTGGCGCTTGAGGAGGGTATTGACGGTATGATCCACGTGTCCGACATGAGCTGGACGCGCAAGATCAATCACCCCTCCGAGATTCTCAAGAAGGGTGATGTCGTGCAGGCTCGCGTGCTTAACATCGACAAGGAGAACCAGCGTGTTTCTCTCGGCATCAAGCAGCTTGAGGCCGATCCCTGGGAGTCCATCGACAGCCGCTTCAAGGTCGGTGATCTCGTCACCGGTCAGGTGGCCAAGATTGCTTCCTTCGGTGCTTTCGTCAACCTCGACGGCGATATCGACGGTCTCATCCACATTTCTCAGCTCTCTGAGGATCACGTGGAGCGCGTCAAGGATGTCATCAAGGTGGGCGAGGAGATCAAGGCTCGCGTCATCAAGGTCGACAAGGTCGAGCGCCGCATCGGTCTCTCCATCAAGGCTGTTAACTACGATCCCGAGCAGCTCCGCCGCGAGACGGCTGCCTTCGAGACCGTTCGCGCCGGCGATATGGTGGGTCTGGAGCAGGCCTTCAACCTCGCTGCCCTTCAGGCCGAGGAGTGGAGCCCCTCCGGCGACCAGAAGTAAGAGCTGCGCTTCGTTCGCAACTCGGATCTCACTCTGATTTGCACCCGCTGCGGGAATGCCCGCAGCGGGTCTTTTTTTTCGGGGCGAGAGATGGGGGCAATCCGGGAGCGAAGGGGGGAAAGGGGGAAAAGGGGGCGAAGGCGAGAGGCGACCTCGCGGGCGGGCGCCTGCTCCGCGCCTCGGTCGGCGGTGGAGTGTTGCTCGGTGCGGCGCGGGCTCAGGGAGGCGAGCGGGGGCCTTCTCTGCGCGCCGCCGCGAGGCCGTAGGACCGGGGCTCGTTGCGGCCGGAGTAGAGGGGAGGGTGGAGGACGCAGGAGCCTGCGGGGGCCGGGGTCTCGTTCAAGGAAGGGAGCTCTTGCTCGGGAATCTCTCGTCGCTCGGCGGGCAAGTCCCCGGAGGCCACAAAAAAGAGTGAGCGCAAACCTGCACTCACTCTTCAGAGAAAATCGGTGGGGAAGCGGAGCCGTCGGGGGGAGGTTCACTTCTCGTCGATGGCGGCGTAGAGCTTGTCGACGATGGTGGTGAAGACCTGCCGCTCCTCTTCGGTGAGGTTGGCGGCGAGGCGGTTGGCGGCGTCGAGCATGTTCTGCTCAATGAGATCGGAGGTCCGCGAGCCGACGGAAGTGAGGCTCAGCAGCACGCCGCGGCGGTCATGCGGCGATTGGCGGCGCCTCAGCAGGCCCTGAGAGACCAGCGGGTCGACGAGGCGGGTGATGGCCGAGGGCGTGAGGCGCATCTCTTGCGCGAGAGCTCCGTGGAGCACGCCCGTGCTGTTGTGGCGCGTCAGGCGCCGAACGGCCCCCAGCGTGGCAGCCTGCTGGACGGTCATGGCGCTGAGAATGCGCTTGCCCGAGTCCGTCAGGGCGTTGTAGCCGGCGCGCCTGATGTAGGCCTGCACGGCCTCCATCTTGTCGGTGGTTTCCAGTTTTTTCTCGCGGGGACTCGGCATGTCGTCCATGGCTGCGAGTCTACCACGAATGTGAACCTTTGTCAATATCAACCGCTCAGATGAAGTAACGTTTCGGGGCTGAAGCAATGCGCGGCAGGCGTCCCGAGGCTCGGGCTGCGAATCGAGCGGCGTCCTGAGCCCCGGTGGGGGCTTTCGCAGCCGTTCGCAGCGGTTGAGATGCGGCCTCAGCAGAGGATGAGGAGGCTGCTTCAGTGGCGGATGCGGCGGTCGTCCGCGGGCGGTTCGTCCTGAGGCTGACGGCGGCTCTCGGAGCCGCCTGCGGGAGAGGAGGAGCGGGGGTGGCGTTCGCTGACTCGGCCGCGGAAGCTGCGGCCGTTTTCCGCCGCGATGAAGCGCTCGCTGCGAATGCCGCGGCGGTGCAGGGCGGTGGAGAGGTCGATGAGGGTCTCATCGTAGCCCTCGTGGCCGAGTTGCCAGGTGCCGAAGTGGCAGCCGAGGGCCTGCTTCGCACGCAGGGCGAGAAAGATGTCGACGGCTTCATCGGGCGAGACGTGGTGGTGGCGCAGCCAGTCGGGGCGGTAGGCGCCGATGGGGATGAGGGCGAGGTCCGGCGCGCCGAGGCGGCGGCGGATGTGCTCGAAGGCGGGGCTGGCGGCGGTGTCGCCGACGTAGCAGATGCGCGGGCCGCCCGGCGACTCCAGCCAGTAGCCGCACCAGAGGGAGAGGTTGTGGTTGGATGAGCCGCGGTAGCGGTTGCTCCAGTGGTGGGCGGGCGTGAGGGTGATGCTGAGCTTGCCGGCGCTGACGCTCTCCCACCAGTCGCGCTCTTCGATGCGCGCGGGGCCGATGTGGTACTCCAGCAGGGCGCGCAGGCCGAGGGGGACGATGAAGAGGGGGTTGTCGCGCAGGCGGAGGCGCCGCAGGGTGGCGGCGTCAAAGTGATCGTAGTGGTCGTGGGTGAGCAGGCAGATATCGATGGGCGGCAGGTCCTCCCAGACGATGCCGGGCGGGCGGTGCCGCGCGGGGCCGACGCCCTGCACGGGGCTCACGTAGTCGCTCCAGACGGGGTCGGTGAGGATGTTCAGCCCGGCGGTGCGGATGAGCATGGTGGAGTGATTGACCATGGTGCACTCCCAGTCCGGGCCGTCGACGCTCGGGGCGAGCTCGGGGCGGTAGGCGTTTTCGCTCACGCGGGGGTAGAGTCCGCGCTCACTCATGCCGAAGAGCCATTTGAAGCCGGAGCCGGTGCCGTGGATGACGGCGGTGCCGGGAAAGACGTTGTGAAAGCGCTTGCCGTCAAAGTGATCGGAGGGGGCGCCGCTCCAGCTGCCGCCGCGGCAGAGGGTGTGCGCCAGCAGGCGGTCGATGGAGTAGAGGGCGATGCCGACGGTCAGCAGGCCGAGCAGGGCGATGAGCAGACGCCTCCGTCCCTTGCTGAGGCGGCCGCTGCGGCGCTGCCTCCGAGGGGGGCTGAGCGGTGTGGCCGAGGCTCGTGCGGGGCTGTCCATGTGTTTTGTCTACCACAGGCGGGCGCGGAACTCAAGGGCAAACTCCGCCATGAGGCGTGGGCTCGCCTTCGCTCGGCTTCCCCGAGGCGGCGGCGCAGGAGGCAGGGAGAGGCGGTCGGGCGAGCTTCCGCGGGCGGCGAAGGAGGGCTCAAGGTGCCGTCTCGGGCCGCAGGGGCTCAGAGGCTGCGGCTATGGGGCGTCTCTGTGTGCGTCGGCGGTGCGTCGGCGGTGCGCCGGTGGGGTGGCGTGTCAGGTGGCCGAGTGCGGCCGAGTGCAGCCGGCGGGTCTCAACTGAGGGCCAGCAGGCGCTCGCCGAGAAACCACCAGAGCGTGGCGGCGGTGATGAGGCAGGGGCCGAAGGGCATCGGGCGCCCGAAGCCGTGGCGCGCGGTGATGGCGATGAGCAGCCCGAGCAGGGAGCCGGCGCTCAGGGCGATGAGGACGCCGTCCCAGCCGGTGAGGGCGCCGATGGCCATGGCGATCCAGGCGTCGCCGCTGCCCATGGCGCTGCTGCGCGTGGCGTAGCCGCGGCAGCTGCCCGTGAGCTGCTCGTGCGCTTCAAGGGGGATGCGCTGCCCGTCGGGCAGCAGGAGGGCGTCGGCGTGCAGTTGCAGCAGGCCCTCTTCGCGCGGGGCGCCGGGGAGCTCAAGGGTGGCGCCGCGCAGCAGGATGCGGTCGCCGATGTCGCGCAGCAGGCGGCTGAGCATGAGGCTTTCGCTGCCGATGCTCAGCTCGATGTCCTCACCGTCTGCCGCCTGGCGGAGCTGCCAGGTCTGCGGGCGGGCGTAGCGCTTGCTGCGCATGCCGAAGAGCAGCATACCGAGCGCGGCGGTGAGTTTGAGGAGCAGGTAGCCGAAGAGGGCGGATGCGGCGGCGTAGGGCAGCCCGGCGGCGGTGGCGGGGCTGAGCGGGTTTTGCAGCAGCCAGGGGTCGGCGGCGGCGGCCAGCAGGGCGGCGGCGGTGGCGGCCAGGGTGAGGCGGCGCATGACGGTCATCGTCTCCAGATCGATGAAGAAGGTGGCTGTCATGGCGGCCATCCAGAGGGCGACCCAGAGGAGGGCGAGGAGGTGCGAGAAGCTCAGGCTGACGGCGATGAAGAGGGCAGCGGTGAGGGCTTCGACGATGCAGTAGCGCGGCGAGATGGGCCGGTGGCAGCAGGCGCTGCGCCCGCGCAGCATCAGCCAGCTGATGATGGGGATGTTGAGATACCAGGGGATGGGGGCTTTGCAGTTCGGGCAGAAGGAGCGCGCGGGCTGCGTGGTTTTCATCCCCCGCGGCAGGCGGTAGATGATGACGTTGAGGTAGGAGCCGATGCAGGCGCCGATGAGTCCGAAGGCCGTGGGCAGGAGCCACGGGTGCAGCAGGCGCAGGGTGTTGGTGTAGTCGATGAGGCTCAGATACCAGCTTTCGGGTAGGGTGAGCGCATGGGTGAGGGCTTCGATGCTCATGGCGGGGAGAGCGGGTGCCGGCGCGGATCGGCGGGGCTCAGTCCATGCCGTGCACGGCGCGCCAGATGGCGTAGAGGTTGAAGAGTTTGAGCAGCAGGGCAAAGCTCATGCCCCAGGTGACGGCGATGGTGAGTTTGGTTTTGGGGCTCAGCTTGCGTGCGATGATGAGGGCGACGTAGCCCGTGCCGGAGAGCAGGGCGGCGACGATGAGGGCGGCGGTTTTGTTGAAGCCCAGCCAGTCCAGCGGCATGGAGATGGGCAGCATGAAGGCGAACATCAGAACGGCGGCGTTGCGGATGCCTTCGAGCCAGGCGACCACGGCAGAGGGAATCATGACACAAAGAAGTAGCGTAATTTTGGCCGCTTTGCTGTATCGTTCCTGCTGGGTGGGGATGTACATGATGCTGCGCCATCATGCCAGAGTTTCCCGCCTCTGTCAATCGCTAGTTCCGCCATGTCTCTTTTCAACCTCGTGACCGATTACAAGCCCTCCGGCGACCAGCAGCAGGCCATCGACAAGCTGCTCAAGTCTCTCGCCGCCGGCAACAAGCACCAGTGCCTGCTGGGGGTGACGGGCAGCGGCAAGACGTTTACGATGGCGAATCTCATCGCGGCGCAGGATCGCCCGGTGCTGGTGCTCTCGCACAACAAGACGCTGGCGGCGCAGCTCTACTCGGAGCTCAAGGCTTTTTTCCCGCACAATGCGGTGGAGTATTTCGTCTCGTATTTCGATTATTATCAGCCGGAGGCCTACATTGCGAGCACGGATACGTACATCGAGAAGGACAGCGCCATCAATGAGGAGATTGACCGCCTCTGCCTCAATGCGATGCGCTCGCTGCTGCTGCGCCGCGATGTGATTGTGGTGGCGAGTGTGTCCTGCATCTACGGTCTGGGCTCGCCGGAGGATTATCGCAACCTGACGCTGTCGGTGACGGTGGGGCAGGAGATGGGGCGCGATGCGATGCTGGAGTGCCTGACGGAGCTGCTCTTTGAGCGCAATGACTACGAGTTTCAGCGCGGGCGCTTCCGCGTGCGCGGCGATGTGGTGGAGGTGTACCCGGCGCAGAGCGACGGTGAGGCGGTGCGCGTGGAGTTTTTCGGCGATGAGATTGATGCGGTGTCGCTCATCGACGCAGGCACGGGGCGGGTGCGCGAGAAGCTGCCGGGCTACATCTTTTTCCCGGTGAAGCAGTATGTGTCTGCCCCGGAGAAGCGCGAGGCGGCGATTCGCTCGATTCGCGCGGAGCTGGCGGAGCGCGTGGCGTGGTTCGAGCAGCACAACAAGCTGATCGAGGCGCAGCGCCTCAAGATGCGCACGGAGTATGATCTGGAGCTCATTAGCGAGATCGGCTTTTGCAAGGGTATTGAGAATTACTCGCGCCATCTGGCGGGGCGGGCTCCCGGGGCGACGCCGTCGACGCTTCAGGATTATTTCCCGGCGGATCACTTGACGCTGATTGATGAGTCGCACGCGACGATTCCGCAGATCGGGGGGATGTATGAGGGGGATCGCTCGCGCAAGCAGGTCCTGATCGATCACGGCTTCCGCCTGCCGTCTGCGCTCGACAACCGCCCGCTGCGCTTCGATGAGTTCATGAACCGCCAGGCGCAGCTGGTGTACGTGAGTGCGACGCCCGGGCCGTTTGAGTATGTCAACTGCGTGCCGGGCAATCACAGTTTCATTCCGGTGATGAAGGCGAAGCGCGGCAACACGCACGCGCGCAGTCGCGAGGCGAGCCGGGCGGTGCGCGAGGCGCCCGCCGGCTTTACGGGGGTGTTTTTTCACAACATCGATGAGCTGCGGGTGCCGCCGAATCCCTCGTCCGCGCCGGTGGAGAGCTTTGACCCGACGCGCCTCGGCCAGCCGCTGATCGTGGAGCAGATTATCCGCCCGACGGGGCTGCTGGAGCCGAAGATTACGCTGCTGCCGCTCGAGGGGCAGATCGACCGCACGATCGAGCTCTGCCACGAGCGCGTGAGCCGCCGTGAGCGCGTGCTGGTGACGACGCTGACGAAGCGCACGGCGGAGGATCTCACGGATTATCTGCGCCGCGTGGGGCTGAAGGTGGCGTACATTCACGCGGATGTGGATGCGATTGAGCGCGTGGAGACGCTGCGCCGCCTGCGCGCGGGTCGCGTGGATATTCTGGTGGGCATCAACCTGCTGCGCGAGGGCTTGGATTTACCCGAGGTGTCGCTGGTCTGCATTCTCGATGCCGACAAGGAGGGCTTTTTGCGCAATGAGACGAGTCTCGTGCAGACGGCGGGGCGCGCGGCTCGCCACGAGCACGGTGAGTGCGTGCTCTTCTGCGATGTGGTGACGGATTCGATTCGCCGCCTGGTGGAGGAGAGCGACCGCCGCCGGGCGATTCAGCAGGCCTACAATGAGGCGCACGGCATTACGCCGCACACGGTGAACCGCGGGGATCAGGCGGCTCTGCGCCTCTACACGCCGGACGACGAGGAGGAGGAGCAGGCGCTGGAGGCCTGCGAGGATGGGGAGGCGGCGGATGCGGCTTCTCGGATCGAGCGGCTGGAGCGCGAGATGCGCGAGGCAGCGGCACGGCTCGATTTCGAGACGGCGGCGGTGCTGCGCGATCGTATCAAGGCGCTGCGGGCGGACTGAGTCTGTTCGGATCCGCGCCGCTCGTTCCGGCGCTTTGGCTGCGTTGGTGGCGGTGCTCGACTGCACCCGGCTGCGCCCGGTCGCTTTCAACAGTGTTCAACGGTGTTCAACGGTGTTCAACGGTGTTCGGTCGCGCACGGAGGCGGTTTGAGGGGTTCTGAAGGGTGTTCCGTGGGCTTTCTCTCGGATGGGGGTTGCCTTCTCGGGGGCAATTTGCTAAGATGCCGGGTATGGAGAGGCAGACGATTTCTCTGCGCATTGAGGCGAAAGAGCTCAAGCGCGTCGATGAGTTGTGCGCCGGCAACTGCATGGAGCGGACGACCTTCATCAATTTTGCCATTGAGAGCATGCTGGACTACGCCGAGCGTTGCGGCGTGGTGACGCCGGCCGGGCGCGTGCCCGCGCTCGTGGCGGCGGCTCAGGCGCGAGGCGCCGCGGCAGCCGAGGCGGATGCGGCGGCCATCACGACAGGGGAGGGAGGCTGCTGATGGCTCGCTTGCTGGTGGCGTTGAGCGGCGGTGTGGACAGCGCGGCGGCGGCGGCCCTGCTCGTGGAGCAGGGGCACGAGGTCGTGGCGGCCTACATGAAGAACTGGGTCAACGACGAGAACATCCCCGGCGAATGCCCGTGGGAGCGCGATATTGAGGACGCGCTCGCGGTGTGTCGACGCCTCGGAATCGAGTTCCGCGTGATCGATCTCATCGAGCAGTACCGGGCCCGGGTGGTGAATTATTTGCTGGAGGGCTATCGGCAGGGCTCGACGCCGAATCCCGATGTGCTCTGCAACCGCGAGATGAAGTTCGGGGTGCTGTTGGACTACGCGCTCGAGCAGGGCTTCTGCGGCGTGGCGACGGGCCACTACGCGCGGCGCCTCGATGTGCCGGGTCTCGGCAGCTACGTGCTGCGCGGGCGGGATGAGAACAAGGATCAGTCGTACTTTCTGGCGCTGATGCGGCCCGAGCAGGTCGCGCACGCCGTCTTCCCGGTCGGGGAGATGACGAAGCCCGAGGTGCGCGCGCTGGCGCGGCGCTTCGATCTGCCGAATGCCGCCAAAAAGGATTCGCAGGGTATTTGTTTCATCGGGCAGGTGAAGATGAGCGACTTTTTGCGCCACTATCTGCCGGACAATCCCGGCGATATTGTGGATTTGCAGGGCCGGGTGCTGGGGCGCCACGACGGTCTGCATCTCTTCACGATGGGCCAGCGCAAGGGCCACCATGTGGCGTCGCCGCGCGAGGGCGTGGCCTATGTGGTGGTCGGCAAGGATTTGGAGCACAACCGCCTCATCCTCGGCTTCGAGGGCGAGGAGACGCCGGGGCTCTACTCGCGCCGGGCGGTGGTGGGCTCAATCACCAATACGCTGGAGCCGCTGCCGGAGCGCGTGATGGCGCAGCCGCGCTACCGCGCGCCGGCTGTTCCGGCGCGCTGCACGTCGCTGGGCGAGGGGCGCGTGGAGCTGGAGTTCGACGAGCCGGTGCGCGCTCTGGCGCTTGGGCAGGTCTGCGCCTTTTACGCTCCCGATGCGGGGCGCGGTGAGCGCCTGCTCGGCGGGGGCTTTTTTGAGCGTTGCAGCGGCTGTTGAGGGCTGCTGCGAACAGCGGCGAACGGCGGCGTGTGGCCGTGGACGGCTGCATGCGGTTGGCGCTCTGCCGAGGCGTCTTTGACGGGGCCCTTTGGACGGTGCGCCGCCGCGCCTGAGGCGCCCGGGGGCCGCGCCGCTGCCGCGCGGGGTTTCCGCGGCTGCGGCTTCAGTGGCTGTAGTCGCGCTTGCCGAAGATGGCGGAGCCGACGCGCACGATGGTGGAGCCCTCTTCGACGGCGACGACGTAGTCGTGGCTCATGCCCATGGAGAGCTCGGGCAGGGGAAGGGGCCCCCGCTCGCGCAACTGCTCGGCCAGCTCCCGCAGGCGGCGGAAGGCCGGGCGGGCGTCGTTCGGGTCCTCGGTGGGGGCCGGGATGCACATGAGGCCGCGGATGTCGAGGTTCGGCAGGGCGGTCAGCTCGTCCCAGCTCTCCAGCAGGCCGTCGGGGGTGAAGCCGTGCTTGCTGGCCTCGCCGTCGACGTTGACTTCGAGCAGGATGGCGGCGCTGCGGCCGAGTTCGCCGGCGATGCGCGAGAGGGCAGCGGCCAGCTTCAGGCTGTCGACGGCTTCGATGAGCGCGAAGCCCTGCTCGAGCGCTTTGCGCACCTTGTTGCGCTGCAGGGGGCCGATGAGGTGCCAGCTGCAATCGGCGGGCATGGCGGGGATTTTCTCCATCGCTTCCTGAAGGCGGTTTTCGCCGAAGAGTCGCTGGCCGTCGGCGTAGGCCTGCATGATGTCGCTGACGGGGAAGGTTTTGCTGACGGCGAGCAGGGTGACGCTGCCCTCGGGGCGCCCGGCGCGCTGCTCAGCGGCGCGGATGGCTGCGCGGATTTCGTTGAGTTGATCTTGGATGTACATGGTGTCGTGGAGAAGGAATTCGTGCGGCCGCCGGGCGGGCGGCGGTCTCAGGGGGTGTCGAGGCCGAGGCTCCGGCAGACGGCGTCGGGGCTGAGCTCGGCGAGGGCGCCCGGGGAGCGCAGGATGCGGGTGTCGCGGCCGCGGGCGACGGTTTCGGCGTCCTCCGCGCCGCAGAGCACGAGGGTGGGGGCCCCGCTCAGGGCCGCCAGCTGCGTGAGGCCGCTGACGTTGCCGATGCAGAAGCGGGCGCGGGTGGCGAGGGCCGGAACGGCGCTGAGGCTGCATTGCCCGCTGAGGTCGGTGCAGAGGCCGGGGTTGCTCCCGCAGATGGTGTCGATGATGCTGCGCTCGGCGTTGCTGCCGAGAATGACGCTGCGGATGCCGCGGCGGCCGAGTCGGGCGGCGAGTTCGGCGTAGTGCTCGGCCGGCCAGCGCGTGGAGCCTGCGGCGGCGGGGCCGCCGGGGATGAGCAGGGCGTAGCTCTCGGGCAGCTCGATGTCGCCGAGGCTGCTGCGCAGGAAGCTCAGGTCGGTGGGGCGGGGGATGAAGGTGCAGCCGGAGATGCTGACGCTGCCGCAGCCGAAGCGCCGCGTCTTGCGCAGCAGCAGATGGCGGTAGTCATCGCTCTCGCCGGGTACGGGCAACTGGTACCAGTGCAGCTCGCAGGGGGGCAGAATCCAGCGCATGAGCCTCAGGTACTGGCGCGTGAGCGGGCTGCACTGCAGGTCGTAGATGTGCGTGTAGCCGCCGGAGGCGAGCCGATGCACGAGGGCGGGGGTGTTGACGGCCTTGCCCGTATCGGTGATGATTTCTCCGACGCCGGGGATTTGCTCGGCGAGGCTCAGATGGGCCGGCGAGGTGAGCAGGCTGATGCCGGCGCCCGGGTGCTCGTCGATGATGGCGCGGATGCAGCCCAAGGAGAGCACGAAGCGGCTGAGATTGCCCGGCTCGATGATGAGTACCTGATCCATGGTTGTCTTTTTACTGAGTATAGCTCAGTTGCCCGCCTTTGGCGAGCCGGAAACTCAGCCGCGGCCGGCTTTTTCGCCGACGGAGTCCTCGGGCGGGAGTTTGTTTCTGCCGCGGGGGGAAAGGGGGCGGCTGTCGACAAAAAAGAGGGGCGCCTGTGCGGCGCCCCTCTCACCTTGATGTTAGCTTTGCGGCGGTCGTTTAGCCTGGCTGCCCGCTCTCCTCGGCTGCGGGAGCCGCGGGGGCTGCTGCCTCGGGCGCGGGGGCTTCAGCGGCGGCCTCGGCGGGGCTGTTCTCGGTCGCGGCCTGCGGCGCGGCGTCCGCGGACTCGCCGTTCTCGCGGTTGCCGTGGTCGGTCTTCTCGCTGGCGGCGCTGACCATCAGCTCGCGGCCCATGAAGGGCTGGCCGTGCAGCACCTCGGCGGCGCGGCGGGCGTCGTCGATCTGATACATCTCGACGAAGGCGTAGCCCTTGCTCTTGTAGGTGCGCGGGTTGTAGATGATCTCAACGCTGCGCACGTTGCCGAAGCCCTTGAAGAGATCTTCAAGCTCGGCTTCCGTGGCCTCGTAGGAGAGGTTGCCGACGTAGAGGCGGGCGTTGCGCGTGGGCGGCGTCGAGGCGGGGCGACGGCGGCCGCTGCGAGCCGCGGCGGGGTTGCCGCCCTGGTTGGCGCGAGGCTTCGGCGCGCGCGTCTTTTTCGGGGTGACGTTGCTGTTGCGGGCGGGCTCGCCGCTCAGTTCATCCTTCTTGCGGCCGATGCCGAAGAAGGCCAGAATGCGTTTGAGCAGGGAGGGCTTGCCGGTCGGTATATCCTCACGATGCGGCATGCGCTGGCGGCGATGCCCCTGGTGATGCACAGAGCGACGGCGGCGCGAACCCATGCCCTGACGGCCTTGTGTGTAGTGTTCTGCCATGTTATCTGTTTGGTTTTGTTGCGGCACCTGCCGCGCCCTCAGACATTCGAGCGCGGCGGCGGCTGTTGATCAGCGGAGCTCATCCGGGAAAAACTCCCGTGCATGAGCTCCACTCTCATCATAGCGGGCAAGGGGCCTTTGGCAAGCCCAAAATGCGACATGCGCGGCTTTATCTTCACTTTCGCGCGCGATGGCGCTGAAAGTGCTTGACCCTGCCGCGCCGCTGTGACAGAATGGCGCTGCCGTCGGGATCCCCCGGAGGCATGGCTGGAAAACCCCGCCAGGACCGAGAGGTAGCAACGGTATTCAGTCCATGCTTGTCGGGTGTGGTCTCGGCGGTTTTTTTGTTTTGCATGTGGCGCCCGCCGTTGTGTTCGGCGCTCGTCGCGCTTTCTTTGGCTGGTCGCTTCCTTTGTTTGGACTGATCAGCATTTGCGGGCCTGACTGAGGCTCCTTCGACGGCGGTGCCCGACCGCAGCGCCCCTGAGTGCGGAGCGTCGGCCGCCGCGTTATTCGCTGGGGGTGTTGGAGAGTCCAAGGCTCCGGAAAGGGGGGGCGCGTGCAGGCTATGTCTCAAGGGCGCGATGTTGCCGCATCACACGACAAGGCCGGCAAGCCCGAGGGACTTGCCGGCCGGTGTGTGCGAGCGTCGGGAAGGCGCCGGCGGTTGGGGCCGGCGCTCCGCGTCGCGGTCGCTTATTTGTCTTCGACGACGTCGAGCTCCGAGATGGCGCCGTAGTCGCCGCCGTCGTGCGAGGAGAGCGCCACGAGGCGGACGTAGCGGGCGTTCGCCGGGGCGAAGAAGAGCGCCTGCTGCACGCTGTTGTTGTTGCTGAAGGTGCCTCGGGCCACGGGCTTGCCCCAGTTCTGGCCGTCGAGGCTGGCGTAGACCTCGTAGTCCTTGATGCGGCCCTCGGGCATGGGGGCACCCTGATAGGTGATGCCCTTGAGCTTGCGCTCAACACCCATGTCGATGCGGATGTCGTGCGGGTAGCTCGCGACCGTCACCCCGCGCATGCTGTGCCAGTAGGTGTTGGGGTTGCCGTCGAGCAGGTTGCGCGCGGCGCCCCCCTCCGGCAGCTCGGAACTGACGTAGTTGATGGTGAAGAGCGCGTGCGGCGGGTACTCGCCGACGATGCGGTTGATGATGGGCGTGAACTCGGCCACGGCGGCGTAGGGCTCGCCGGCCTGCATGGGCTCCAGACACTTCATCTTGACGTACTGGGCCGTCTTGTAGTCGGGCATGAGCACGGACTGCTCGTTGTCGCCGTCCGCCATCTCAAGCTCGCAGTCCGGTTTCTCCGGCCAGGTCTTGCCGTCTTCGGAGAGGTAGAAGGCCAGCTTGCGCACGCGGGAGGAGGTGCGGGCCTGACGCGGCGTGATGGTGATGCCGCGCAGCTCGGAGAGCACGCCCAGATCGATGACGACCTCATGCGGGTACTGGGCGACGTTGGGCTCGTGCCACTGGGAGTGCCAGTAGGTGTCGCGGCGCCCGTCGATGAGGCTCCACGGAGACTCGTTGCGCCCCGAGGTGCTGGAGCAGGAGACGATGCGCAGCAGGTTGTCGGGCCTCCACGCGTCGAAGTGCTGGAGCGCGGTCGCCGAGTCGAGGCTGCCCTCGGAGTTGGCCCAGGCGCGGATGTAGCCCTCTTCGCGCAGCAGGAAGGGCTGGCTGTAGTTCATCTCCGTACCGTCGGGCAGGATGAGGTGAATCGTCGCATTGCGGCTCGCACAGCTCGCCTTCACGTAGCCGAGCTCATCGCGCGAGAGCGTGACGGCACCCGTCAGCGGCAGGGCCTTGCGCCCGATCTCCTCAGCCTTGTCGCCGGGAAGCAGCGGGCGGAGGGAGAAGACGAAGGTCGTCGGCGTCGAGAGCGGGATGTCGCGCGCCAGCGGGATCGGGCCGCAGGAGGCGCCGCCCAGACCCAGCGTCAGCGCATCCACCGAGAGCACGGTGGCGTTGGCTCGCTCGAGCTCGTCGGGGTGCGGCGCGGCGAAGAGGGCCTGCGGCGTGTAGGGCAGGGCAGAGAAGTTCATCGTCTCATCCGTCGAGGCGGCAACGAGAAGGCCCGCGCCCTGCGCGTCGGTGACGGCCACCCACTGGGTGTCCATGCGGTTGCCCATCTCCATGGGCCGCGGGTAGTCCTCCACCATGTCGTTGACGGTGCTGTGGTAGATGCCGACGGGGGAGCCGGTCTTGCGGTCCGGGTAGTTTTCACCGGGGCCGCGGCCGAGCCACTCGACCTTGTTGAAGCGCTCAGGCAGCTTGAGGATGAAGCCGAGCTTGGGCAGCACGAGCTTGTCATCGCTGGGCAGAATGCCGGCCTGCACGCTGATGTAGCCGTTGGGCATGATGGTGTAGACCATGCGCGTCGTGAACTTGAAGTCCTTCTCGGTGATGGGCCCCTGATCGCTGACGCTGAAGTACCCGGCATCGTATTCGCGGCTGTCGAGCGACTCCTTGCGCGTGCCCTGGCTGGTGACGTCGCAGGAGATGCGGACCACGCCGTTCTCCAGGCGCTCGACGAGCATGGGCGAGGCCTTGTGCACGAGGTTGCGCAGGCCGTTGTTCAGCCACTGGTTCATGGCCCACTTGTCATTCGCGAGCGGGGCTCGGAAGGCGTTGAGGTGCAGGGTGGCCTTCTCGCCGATGATCTGCTGGCCGTTGACGATGTAGTTCTTGATGCCGCCGGTGGCCTTGTCAAAGCAGACGGAGAAGGCCGGGCCGATGACGAGCATCTGGCTGTTCTGGTTGCGCACCTCCGTCTTCGTGTTGGCCGGCAGCTTCATGATGCGGCTCTTGGCGACAAAGCCCGTGAGCTCCTCCGGCAGGCTCAGTTGCTCGGTGGCGACCACGTAGCCCTTGTCGGCCCAGGCCGTCTTCTCGCGCAGGCCCAAATTGACGGTGAGGTAATAGTGGCAATCGGGGCGAAGGGTATTGAGCTTCAGCGCGCTCTTCGGGATCGTGAGCGTGGCGTTCTGCAGGGGGGCGCAGGGCAGGGTGAAGCTGCCGCCGGCGGCGAGGCCGCTGCCCTCTTCGCGAAGCTCCCAGCTGCCGTCGTATTCACCGAGATCGGTGAAGAGGTGCTTGTTGCGGATGTTCACGACGATGCCCTGGCCGTCCGGCGTCTCGCCGCCGTAGCGGAACTCGGCGTTCTGCTGCGCCTTGCGCACTTCGTTGTAGATCGGCGTGGGCGTGCGGTCGCTGTAGATGACGCCCTTGATGCAGAAGATGCCGTCGTTGGGGTATTCGCCGTGGTCGCCGCCGTAGCTCTGGCGCACGATCTTCGTGCCGTCGGGGCGGGTGATGACCTGATCATAGCTCTGGTGAATCCACTCCCAGATGCCGCCGCCGATGATCGAGTCGCTCGAGTCAATGGCCTCCCAGTAGTCGGCGAGGTTGCCCATCGCGTTGCAGAGGATGTGGGCGTATTCGGAGATGTACCAGGGCTTGTCGAGCTTGCGGGCGGCCGTCTCGCGCGCCCAGTTGACGCTCGGGTACTGGTTGGAGTGCAGGTCGGCCAGATCGTTGTTGCGCTCATACTGCGTCAGGCGAGAGGGGTCGCGCTGCTTGATCCAGTCGCGCACGGCGGCAAAGTTGGCGCCGGGGCCGGCCTCGTTGCCGTAGGACCAGATGACGACGCAGGGATGGTTTTTGCTCTGTTCAACCATGTTTTTGTTGCGCCAGACGTGCTGCGCCTTCCACTCGGCGGGGTGCGAGAGGGACTCGGCGCCGTAGTAGTAGCCGTGCGATTCGATGTTCGCTTCGTCGCAGACGTAGATGCCTAGCTCGTCGCAGAGCTCGTAGAAGTAGGCCGGCTGCGGGTAGTGCGAGTTGCGGATGTGGTTGATGTTGCCGCGCTTCATGAGCAGGAGCTCCTGCCGGCACTCCTCCTTCGTGACGGTGTGGCCGTTGGCGTGCTGGCTCTCGTGGCGGTTGACGCCCTTGAGCTTGACGGGCATGCCGTTGACGAGGAAGCGGCCCTTGACGAGCTTCACGTCGCGGAAGCCGATCTTGCGCGAGATGGTCTCGGTGACCTCGCCGCGCCCGTTCTTCACGTAGATCATGAGGCGGTAGAGGTTCGGCTTCTCGGCGCTCCACAGAGCGGGCTTGGTGATTTCGGCGGCGAGGGTGACGCGCACCTCGGCGTCCTTGCCCACCTGTTTCGGCACGTCGCCGACGGGCTTGAGGTCGGCCACCTTGCTGCCGTCGAGATTCAGCAGCTCGGCCTCAACGCTGAAGGGGCAGTCGCTGCCGAAGCGGTTGCGGATGTCGGTCTCGACCTCCAGAGTGCTGCGGCTGTAGTCCGAGAGGCCGTCGGCCTTCTGCGGGAACTTGGTGTGCACGAAGAAGTCGCGCACGTGCACCTTCGGCGTGCTGTAGAGGAAGACGTCGCGGAAGATGCCGGAGAGGCGCCACATGTCCTGACACTCGAGGTAGGAGCCGTCGCTGTAGCGGTAGACCTCGGCGGCGATGACGTTTTTGCCGGGCTTGACGTAGGGCGTGATGTCAAAGACGGCCGCAGTGCGGCTGTCCTTCGAGAAGCCGACTTTCTGCCCGTTAATGTAGAGGTAGAAAAAAGAGTCGACGCCGTCAAACTGCACGAAGACCTCGCGGCCGTTCCAGTCCGCCGGCAGATCGAAGTCGCGGCGGTACGAGCCGACGGCATTCGGCTCCGTCTTGGGCGTCGTGTACTTCTCCTCATCGTCGTTGCGCGGCGGAGTCATGACGCGCGGCCAGTCGCGGATGAAGGTGTAGCGCTGGTTGCTGTAGATCGGGGTGCCGTAGCCGCGCATCTGCCAGTTGCTCGGCACGTCGATGGTGGCCCAGCTGCTGACGTCCGTCTCGGGCTTGTAAAAGTCCGCGGGGCGGCTGGCGGGATCCGGCGACCAGTGAAACTTCCAGTCACCGTTGAGCGAGCGGACGAGCGAGGAGTCCTCGCGCGTGCCCTTCAGAGCTTCGTCTCGGTTGGCAAAGGGGTAGAAAAAGGCGCGCGAGTCCTCGCGCCCCTGGCTGAGATTCTGGGGGTTTTCCCAGTCAGGGTTGGGTTGATACGCCTCCTGGCCGAGCACCAGCGACCCTCCCAGAGCGAGGACCGCCGTCATGGTCTTGAGCATGTTCATACGAGACTACTACTAGCAGAAAGGGGGGGAGCTTTCAAGAAAAAAGAGCCTTTCGGACAGATTGTGCGGCGCTCTTTGTGTCATCGGCGCCATCTCCGGGTGCGGCGGGAAACTTTTTCTCGCAGGGGGGGCTTTTCGGGCTGAGGCAGCGCCGAGGCGAAAAAAGCCGCCCCAGGCGGGGCGGCTTTGAAACAGGAGAATCTCAGGGAGACTGGGGAATCTCAGGGAGAGGTGTTCAGCTCGCGCTTCCGGCGGCTTCGTGCTCGCTGAGCCAGCGGGTGTAGCGGCGCGGGTCAATTTCGCTCGGCCGCACTTCGGAGCGCAGGCTCCAGAAGACGGCGGTGTGGCGCACGCGGATGCCGCAGGCGGCGAGGTGCGCGTCGATGGCGGCCTTGTGCTCCAGCACGCCCTCGCGGCTGCGGCTGTGCACGACGCCCATGATCTGCGCGCCGCCGAAGCGCTCGCCGCCGCTGCGCCAGTAACAGTGCGTCATGCAGATGTGGCGCCCGCACTCGGCGCCGGCGCGCTCCTCCTCCCCGGGCTCGACGGCCCAGTGGAAGAGACCGCTGGCCCCCGTGCCGCCGGCGCTGCGGTTGCGGCGGTTGGTGTGGTCCAAGAAGGTGGCGAAGCGGCCGATGACGCGGCGGCGATCGAGATCTTCAGCCATGCGGTTGAAGTCCTCGGGAGCCATGCCGATGGCCCGCGCACGGGCGGCCCAGGGATCGGGAACGAACTCGTCGGGCCGCAGGCTCTCCTTGAGCGTGAGCAGCACCTGCCACTCCTGCTCGCTGAGCTCGGGGCGCGCGGGGCGCTGCATCACCGGCGGAGTCTCAAGCTTGTCACCCGGGCGCAGCCCCGCACGGCGCACGTGCCCGACGCCCAGCGCAAACATGCCGACAACGGGCAGCGGGGCAAAATCCTCCGCACCGATGATGCCGGCCAGCAGGCGGCAGTGCGAGGTGACGCTGCCGTAGCCCGTGGGTACCTTGAGCGTCGTCCAGAGGCGGTAGTCGCTGCCGGGGGAGGCGGCGTTGTCCGCCTCACGGATGACGACGTGCCCGGTGAAGGGATCATTGTCCCGCAGCCAGTCGTAGGCGGCCTCCAGCCGCTCCTCCGGCAGCTTCCAGGCGACGAGGGCGCCGTCGGCCAGGCTGGTGGAGAGCAGCGTCTGGCGCACGCGGCGGATGGTGCCGGCGCGCAGCATGGCGCTCAGGCGCTCGATGACGAGCTCTTCCGGCAGCTCGCAGGCGCGGGCAATGGCGAGAAAGGGGCGGGGGTTGAAGCCGTTGATGCGGTCCTCCGCCACGGCGAGAATGCGGCGGTTGACGGCGTCACTGCTGCCGGTCGGGATGGCGGACTCGGTGAGGTCCGCCTCGGGTGCTGGTGGAATCATGGCGGTCGTCGAAGGGCGGTCGTCGGGGGAACTCGGGTGAGAGGGTGAGAGGGTGAGGAGGGGGAGGTTTCGGACGGGCGTGTCGCGGGTCCGGGCGCTCCGCGGGCGGTGGGTGTAGGCCGTCGCTCGGGAAGCGCAGGGGGGGCAGCGGCGACCCTTGCTCGGGCGTCTCCTGCAGCGCCGGTTCGTCGGGAATGGGTTTAGCTGATCCGAATTTGGCTGGGGAGCTTTTGAGGCGTGTATGCGTTTGAGCCGCGTGTCCGAGCTCGGCGCTGCATCAGGAGCGCTCGCGCTCCATCTGCTCGATGCGCTCGAGAGCCTCGCTGAGCTGCGCCTCCGCCTTGCGGACCTGCTGGTACAGCCCGAGGTAGACCTGAAGAAGCGCCGGGCGACGCCCGCGCCGCGGAACATTCGGATCAATCCCCGCCTCCTGCAACAGCTTGAGATGTTCGTCAACCTCGCGCTGCCGGGAGCGGAGCTGCTCGCGGAGCTCTTCAACCTCGGCCAGTGCTCGGCGGATGTACTCCGGCTTGCGCCCGCGCTTGCGCGGTGCGGCGGGCGCCTTCTCCTGCCTTGGGGCGGCGTAGGGGGCAGCTGCGCGGCTCATCGGGGAACGGGAGACCTTTGCCGCGGGGGAAGCGGGTGCCTCGGCGTCCAAAGCCTCCGGGGTCTCGGCCGCGGCGCTGCTCATGGCGGCGTCCTCGGCGTCAGAGCGGGCGCCGTCAGCAGACTCCGAACGGAGAATCAGAACCTCCGGCTCCGCGAAGGTAACCGACGCATCCGTATTGTCGTCAGCGGTTGGTGCATCGTTAGCGACCGTGGTCACGCCCTCGCGCGAGCCGTCGACGGCCTCCTCCGCCTCCTCGCCGGGCTCGGGATTGACGGTGCCGTGCCACGTGAAGAGCGTCGGATCATAATCCTCGCGGGCCCGCTCGGCGATGAGCCGGGCCTGTTCGCTCGTATCCGTCAGGGCAAAGAGTGCCGAGCCCGATCCGCTCATCATCGCGGCGCGCACCCCGGGCTGGCAGAGAAGCCAAGACTTCAGCAGCCCGACGAAGGGGTATTTCGCAAAGACGGGGCGCTCCAGATCATTGACAAGGCTGATGCCCGACACCTTCTGCACGCCGTAGGGCAGGCCGCGAACGCGCCGCGCGTCGTGCAGGCGCTTGTAGGCGTCGGGCGTCGAGACGCCGAAGATCGGCTTGAGCACGACAATGGGGCTGCGCCAGTTCGCCAGCGCCTCATCGGGCGCCACGATCTCGCCTCGCCCCGTGCAGCGGCTCGGCACCGGGTTGAGGAAAAAGGGAACGTCACTGCCGATGGCGGCGGCCATGGCCGACAGCTCGCTGAGGTCGTAGCCCGTCCCGAGTATCTCGTTGAGCGCGAGCAGCGTCGTGGCGGCATCGCTGCTGCCGCCGCCGAGCCCGGCCCCGTGCGGAATCCGCTTGCGCAGGCTGATGCGGCGGCGAACGGGGCGCCCGTAGGCCTTCTCAAACTCGCGCACGGCGCGCATGACGAGGTTGCTCTCATCGACGGGCAGGCTCGCATCATCGCAGACCAGCTCGGCGGCGTCCGCCGGGCTGAACTCCAGCTCATCGGCCAGATTCAGCCGGGCCATCAGCAGATCGACCTCGTGGTAGCCGTCGGGGCGCTTCGAGAGAACGCGCAGAGAAAGATTGATCTTTGCCGGTGCCGCGTAGATGCTCATGCCCATAATCTACACCAATTCTGAACTGACGTCAACCGATGAGAGCGCCCGCCCGCCAAAAAGAGCGCGCAGGAAATCCCCGGCAAGCGGTGAGCCGGCCGCGCCGAGAAGCGGAGAGGGTTGCGAAGCCCCGCGCTGCCGCCGGCGCCGCAGGAAGCCGACGCGGCTCGAATAGGCCGGGCACGGAAAAAATAACCGCCCTGAAAACTGAAATTGGACTTGCAAAACCCGAGCGGCTATTATAAGCTCCGCTATGGCAGAAATTCAGCTTGGACTTACATTTGATGACGTGCTCCTGCTTCCGTGCCTGAGCTCCATTCTTCCCGGCGAGGCCGACCCCTCTTCTCAGCTCCTGTCGGGTTTCCCGCTCCGACTCCCGATTCTCTCCGCCCCCATGGATACCGTGACGGAATCCGACATGGCCATCGCCATGGCTCGCGAGGGCGGCCTCGGCGTGATTCACCGCAACAACCGCATTGACGATCAGGCCGCCATGGTGGCCAGGGTCAAGCGCTTTGAGAATGCCGTGATCACCCGCCCCATCACGGTGAGCAGCGACATGCGCCTCAGCCAGGTCAAGAGCATCATGCTCGAACACGGCTTCTCGGGCTTCCCCGTCGTGGATGCCGACAACAAGCTTCAGGGCATCATCACCGGGCGCGACATGCGCGTGTTCGACGGCCATGACCTCGACACCATGCACGTGGCCGACGTGATGACGCCGCTGGCCCGCCTCATCACCGGCGCGCCGAACACCACGCCCGAGGAGGCCCGCAAGATTCTCTACCGCAACCGCATTGAGAAGCTCCCGCTCGTCGATGAGAACGGCCACCTCGCCGGCCTCATCACCGACACCGACATCCGCAAGCGCGAGGCCTTCCAGGAGTCGACGAAGGACGACTTCGGCCGCCTGCGCTGCGGCGCCGCCGTGGGCCCGGGCCCGGAGTTCCTCGAGCGCGCTCAGGCCCTCGTTGAGGCCGGTGCCGACGCTCTCTTCATCGATGCGGCCACGGGCCACACGACGCGCGTGCTCCACGTGATCGAGAAGCTGCGCGAGAGCTTTGACCTGCCCGTGGTGGCCGGCAACGTGGTGACGCAGGAGGGCGCCCGCGACCTCATCTCCGCCGGCGCCAGCGCCATCAAGGTGGGTGTGGGGCCGGGCTCCATCTGCACGACGCGCATCATCTCCGGCGTCGGTATGCCGCAGTTCACCGCCATTCAGGAGGTGGCGAAGGTGGCCCGCCCGGCCGGCGTCTCGGTGATCGCCGACGGCGGCATCCGCTACTCCGGCGACGCCGTCAAGGCCCTCGCCGCCGGTGCCGACCTCATCATGATGGGCGGCATGCTCGCGGGCTGTGAGGAAAGCCCCGGTGCCGTCGTGCACTATCAGGGCCGCAACTTCAAGACCTACCGCGGCATGGGCTCGCTGGGCGCCATGCGTGCCGGATCCAGCGACCGCTACGGCCAGAACGCCAGCGGCAAGCTGGTGGCCGAGGGCGTTGAAGCCCGCGTGCCGTACAAGGGCATGCTCGCCGACGTCATCTTCCAGCTCGTCGGCGGCCTGCGCTCCGGCATGGGCTACCTCGGTGCCAAAAACCTTCAGGAGCTGCGCGAGCACGCCCGTTTCGTCCGCATCACGACAGGCGGCCTCAAGGAGAGCCATCCGCACGATGTGACGATCACGGAGGAGCCCGGCAACTACAGCCGCTGATCCTCGCCGTCGCAAATCCTGCTGCGCTCAGAGGCAGCGGAACCCCCGCCTCCGGCCCCCCTCTCGCCTTCCCCTGTCTCTTTTCTCTTCCCCCATCCCCACACCTCTCCCATGACATCCCGCATCCTTCTGCTCGCCGCTGCGGCACTCTGCGCGGCGTCCCTTCTGCAAGCCGCCGACGGCTCCTCCGCTGCCCCGGCGGCCACCGCCACAACCAAAAGCCCCGCGCCCCGTCAAGCCTCGCCCGCCCGGATGGCCCCCGCGCCCGCTCTTCCGGCGCCGCAGGGAGTCCCGGCCGAGCTGCCCGGCGGCTGGGTCTACAACTGGGGCGACGAATTCAACGGCGACGCACTCGACGAGAGCAAGTGGAACTACGAGCTGGGCGTCGTCCGCAACCCCGGCAGCAAACAGGCCTACACCAAGGACTGCGTGAAACTGCGCGACGGCATGCTCGTCATCGAATCGCGCCACGAGCCCACGCCCAACATCAACCACCGCAAGCCGAGCCGCAACTGGATCGAAGCCATCGAGACCCAGCCCTACGCCAGCGGCTCGATCACCTCGCGCGGCAAGCGCAGCTTCACACTGCCCTGCCGCATGGAGTTCCGCGCCCGCATCCCGCGCGGCAAGGGCGTCTGGCCCGCAATCTGGACGCTGCACGAGAACGCCTACGGATGGCCTGCCAATGGCGAGATTGACATTCTGGAGCACGTCTCGCAGGAGCCGAACCGCAACTACACCACCTTCCGCTGGGGTGAGAACGGCGAGCGCATTGAGCACAAGGTCATCGCCGTGAAGGACTTTGACGACTTCGCCCGCGACTTCCACACCTACGTCTTCGAGTGGGACGCGCAGCACATGAAGGTGTTCATCGACGGCGAGGAAATCGGCCGCATCAACATCAGCGATGCGCAATACCCCAACGGTGACAACCCGCTGCTGACGCCCTGCTACCTCATCATCAACACCGCGCTCGGCGGCGGTTGGGCCGAGGCCGCCGACCCGAAGGACTACCCGACGGAATTCCTCGTCGACTACGTGCGCTGCTACACCCGCCCCGCTGATTGTCCTCAGGCTGAAGGCGCGGAGAAGTGCCCGGCCAAGCCTGAGGCAGAGCACTGAGTTTTCGTGAACAGGGGGAAGCTGCCGTAGCGGCCCGCGCCTCCTCGGCCTGCGCCCCGGCCCGGCCTTATTCGGGTTCGGGGCGCTGCGCCTTCGGGAACCTCTTTTTTCATACGTGATATCCGCACCGCGCGAGCCGCGCTCGCGCGGTGTTGCTGCATTCGGGGGCTGTTTCGCCGCGGCGCTCTTGCCTCCCGAGCTCGCGGCGGGAGGGGGCCACCTCTGCTCCGCAGGGATGGGGTGGACTCGGATGGAGTGGACTCAGCCACCTGCGGCCCGCCTTCGCGGCCTCCTTTAGCGCTTGACGCGCGCGGGCGCGCGTGCTAGGCTGAGCATCATGATACCGATTCTCACCCTGTTCCTGAGCCTCCTCAGTCCGTCTTCCCCCGCTGCCCCCGCCGCCCGGGTCGTCATCGCTCCGCCGCCGCCCGCCGGTCTGGAGCAGAGCAACGGCGAAGAGCGCGAGCTGGAGATCGTTGTCAGCGCCGGCGGCTGCCACGAGGACACCCTGCTGCCCGCCAACTACACCACCCCCTTCCGCTGGTCCGTCATCGCCGAGGGAGACAGCAGCATCGCCACCGTCAAGCTGGAGTACGAGCCCCCGGCGCGCCGCCCGGGTCCCCCGATCTGCGGAGCCCCCGGCCAGCTGCGCGTGCGCGTCGCCGGCCTCCGCCCCGGAGAGACGGAGTACGTGCTCGGCTACAGCTACCTCGGTGACCCGAACGCCCGCCCCGCGCGGCGCGTCACCCTGCGCATCCTCGTCACCCCCTCGCGCTGAGCTGTGGTGCCGTGAAGTGCCGCGGAGCAGCGGGGCCCGGAGCCGCGCAGGCGCACCGAAGGAGCCGTGAAGGCCAAAGCCCGGCAACCCCTCGGGGAGCGACTCGCGGGGGCTGGGGGGCGCCCCGTGCTCTCCCGGCTCGCCGTGATTTCTCCGAGAGCTCTCCGAGAGATCTCCCTGAGCTGCCGGCGCCGCAGCCGCTGCATGAGGTGGCCGGCGCCGCATGACGGAGAGCGGAGGCCGGCGGAGCAGAGAAGGGCTTGCAATTTGGCGGCGCGCGTGTATAATACCCGCGTCCAATCAACCCCAACAATACATGAGCGACAAAGTATTATTCTTCGACACCACCCTTCGCGATGGTGAGCAGTGCCCCGGAGCTTCCATGAATCTCCGCCAGAAACTCGAAGTAGCCCGTCAGCTCGAGAAACTAGGTGTGGACATCATCGAAGCAGGCTTCCCCTGCATCTCGGACGGCGACTTTGAAGCCGTGCATACCATCGCCTCCACCATCACCAAGTGCCGCATCGCCGGTCTTGCCCGCTGCGTGGAGAACGACATCCGCAAGGCCGGAGAGGCCGTTGCGCCCGCCGGAGATCGCGGCCGCATTCACACCTTCCTCGCCACCAGCCCCCTGCATCGCGAGTTCAAGCTCAAGAAGAGCAAGGAGGAGATCATCCGTATGGCCGTCGAAGGCGTCCGCCTCGCCAAGACCTACGTCGATGATGTCGAGTTCTCCGCCGAAGACGCCAGCCGCACCGAGCTCGACTACCTCGCCGAGGTCGTCACCGCCGTCATCGATGCCGGCGCCACCACCGTCAACGTGCCCGACACCGTCGGCTTCACCACTCCTCGGGAGTATTACAACATGGTGCGCTACCTCAAGGAGAACGTCCCGAACATTGATCGAGCCGTGATCTCCGTGCACTGCCACAATGACATCGGGCTCGCCGTGGCCAACTCGCTGGCCGCCGTCGAGGCCGGCGCCCGCCAGGTGGAGGGCACCATCAACGGCATCGGCGAGCGCGCCGGCAACGCCGCCATCGAGGAAGTCTGCATGGCGCTGACCATCCGCCCCGAGGCCCTCGGCTTCGCCGCCGGAGACAAGCCGCACAACCTCAACACGCGCGAGATCGTCAAGACCAGCCGCGTCGTCGCGCGATCCAGCGGTCTGGCCGTGCAGCGCTCCAAGGCCATCGTCGGCGAAAACGCCTTCGCCCACAGCTCGGGCATCCACCAGCACGGCATCCTGGCCAAGCGCGAGACCTACGAGATCATCGACCCGGCCGACGTCGGCTGGGGCGAGACCGAGCTCCCGCTCACCAAGCACTCCGGCCGCGCCGCCGTCAAGGCCCGCTTGGAGAAGCTCGGGCACAACCTCTCCGATGATGAGCTCAACCACGTCTTCGAGCGCTTCAAGAAGATCGGCGACAGCAAGAAGTTCGTCTACGACGACGATCTCGCCTCGCTCGTCAACGACTCGCTGGACACGCACAACGGCAAGTGGAAGCTCCTGCAGATTCAGTTCATCGCCGGTGACAAGACCTGCCCGACGGCCACCGTCACGCTCGAGAAGGAGGGCAAGACCTACACCGACTGCGCCATCGGCAACGGCCCCGTCAACGCCTGCTTCAAGGCCATTGACCGCATCACGAAGTGCAAGGGCAGCTTGGTGGACTACAGCGTGCGCGCCACCTCCGCCGGGCAGGACGCCCTCGGCGACGTGTCCGTGAAGGTGCAGTTCGGCAGCGCCTGCGACTGCGCTCCCGTCTCGGGCAAGGGTGCGGCGACCGACGTCATCGAGGCCTCGGCCCGCGCCTACCTCAACGCCGTCAACCGCAACATCGTGCTGAGCGAGATCGCCGCCAAGGCCTGAGTGCCTTGAGCCTCTGCTTTCAGGCATGCGGCAGAGCCCGCCCGGCCCTGCCGCATGCTTTGTCTAGAATCGGCGGCATCGGCGCGCACCTGAAGTAAGCCCTTCAATCCCGCCCCGCAGCCCGCTTCCGCAGCCGGCGGCCCGTCCCGGCGGACATCACTCCGCGGACCTCCGTATCACAGCTCTTTTCCCCCTGCAACACAAGCGCCATGGAACGCATCTGCATCATCGTCGGTCTCGGCAACCCCGGCCGGGAGTACGCTGAAACCCGTCATAACGTCGGCTTCATGCTGCTGGATCGCCTCGCGGCCCACCTCAACAGCCCTTGGAAAAGCGATCGCGCTCACAAATGCGAGCTGGCCTCGGCTCCCGGCGTGCTGCTCGTTAAGCCGCAGACCTATATGAACAACTCCGGCGTGAGCGTAGGCCCCCTCATGCGTTACTTCAAGCGCAGCCCCGAGCAAGTCTTGGCCGTGTATGACGACATCGCCTTTCCCGTCGGCACCATCAAGCTGCGCGCCGGTGGCTCCTCCGGCGGCCACAACGGCATGAAATCCCTCATCGCCCACCTCGGCACCGAGAAATTCCCCCGCCTGCGCATCGGCATCGGCGTGCCCGGGCAGAAGAGCATGGTCGGCCACGTGCTGGGCAAATTCAGCCCCGAGGAAGCCCCCCTGCTGCAGGAGAGCCTGCTGAAGGCCGAGGCCGCCGCCCTCATGATCCTCAACGAAGGCTTCGATAAAGCCGCCAACACCTTCAACCCCAAAAAGGAGAAAAAGGAGAAAAAGCCGCGCAGCAAGGACGCCGCCGCACCGGAAGAGACCGAAAGTCCCGACTCGGGCGCTGCGTCCCCCGATGCCGGCACCCCCTCGACGCAGACTTCCCCCGCCTCCGCTGCGGACGCCGCGGGCGCCGCGTCCCCGGAGCCGCAGGCCACTGCGCCCGGAGGGCAGGGGACCGAGCCCGGCGGCGCTCCCGCCTCTCGCTGACGCGCGAGCGGTACCCAACGCTGCCGACGCCGGAGCGGGCGACCGCTGAGCGCCCTGAGCATCCCGCCGACTCGGGCGTCACGCCGAGCCCTTTTCCCACCATCCCCGAACCCGACCTCGCGCCATGGATGCGCCCAAGCAGTTCCTCACCCACATCAACGGCCTGCGCGGCCTCGCCATCCTCGCGATCGTTCTCTATCACCTGAGCGCGAGCCTCAGCCCCTGCGGTTACTTCGGCGTCGACGTCTTTCTCGTCATCAGCGGCTACTTCCTCTTCCGCAACGACCTGCCGCGCCTCGCCGACGGTCGCCTGCGCCTGCGCGACTACGCCGCGCGCAAACTCTGGCGCATCGTGCCGCCCTGGATGGCCGTCGCCCTGCCCGTCACGCTGCTCTGCATCTACCTCATGGCCTATGAGCGCAACGTCACCATCGCCGGCACCGTCGGGGCCACCGCCTTCGGCTTCGCCAACGACTACGTTGCCTTCAGCGGCAGCTACTTCAACCCCCACGTTCAGCAGAACCCGCTGATGCACCTCTGGTACATCGGCCTCACCGAGCAAATCTACATCCTGCTCCCCCTGCTGGCGCTGCTGCCCGCGCGCTGCGGCAAGAGGGCGGTGCGCCTCTCCCTCGCCGCCGCCGGCCTCCTCTCCCTGCTCCTCTGCGCCTTCCTCAACTACGGTCAGCACGTGGCGGCCTGTGCCGACACCGTCGCAGAGCTCAATGCCGAGTGGATCCGCCCCTATTACAGCGTGTTCACCCGCCTCTGGGAGCCCCTGCTCGGCGCTGCCCTCGCCGGGCTGAGCCTCGCCCCGAGCGCCGCGGGCACCGGAAGCCGGGCCTCGCGCATCGTGCGGGGTACCCTTGGCCTCGCCGCGCTGGCTGCCTTCATCGTCTCCTGTTACCTGCCCGAGACCGGCTCGGCCATGAGCCTGCCCGCCGCCCTCGCCGCCGCCCTGCTCATCCTCTTCGCCGCCGAAGGCCCCGCCGCGCGCCTGCTGAACCTCCCCCCGCTCCAGTGGCTCGGCAGCGCCTCCTTCTCCCTCTACCTCGTCCATTGGCCCGTCATTGTCATCTGGCAGTACTGCTGCCTCTGGCAGCCCGGCGCGTGGGACATGCTCGGCATGGCTCTGCTTTCCCTCCCCCTCACCTGGCTGCTCTACCGCGGCATTGAGACGCGCTGCGGGCGTTGGCCGGGCCGGCTGAGCCGCCGCGGTCGCCTCTTCCTCGCCCTCATCCCGCATGGCCTCATCGCCGCCTGGTCGCTGTGCATGACGCAGGGCAGCTTCATGGAAGACGTGCTGCCCTCCGGCCTGCCCGAGCGCATCTCCGGCTACACCCATCGCTACCCCCGCGGCAGCACCGAGGGCATCGAACTGGGCGCCCTGCGCGAGCCCTACCCCGAAGGCGTCGCCGTGCTCGGGGAGAACCGCGAAGCCCCCCCGCGCTTCCTGCTCATCGGCGACAGCCACGCCTGGCACCTCGCCGACGGCCTCGACCGCGCCTGCACCGCAGACGGCAGCCTGCGCGGCCTCTACCTGCGCGCCGCCGTCGTGCCGGCCTGGAACTGCCGCATCGCCCTGCTCGCCGGCAGCTCCGTCTGGGAGCGCGCCCGCGGCGAAGCCCTCATGAGCTGGCTCGCCGGGCAGCCCGACATCCGCGCCGTCGTCATCTCCGACCACTGGTGGCTGCGCCTGCAGCCCGAAGCCATCCGCGACTGGAGCGGCAACAGCATCCCCGCCGAGCAGTACCTCAGCGCCGTTGAAGCCGGCCTCATTGAGACTTGCCGACGCATCGCCGCCCTCGGCAAGACCCCCGTCATCTTGCGCGACAGCCCGAAATTCCTCGGCGAAGACCCCTTTGAGCGCGCCCTCATGTACAGCGTCACCGGCCGTCCCCTCCCCAACCCCGCCGTCAGCCCCGAGCAGCACGCCGCCAACACCGAGACCGAGCGCCGCCTCATCGCGCACATCGCCGCCGCCGTCCCCGAGCTGCGCGTGCTCGACTCCGCCCCCGCCCTCCTCATCGACGGGCATTACCCCTACCTCGATGAAAGCGGCCGCCTGCTCTACCGGGACACCAACCACGTCAGCCGCTACGGCTCGCAGCGCGTCGGCGCCGCCCTCCTGCGGGGCCTCCTCCCCCTGCTCGGGAGCCCCGCTGAGGAAAAACCGAATAAATGACGCTTTTTTCACAGAAAAGGCTTGCCAAACGGCGAAAATATAGTAACATAGCTGCCCCTGAAACCACGCGAAAAGCGTGCAAGTGAAAGGATTTATCGGGTCCGCCGCCGGACAAACGGCAGGTTTCCTCCAGGTGAGAGGAGCTTGCTGACTGCCGCGCAAGCGCCTGAAAACAAACAAACTAGAAGGAAACATGCCGACCATCAATCAGCTCGTCCGCAAGGGACGTATCGTGCCGGAAGAGAAGTCGAAATCTCGCGCTCTTCACAGCTGCCCGCAGCGTCGCGGCGTCTGCCTCCAAGTCATGACGCGCACGCCCAAGAAGCCGAACTCCGCGCTTCGTAAAGTTGCTAAAGTCCGCCTTACCAACGGCGAAGAAGTCATCGCCTACATCGGCGGTGAGGGCCATAACCTTCAGGAACACTCCATCGTGCTGGTGCGCGGCGGCCGTGTGAAGGACTTGCCCGGTGTTCGCTACCACATTGTTCGCGGCGCCCTCGACTGCCTCGGCGTCGACAAGCGTCGTCGCGGTCGTTCGAAGTACGGTGCCAAGCGCCCGAAGGCCGGCGCCGCTGCAACTCCCGCCAAGAAGAAGTAAATCAACGCTTTAAGAATTACTGTTATGGCTCGTCGTAAACGCGTCTACAAGAAGATTGAACGTCGTGACTCCCGTTACGATTCCGTGCTCGTGGGCAAGCTCATCGGCAAGGTGATGCTCTGCGGCAAGCGCTCTCTGGCTGAGCGCATCGTCTACAAGGCCATCGATCTGGCCAACGAGGGCACCGACACCGTCAGCCCGCTCGAGGTGCTGACCCGCGCCATCGAGAACGCCAAGCCCCGCGTCGAGGTGAAGAGCCGCCGCGTGGGTGGTGCCACCTATCAGGTGCCGCTCGAGGTTGCTCCCGATCGCTCCGAGGCTCTCGCCATGCGCTGGATCATCGGCTATGCCCGCAATCGCAAGGGCATCCCCATGGCCAAGGCCCTCGCCAACGAAATCAAGGAAGCCGCCGCCAATCAGGGTGCCGCCGTTCGCAAGCGCGACGATGTGCACAAGATGGCTCAGGCCAACCGCGCCTTCGCCCACTTCCGCTGGTAATCAGCCCGTGGAAGTTTTCTCGTAATCTCTGAAAATCAAGACATTCATATTACTAAGACTATGGCTAGTGTCAGCAGCCCCAACCGCAAGGCCCCGCTTGAGCGCTACCGCAACTTCGGTATCGCGGCTCACATCGACGGCGGCAAAACCACGCTTTCCGAGCGCATCCTTTTCTACACCGGCATGATCCACAAGATCGGCGAAGTGCACGACGGCGCAGCGACGACCGACTGGATGGAACAGGAGCAGGAGCGCGGTATCACCATTACGTCCGCCGCTGTGACGACCAACTGGAAACAGCTCCCCGCTGAGGGCTGCTACAAGCTTTTCGAGAACGAGAACTTCCAGTTCAACGTGATCGATACTCCCGGGCACGTCGACTTCACCGCTGAGGTGGAGCGCTCCCTGCGCGTGCTCGACGGCGCCATCGTTGTCTTCTGCGGTGTCGCCGGTGTTCAGCCCCAGACGCAGACCGTCTGGCGCCAGGCCACCAAGTACAACGTGCCCCGCATGTGCTTCGTCAACAAGATGGACCGCACGGGCGCCAACTTCGAGAACGTTCTCAACGACATCCGCACCAAGCTCGGTGCCAATGCCGCCCCCATCCTCATCCCCATCGGTGCGGAGGACAGCCTTCACGGCCAGATCGACGTCGTGAACCAGAAGGCGATCATGTACGCCGACAACGACCGCATGGGCTCCACCTACGAGATCGTTGACATCCCCGAGGAGCTCAAGGAGCAGGCCGCTCTCGCTCTCGAGGACCTCAAGGAGCGCGTGGCCGACGTCGACGACGAGCTCGGCGAGCTCTTCCTCATGGAGGAGCCCATCGATGCCCCGACCCTCAAGGCTGCCATCCGCCGCGCCACCATCGCCAACAAGTTCGTGCCCGTGGCCGGTGGCTCCGCCTTCAAGAACAAGGGCGTGCAGGCCCTGCTCGACGCCGTTGTCGACTACCTGCCCTCCCCGCTGGAGGCCAAGCCCGCCGTCGTTACCTCGACCGTTCCCTCCGGCCTCGACGAGAACGGCTACGAAGTCTTCGACACCAAGGAGATCGTCCCCTCGGACGAGGACAAGCCCGTCGCCCTCGCCTTCAAGCTCTGGGCGGACAAGTTCGTCGGCTCCCTCGTCTTCATCCGCGTCTACACCGGCGTGATCCGCAAGGGCGACACCGTCTACAACCCCCGCACCCGCAAGCGCGAGCGCGTCGGTCGCCTCCTGCAGATTCAGGCCAACGTCCACACCGATGTCGATGAAGTCTTCTCGGGCGACATCGCCGCCATCGTCGGTCTGAAGAACGCCACGACGGGTGACACCCTCGCCTCCGACGACTTCGACTACACCCTCGAGCCCCCGACCTTCCCCGACACCGTGATTTCCATGGCCGTCGAGCCGCTCACCAAGGCCGACCAGGAGAAGATGTCCAACGCTCTCCAGCGCCTCTCGGCTGAGGACCCGACCTTCCGCGTCAAGACCGACGAGGAGACCGGCCAGACCATCATCGCCGGCATGGGCGAGCTTCACCTCGACATCATCGTCGACCGCCTGCGCCGCGAGTTCAAGGTCGAGGCCAACACCGGCAAGCCGCAGATCGCCTACCGCGAAACCATCACCAAGAGCGCCGATCGCGTGCAGGGCAAGCTCGTCAAGCAGTCCGGCGGCCGCGGTCAGTACGGTGACGTCGTCATCGCCATGCGCCCGGGTGAGCGCGGCTCCGGCCTCAAGATCGCCAACAAGATCGTCGGCGGTGCCATTCCGAAGGAGTACATGAACGCCGTCTACGCCGGCCTCAACGAAGCCATGAACTCCGGCTGCGTCGCGGGCTACCCCGTGGAAGACGTGGAAGTGGACGTCATCGACGGCTCCTACCACGAAGTGGACTCCAATGAAAACGCCTTCAAGATGGCGGCTATCTTCGCCATGAAGAACGCCTTCGCCAAGTGCGGCCCCGTGCTGCTCGAGCCCATCATGAGCGTCGAAGTCACCACCCCCGCCGAGAACCAGGGCGACATCATGGGCGACCTCAACCGCCGCCGCGCCCAGGTCAACAACATGGAGCACAAGGGCAACGAGTGCATCCTCACCGCCTCCGTGCCGCTGGCTGAGATGTTCGGCTACTCGACCGACATCCGCACCCTCTCCAAGGGTCTGGCCTCCTACTCCATGGAACCCTCTCACTTCGAACAAGTGCCCCCGAACCTCGTCGCTCAGATCGTCAAGGCCCGCGGTGGCAACAAGTAATCCAACCTGAACTCATAACCCTAAACATACCGCACGTTCATGCAAAGCCCGAAAATCCGCATTCGTCTCCGTGCCTTTGACAGCCGCGCGATCGACCGTTCCGCTTCCGAAATCGTCGAGACCGCCAAGCGCACAGGCGCCAAGGTTGCCGGTCCGATTCCTTTGCCGACTCGCATCGAGAAGTTCTCTGTGAACCGCTCGGTTCATGTTAACAAGAAATCTGCCGACCAGTTCGAAATCCGTACCCACAAGCGCCTGCTCGACATCATCGAGCCGACCTCCCGCACGGTGGAAGAGCTCAAGAAGCTCAACCTGCCGGCCGGTGTGGACATCTCGATCAAGATCTAAGTTGCCCACCGCACCTCGGATACATATTACGAACCTACAACACAGATTTCATCAACATGTCTTTAGGACTTATCGGTAAGAAGGTTGGCATGACCCGCGTCTTCAACAAGGAGACCGGCGCCATGATCCCCGTGACCGTCATCGACGTCACCGGCAACACCTACGGCCAGATCAAGACGGCTGAGAAGGACGGCTACACCGCCATTCAGGTCGCCTTCGACGCTCAGAAGGAGAGCCGCCTCTCCAAGCCGGTTGCCGGCCACTTCAAGAAGCTCGGCATCGCCCCGGCGAAGCTCCTGCGCGAGTTCCGCGTCGAGGCCTCCGAGCTGCCCGCCGAGGGTGCCGCTCACCCCGGCTGCGAGCTCTTCGCCGAAGGCGCCTGGGTGGACGTCATCGGCACCTCCAAGGGTAAGGGCTTCCAGGGTGTTATGCGCCGTCATAACTTCCACGGCTCCCCCGCCGCCCACGGCTCCATGATGCACCGCCGCACCGGCGGCATCGGCGCCTGCGCCACGCCCTCCCGCGTCTGGAAGGGCCAGAAGATGCCCGGTCACATGGGCAACGAGCGCAAGACCGTCCAGAACCTGAAAGTCGTTCAGGTGCGCAAGGACGACAACGTCATTCTCGTCTCCGGCCCCGTTCCCGGTGCCAAGGGCTCCTACGTTGTCATCCGCCCGGCCAAGAAGAAGAACGGTAAATAAAGAAATACGAACTAGGAGAACCTATCTATGTCCGCTACAGAATTTACAATTGAGGCAGCCAATGCCGCCAACATCGTGACGGTGGGCCCCGAGAAGGGCAGCCAGGCCGTGCACGATCTGGTGACTGCCTATCGCGCCAACCGTCGCACCGGCTCCGCCAACACGAAGACCCGCGGCGAAGTGGCCGGTAACAACCGCAAGATGTATCGCCAGAAGGGCACGGGTAACGCCCGTCACGGCGACCACCAGTCCCCGATCTTCGTCGGCGGTGGTGTCGTCTTCGGCCCCCGTCCCTGCGACTACAGCAAGAAGGTGAACAAGTCCACCCGCAAGCTGGCCCTGCGCCGCGTGCTCGGTGACATCATCTCCGGCGGCAAAGTCGTGACCGTTCCGGCCTTCACCATCGAAGACGGCAAGACCAAGAGCTTCGTCTCCTGCGTCGCCTCCATCGCCGAAGGCAGCAAGATCCTCATCATCGCCAAGTGCTTTGATGAAATGACGAAGCGCGCCGGCCGCAACGTCGCCGGCGTGACGCTCATGTCGGCCGACGAAGTGAACGTCGAGCAGCTGCTCGGCGCCCGCAAGGTCGTGCTCGTCGAATCCGCTCTCGAAACCCTCGCCAACCGCACCAAGTAACATGAACGACATCTACGACGTTATCAGGAAGCCCCGTGTCTCTGAGAAGGCAGCCGTGCTGCACGAAAGCACGGGTGAGCTTGTGCTGGAAGTGGCGGTCAAGGCCACGAAGATTGAGATCAAGCAGGCTGTGGAGAAGACCCTCGGCAAGAAAGTCGCCTCCGTTCGCACCGCGAACTACGACGGCAAGGAGCGCCGCAAGCGCACCAAGGACGCCGGCACCGCTCCTGCCTGGAAGAAGGCCTACGTGCGCCTCGCCGCAGGCGAAAGCCTCGACCTCGTCTGATTATCGAACCCCTAACACGTAAGCTATCATGTCCCTCAAGTCATTCAAGCCTACCACTCCGTCCAACCGCTACAAGGTTCTGCCCGGGTTCGACGAGATCACCAAGAGCAAGCCTGAGAAGAGCCTGCTCGAGCCGCTCCGCAAGAGCGGTGGCCGCAACAACAACGGCCGCATCACCACCCGCCACATCGGCGGTGGCCACAAGAAGCACTACCGCCTCGTCGACTTCCGCCGCACGAAGACGGAGCCCGCGACCGTGCTGGCCATCGAGTATGATCCGAACCGCACCTGCCGCATCGCGCTCGTGCAGTACACCGACGGCACGAAGAGCTACATCCTCGCCCCCGTGGGTCTCACCGTCGGCATGACGGTGCAGGCCGGTGAGAACGTGGCCCCCAAGGTCGGCAACGCCATGCCGCTCAAGAACGTCCCGCTCGGCACCGCCATCCACAACATCGAGGTGCGCCCCGGCACCGGCGGCAAGATTGCCCGCTCGGCCGGCCAGCAGGCCGTGCTCTCGAACCGCGACGGCGAGTACGCCCTCGTCAAGATGCCCTCCGGCGAGGTGCGCAAGTTCCGCGTTGACTGCTACTGCACCATCGGTCAGGTCGGCAACACGCAGCACATGAACGAGTCCTCCGGCAAGGCGGGCCGCACGCGCTGGATGGGCATCCGCCCGACCGTGCGCGGTATGTGCATGAACCCCGTCGATCACCCCAACGGTGGTGGTGAGGGTAAGTCCAAGTCCGGTGGCGGTCGCCAGCACCTGAAGTCCCCGTGGGGTCACGTCAAGGGCCAGAAGACCCGCCGCATCCGCAAGCCCAGCGATGTCTTCATCGTGCAGCGCCGCAAGTCCAAGTAACCTAACCCTCAACATCATTACATACAATGGGACGTTCCCTCAAAAAAGGACCCTTCGTCAGTCAGTCTCTTCTCGACAAGGTTGACGCCCAGCTTCAGAGCGGCGACCGCAAGCCGATCAAGACCTGGAGCCGCGCCTCGATGATCATCCCTGACTTCGTGGGCATCACCTTCCTCGTGCACGCCGGCAAGAGCTTTGCCACGGTGTACGTGACGGAGAACATGGTCGGCCACAAGCTCGGCGAATTCGCTCCGACGCGCATCTTCAAGGCGCACGGCGGCATCGGTAAGAAGTAAGACCAACATCTGATCCTCACATCATGCTCGCGCCTCATCGCTGCACGGCTCTGCTCGCCCTGGCCCTTCTCGGGGCAGGCGTGCCGGCCGCGGCAGACGGTGAGGCCGAGGATGCCAGAGACGCCAAAATCACCTCGCTTGAGCGTCAGCTCACCACCCTGCGTGAGAGCTACGCGATGGCGCGATCCGATGCGGATGCGGCGCGCAGCCAGCTGCGGGAAATCCGGGCACGCCTGGAAGCCCTCGGCGGCTCCGCCCTCGGGGACAGCGAAGAGCGGCTCATCGAAACGGTGGCCCAACTTCGCAGCACCCAGGAGCAGCTTGAGCTCACCCGGCAAAGCCTGCTTCGCCTCACCGCAGCACTCAGCACCTACCTCCAGTCCGCCCTCGTGGAGGACGCCGAGGCAAGGGCCGGCCTCGAAGCCGCGATGCTCGATGCTGACGTAGCCCTCGGGCTCCGCCAGCCGCAGCAGGACGAGAACACCGGGACGCTCGATGAAGCCACCGTGCTGAGCATCGACGCCGAATCCGGCCTCATCGTCATCAACGCGGGCCGCGAGGCCGGGGTGAAGGTGGGCATGCCCATGCTCATCACCCGGGGGGCCGAGACGGTGGCCGAGGCCATCGTCACCGACGTTCGCAAGAAGGTGGCCGGCATGCTGGTGCGCAAGCACCTCAACCCCACGCTCAAGGTCAGCGTCGGCGATCAGGCTTCTCTGACATCCAATGACTAATTCTTCAACAAATACCATAACCATGGAAGTGAAAGCAGTATACAAGAATGCTCGCATCTCTGCGAAGAAGATGCGCGATGTAGCCGCCGCCGTTCAGGGTATGTCTGTCTCGCAGGCGACCGACGTGCTGAGCTACTCCCCGAAGAAGGGCGCTTATCTCCTCAATAAGACGCTCAAGGCCGCCGTGGCCAATGCTGAGAACAACAATGGCCTTGCCGCCGATGAGCTCGTGCTCAAGAGCGTCATGGTTGACGAAGGTCCGACCTTCCGCCGCACGATGGCTCGTGCCCGCGGTTCTGCGAACATGATTCGCAAGCGCACCTCGCACATCACCGTCATCCTCGCTGACTCCAAGGCATAACCTACACATCTACATAACACTATGGGACAGAAAGTTAATCCGATCGGTTTCCGTCTTGCCGTTACCAAAGACTGGCGCTCCAAGTGGTATGCGACGGGCAAGGACTATGCCACGAAGCTCCACGAGGACCTCAAGATTCGCAAGTTCATCAAGGACTTTACGACGAACCTCAACAGCGATCTCAAGGGCTCGACGCCCGCCATCTCGCGCATCACGATCGAGCGCGCTTGGAACAGCGTCCGCGTCACGATCGCCACGGCTCGCCCCGGCCTCGTCATCGGCCCGAAGGGCAAGAACATCGAAGAGATGACCACCGCGCTCAGCAAGCTTTGCGGAGGCGCTCAGGTCAAGCTCGACATCATGGAGATCCGCCAGCCCGAGCTCGACGCTCAGCTCGTGGCCGAGAACATCGCCGCTCAGCTCGAGCGCCGCGTCTCCTTCCGCCGCGCCATGAAGCGTGCCGTGCAGGTCGCCATGGACTTCGGCGCCGAGGGTATCCGCGTGCGCTGCGCCGGCCGCCTCGGCGGTGCGGACATCGCCCGCGCCGAGCAGTACCGCGAAGGCAAGGTGCCGCTGCAGACGCTGCGCGCCCCCATCGACTACGGCTTCGCTGAGGCCCGCACGCTCTACGGCGTGATCGGCGTCAAGTGCTGGATCAACAAGCGCCCCGACCTCGCCGGCTCGGCTCCCTCCGGCCGCAGCGGTCGCCCGCAGCGCCGCCGCGACTCCCGTCGCGATGCCTGAACCCCATGAACCTTTAACGAGTAACAGGAGAATAAGACTATGCCTTTAATGCCTAAACGAGTCAAGGGCAACCTCCGCAAGATGCACCGCGGCAACCGCGGCGGCAACGCAACGAGCGGTGATTATGTTGCCTTCGGTGAATTCGGCCTGCAGGTTCTCACCCGCGGCTGGGTCACCAACAACCAGATCGAAGCCTGCCGTATCGCCATCAACCGCTATCTGCGCCGCCGCGGCCGTGTCTTCATCCGCATCTTCCCGCAGAAGTCCTTCACCAAGCGTCCGCCGGACACCCGTATGGGTAAGGGTAAGGGTGCCGTTGAGGGTTGGGTGGCCGTCTGCCGCCCCGGCAACATCATGTTCGAGGTCGGTGGTGTGACCGAGTCCGCCGCCCGTGAGGCCCTTCGCCTTGCTTCGAACAAGCTGGGCATCCGCACGCGCTTCGTCTACCGCCAGGGCTTTGAGCCCCAGGGTTAATCCTTAACACAACACCGAATTTTATCACTATGCCTGTCAAGAAAGCCAAAGACTTCCGCGGCATGACCGCCAAGGAACTCGCCGCCCACATCCGCGGGCTGCGCGAGGAGTACTTCCAGCTTCGTCTTCAGCATGCCACCGGGCAGCTGGAGAACAACCAGCGTATCCGCATCGTCCGCAAGGAGCTCGCCTGCGCCCTGACTGTTCAGGGCGAGGGCTGCTGCGCTGACGCCGAGTAAACACGAACCCCCAGAGGACCAATATGAGCGAAGAAAATACTACGAGCAAGCCCCAGGGCCTTCGTAAGACCCGCGTCGGCGTTGTTGTCTCGACGAAGATGAGCAAGACCATCGTCGTTGAGTACGTGGCCCGCGTTCCGCACCCCGTCTTCAAGAAGATCGTCAAGAAGAGCAAGAAGTTCTATGCTCACGACGAGAAGGAGCTGGCCAAGGTCGGCGACAAGGTGCGCATCCGCGAAACCCGCCCCCTCTCTGCGCTGAAGCGCTGGGAGCTGGTTGAAATCATCAACAACTAAGCAGAAAGGACACAACTGACATGCTTCAGATGGAATCCCTCGTCCAGGTCGCCGATAACACCGGCGCCCGCACCGCCAAGATGATCGGCGTGATCGGCAAGGCTACCGCCCACGCCCACATCGGCGACATCATCACCATCCACATCCGCGAGTCCATCCCCACGGCTTCCGTCAAGAAGGGCTCCGTGGTGAAGGCTGTCGTGGTGCGCACGGCCGCCCCCATCCGCCGCGAAGACGGCTCGGTGCTGCGCTTCGACTCGAACGCCGTCGTGGTGATCGACAAGGACAACAACCCCCGCGGCACCCGTATCTTCGGGCCGGTGGCTCGCGAGCTTCGTGAAAAAGGTTTCATGAAGATCGTCTCCCTCGCCCCCGAGGTGCTGTGACAGGGAACGGTATTTGTTGAAGTTCTCACTTCCCTGACCAGTCGGGCCGCGAAAGCTGCCGGCCCTTCGCGTTGTCGTTTCTCGGAATGGTTGGTGTCGATATGCGTTCATTACCGTCGAACTCGGCGGGGAATGATCAATATTGGCCATTTGTGCGCGGAAGCTATGAGCCTTTCACCATCCGTCAAATAAGGCTTTTCTTTTTGCAAAGTGGTGTTAAAATCTCTCTGTGAACTTTGGGCTTATCGACGAGGAAAAGAGGGACGGATTAAACCTCCGGACAGGGAGGTGAAAGGGCGTCGCATTTCGGAGTCGAGAGTTTCCGATATCCATTTGCCTTTTGTGCGATGAAAACCGCCGCTATCATTGGTGCAGGAGTTTCAGGTTTGGCTTCGGCGCATGTTCTTTCCGATCGCTTTGATGTAACCGTCTATGAGAAGGCAGAACGACCCGGTGGTCTCATTCGTTGCGAGTACGTTGGCGGCGTGCTTTATCATCTCGTTGGAGGACATGTTTTTAATTCTCGTCGAAAAGACGTCCTAGAGTGGTTTTGGAGGAGGTTTGATCAGGCGGGGAATTTCACGAAGGCTGTTCGAAAGGCTGTCGTTGCTCTTGATCGTGGTGTTTTCGTGGATTATCCCATCGAGAATCATATCTATCAGATGCCGAATGAGATGGCGGATGCCGTCATTCGTGATTTGTTGCGGATTGCGGCGGAGGGATATGGAGCCCCCGGCAATTTTGACGAGTTTTTACAGAATCGTTTTGGCACTACGCTCTATCGGGAGTACTTCAGACCGTACAATCAGAAGATATGGCAATGCTCTCTCAGCAGTATCCCCTTGGACTGGCTGGACGGCAAACTCCCCATGCCCACGGTCGAGGAGATCATGAGCGCGAATATTCTCCGTTCGCAGGAGATGAACATGGTGCACAGTACCTTCAATTATCCGCTCCGAGGAGGCTCTCAGTTTATTGCCGACACCTTGGCAAAGGGGCTCAAAATCGTTTACAACGCGCCGGTTCAACGTTTGGAGCGCCGTGAGGACGGCTCTTGGTTGGTGGACGGTACTCCGTACGACTTGGTCGTCTTTTGTGGCAACATCCGGCAGCTCCCGGATATGGTGAGAGGGAGCGTCTCTTGGGGAGGGGGGCTTGAACAAGACATTCTCTCTCTTCAAGCCCACGGGACGACCTCGGTGCTTTGCGAGGTGGACGCTAATCCGTACAGTTGGATCTATTTGCCGGGCGAGGGCTGCGCTTCGCACCGCATGATCTGCACGGGCAATTTTTCTCCCTACAACGCTCCGAGTGAAAAACATACGGCTACTGTTGAGTTTACGGGGCAGTTGGACAAGGAAACGATTCTGAAGCAGCTGGCTCGTATACCTTACGCTCCGCATTATATGGCTCACCACTACGAGTCTTGCACCTATCCCATTCAAAACGGGAATACGAGGCAGTGCGTTCAGGCGGCCAAAAGGCTGCTTGCCCCGATGGGCCTTCACCTGATCGGCCGTTTTGCCGAGTGGGAGTACTACAACATGGACGCTGCGATCGGGGCCGCCTTGGATCAACTGAGCTCGCTTCCTGATTGATGCGGTCGCAAGATGTCGCCTCTCACTGCGGTCGCTCAGTGCAGGAGAGACGGGCTGCGGATAGGCTCGGTGTACCTCTTTCATCGTGCTCCAAAACGTACCTCGACGATGGAGGGTGCAGGGGTGACGGGTTGTGTCAGATCCTGCTCGTCACAAGTCGGGCTCGGGGCTTGCCTGCGGGGCGACTTCGCTGTATAATGCGCGGTATGTCGATTTCCGAGGAGCTTTTTGAGCGGGCCTGCCGGGTGATTCCCGGCGGGGTGAATTCTCCCGTGCGCGCATTTCGCCGTCTGGAGCGCGCGCCTTTTTTCGTGACGCGGGCGCAGGGCTGCCATCTGTGGGATGAGGACGGTCGTGAGTATATCGACTACGTGGGTACCTGGGGGCCGGCGATTCTCGGGCACGCGCCTGAGTGCGTTATCAGCGCGGTGCAGAAGGCGATACCGCAGGGGCTCGGCTACGGCATTCCGACGCGCGTGGAGGTTGAGATGGCCGAGACGGTTTGCCGCTGGGTGCCGTCCATTCAGAAGGTGCGCATGACCAACAGCGGGACGGAGGCTACGATGAGCGCGATTCGCCTCGCGCGCGGCTATACGTCTCGCCCCTACATCATTAAGTTTGCCGGCTGTTACCACGGGCATGCGGACAGTCTCCTCGTGGCGGCCGGCAGTGGGGCGCTGACGCACGGTGAGCCGGACAGCGCGGGCGTGCCGCGCGCGTTTGCGGAGTTGACGCTGGTGCTGCCTTACAATGATCCCGAGGCGGTGAGCGCGGCTTTCGCCCGCTACCCCGGGCAGATTGCGGCGGTGATTGTCGAGCCCTATCCGGGCAATGCGGGTTTTTATTTGCCGAAGCCGGGCTATCTGGAGTTTTTGCGCGAGGTGACGGAGCGCGAGGGGGCTTTGCTGATTTTTGATGAGGTGATGACGGGATTCCGCATTTCTTCGGCGGGTGTGCAGGGCAAGATCGGGCTGACGCCGGATCTGACGACGCTGGGCAAGATTATCGGTGGCGGGCTTCCCGTGGGGGCTTTCGGTGGTCGGCGCGAGATTATGGATTGCGTTTCACCGCTGGGCGCGGTGTATCAGGCGGGCACGCTTAGCGGCAATCCGGTGGCGATGACGGCTGGCCTTGCGCAGCTGCGTGAGTTGGAGGCATGCGACGCCTACACGCGCCTCGAGATGCTGGGTGCGCGTCTGGAGGAGGGTGTGCGGCGCATTCTGCACGACTGCGGGCATCCGCTGACCTTCAAGCGCAGCGGCTCGATGTGGTGCCTCTTCTTTACGGAGCGCGATGTGACGGATCTTGATTCGGCGATGAGCGGTGATTTTGATCTGTTCCGACGCTACTTCCTCTCGATGCTTGAGCAGGGGGTCTATGTGGCTCCGTCTCCCTATGAGACCGGGTTTATTTCGACGGCGCATACGGAGGCGGATATCGATGCGACGCTCGCGGCGATGCGCGTGGCGATTCCGAAGGCGCTCGGGTGCTGAGGTTTGTGGCGGGCCGGGCTGCGCTGATGAGGCTTGAGGCAGCGAGCTTTGCCCGGTGTGCCGGCGGCCGGCCGGGGCTGCGCTTCTCTGCTCGGGGGCGGCCGGCTCTGCTTCTCTCGGCGGCAGGGCCGGGGGGCGCGGAGGTCCGGTGGCTCGCATGTCGTGCAAAAGTCTTGCCATGGTGTTGACAAGAGGTTATTATATCGTCATGAGGAATCGTCTTTTCGCCTGTCTGCTGCTGGGGTTTGCGTCTGTCGGGGCGGTGTCTGAGCTTGCGGCTCAGAGTGCTGACTTGACGGAGCAGGAGCGCGATGTGGTGCGCGTGCTGCGCCACCCCGATGGTACGCGCTCGTTTTACAAGCGTCAGGCCGGGTGGAAGGGGATGCAGTGTGCGACGTACACGGCCAGCGGCAAGTTGGCGGCTATTAATGATTACACGGAGGGGCGTTACGGACAGCTCATGGGCTGTGTGATTTATAACAATAAACGTGAGGTGATCTACAAGGTTTCTTACGGCTATGATCGCAAGGCTCGCCTCATTGAGGAGCGTATGTATTCGTACCCGGAGCAGAAGTTGGTGCAGCGTGTGATTTACAAGTATGATGCGCGCGGCAAGCGCTCGAAGCCTCTCATTATTTCTCTCAATCCGAATGCGGCGGCGATTGCGCCGACCATGGATGAGGATGCGACGCGTATGCATCAGGAGCTCAATCGCCGCGGCGGCAGGCGCTGACGGGCGGTGCGCGTGGCCTGTGCGTCGGCTGTGTGCGGCGCTTGGATGTCGTTTCGGATTGGCTTTCAGTTTTAATTTTAACGCAGATTAGGCAGAGTTCTATGGAGGTTTTTTCCTGGCAGGATAAGGATGCGGACGGCAACAAGGTTGTCTATGAGGCGTCGTATTTCGGCGGTTGGTGGCAGTTGGCTTCGGCTCCGAAGCTTGGGCGCTCTCATCGCGATGAGGTGGTGTTTACGCCGGTGGATTTCACGGAGGAGACGTGGACGGCGCTGCGCGATTTGCTCTGGCGCAAGTATCAGCGCCGGCGCGTTTCGTGGGACATGGTGCAGCATATCGATGACATTTTAGCCGGCAAGGCGCGCAATGAACGGCGCGACCGCCGCGGCAACAAGTGATTGGCCGGGTGCCGAGCTTGAGTCTGCTGCGTTGATTTTTCCCGCTTTACTTTTTTGTTCACGCACATGAATACGGATGGGTCTCTCGTGACGATGACGGATGATGAGATGATGCACTGTCAGCAGCCCGAGCGGCAGCTGGAGCGCGCGATTGCGATTATGCATCGGCTGAGGGCGCCGGGCGGTTGTCCCTGGGATGCGGAGCAGACGCATGAGAGTTTGGTGCCGAATCTCATTGAGGAGTGCTACGAGAGTATTGACGCGATTCGCGCGCACGACTGGCCTCATTTGCGCGAGGAGCTCGGCGATGTGCTGTTGCAGGTGCTCTTTCACGCGGAGCTGGCGCAGGAGAACCCCGAGGCGGGCTTCGGCATCAATGAGGTGGCGGCGGAGCTTTGCGAGAAGCTGGTGCGCCGCCACCCGCACGTTTTTGCTCAGGCTGAGGCCGATGATGCCGATGCGGTGATCAGCCAGTGGGATCGCATCAAGCGCCGCGAGCACGCGATTGAGGACAAGCCCTACCTGCAGGATTGCGGCAAGGGGCTGCCTTCGATGCTCCGCGCGTTCAAGCTGACCCGCAAGGTGGCGAAGGTGGGCTTTGACTGGCCCGATGATGCGGGGGTAGTGGACAAGATCCGCGAGGAGACGGATGAGGTGGCGGAGGCTCTTGCGCAGCCGGATGCGGATGCACATGTGGAGGAGGAGCTGGGCGATCTGCTCTTCACGGTGGTGAACCTCTGCCGCCGCCGCCGCGTGGATCCGGAGCTGGCTCTGGATGCGGCGAATCGCAAGTTTGAGCGCCGCTTCAATGCGCTGGAGGCTGCCTTGAAGGCTCGGGGAATCGGTCTGGCTGAAGCGTCGACGGAGCAGATGGAGCAGGCCTGGCAGCAGGTGAAGGCTGAGGAGGGCTGAGGCGATGAAATGGCGCGTTTTCACGGCGGTGGCGCTGGCTTCTCTGCTGCTGAATGCCTGCTCGGTGTTTTCGGGCGGGGAGAAGAAGGCGGAGGACAGCGAGCCGCGTCAGCTGGCTCCCGATGAGTTGCCGCAGCTGGGCAATCCGCTCTTGGCGAACAAGGGCGATATCAATGCCGTCAACGTGAATGTGGCGACGGAGGAGGAGCTGCGCAGCTTTGACAATGGCGCGGAGGGGGAGCTGGTGTTCTCGAATCCGGATGACATTGAGTCGAGCGAGGCGCAGATCAATGCGCTGTTTGAGAATCGCCGGCAGGGCAATAGCTGGATGTCCGACTACAATGCGGCGCTGGCTCTGGCGCGCCGCACGGAGCGCCCGATGCTCATCTGGTTTCACGATTCGATTGCCAGCCCGAAGAGCAATGCGCTGGCGGAGACGGTGCTCAATTCGGCGCATTTCGATGAGTGGTGCCGCGACCGCGTGATTCGCGTGCTGCTCGATGACGGCGAGACGACGGATGAGTTCACGGGGCGCAAGTCGCGCTATTCGCTGAGTGATCTGCGGGCGATGGGGCGCAATTTCGGGGTGAGCCGCCGCCCGGCGGTGGTCGTGGTGTCGATGTCCGGCAAGGTGACGCCCGTCATTGACGGCATCGATGACGCGGACTGGAAGGCGCGCGAGGCTGAGATTTGCAAGGCGCTGGAGAATGCGGAGCAGGATTACGAGAGCTACAAGGATACGCTGCGCGACAAGGGTTACCGCGACTGGACGCGCTCGAACCGCCGCGGCACGGTGTTCGCGAAGCTTCAGCGCTATGACCGCCGGCAGGGCTACATTTATCTGCGCCGCGTCGGCGGGCGCATTCTGCGCATGAAGTTCAAGAATCTCACGCCCGAGGATGCGGCGGCGGTGGAGGAGGCAGTCGGCGGCGCGAAGGCCTCCGCTCAGGAGTCAAAGGCTGAGTTCTGAGGTCGAGTCTCGCCGCTGCGCTGCCGTCGAAGGGGCGAGGCCTGCGGGTGCTGCTCCCGATGCAGGGTGCTTGGCTCGCTGTGCGGCTCTCCCTCCCTCATAGTCTGTTGAAGATACGCGAACGATGAACAAGTCCGAAGCCACGAAGGCGCAGATTATGCGCGCTGCCATTGCTCAATTTACCGCTCTCGGCTACCGCGGGGCGGCGGTGCGCGATATTGCTCAGGCGGCCGGGGTGAATATCGGTCTGATCCGCTACCATTTCGGCAGCAAGGCGGATCTCTACCGCGACACGCTGGCCTATCTCTCGGTGCAGTACAATGAGGTTTGTCTCGAGGCGCTGGAGGAGGCGCGGGAGTCGGGGGATGCCCGGCAGATCATTTACTCGTGGCTGGCGGCGCCGATCACGCGCTGGCGCGATGCGACGGTGGCTGACGGGGTGCAGCTGCTCTGCTTCCTCAACAAGATGGGCTATGAGAGCCCGGAGCTCACGCGTGATGTCTATGAGTCGCACTACGCTTGGGCGCAGCAGGAGTGGCAGCAGGCGGTGCAGTCCTGTTTCCCGGGGCTGTCCCGCACGGATTGGCTCTGGTGCCTCACGAGTCTGCGCGGGATGTATTTCAACCTCGTGGCGCACGACGAATTTACCCTGTGGGGTCTGCCCCGCATCGGGGATCGCGAGGCGGCGATTTTTCGCCTCTCGTCGGATATGGTGGCGTTGCTGAACACCTACGCGCGCGCCTGAGCGGGGGCGCGTGCCTGAGCTGGGGCGCGTGCTAGACCGTGGGTGCGCTGAGGAGCGCGACAAGGCGCACTAAGGGGAGGCCAAGGGGAATCCGGATTTCAGTCCCCTGATGGGGTGGCGGGCTTGGGTGCCCGAGCATGTGCCAGCAGCGGAAGGAGGCGAGGGGCGCGTGTCTGCATCAGGCGGAAGGCGGCAACGGAGCCGGCGAAAATCAGCAGGGGTAGCGCGAGGGCCGGCCAGCTCTGCGAGGCTAATGCCGGGCACAGGCGTTTAGCTGCCAGGCCGAGAACAAGCAGGGCAGGGGCATGCACGGCATAGCAGAGGAAGGTGGCATTGGCCGACAGGCGCAGAGCTTCGTTTGCCTGTGGCTGGCCTTTTATTGCTTTCTCCAGAAGTATGCCGGTGGCGAGCAGGCTGAAGATGTTGATGAAGGCGAAGAGCTCAGGGTGGGGTGCGGCCATGAAGAGGGAGACTAGGGAGAGACCCAGCCAGAGCGGGGCGCTTGCCAGAATCAATCGCCGCCAGGTTTCGGAAGGGAGGCGTCGCGCCAACAGCCCGGCACTGAAGAATAGCCATGACTCGGCTCGAGGAAGAGGGATGGAGGCCGCAAACTCCGGCATGAGGCGGGCCTGTGGGATGAGTATCAGCAGGGCAGATGCGGCGGCGACAAGGGCACTGAAGCGCTCGTAGAGCGGCAGGAGGAGCAGTAAAAAGATCAGGTCACGCACGAACCACAGTGGATAGTCGGCACACAGGGCATCCGGTGAACCGAGACCGAAGATGCGCCCGAGGCTCAGTTCATCTCGGAGTCCCGGGGCGCAGATGAGATTCCAGATGATGTAGGGGATGACCAGCGCTACGACCTTGCTTGCCACCTTGCGCAGGTGGGGGCGAACAGGTGTCAGATAAGCCGAGATGGCGAAGAAGAAGGCGATGGCAGCACCGGCGGAGCCATAGAAATGGAGCAGGCACCAAGCGGGGTCATGGGGTGAAGCACCTCGGAAGAAGGCCGAGGACGGCACGTGAAAGAGGACAATTAGCAAGGTCGCTAGGACGCGCGCGATATCTAACCAAACCATTCGCCTTTTTGCGGGGCGTCCTTCGGGGATGGACTGTGAGTATTCGATAGTCATGGTCATCTGGCGGGGCAAGGGGCGGCTCAGGGCTGTGCTGCGTTCCCTCTCGGCTCCCTCTGTGCGATTTCTCCTACCGAACACTGTTGCTCCATGTGTCGCGCCGAGCTTCAGGCCTCGGGCAGCTGCTGCATGAGGGCGTCCCAGCGGATTTTGGCTTCCTTGATGTGCTCGGCGGTGACGGAGGGGGAGAGCTCCCAGGTCAGCGGCATGCTGCGCTTGAAGAAGCGCGGCAGCAGGTGATCAAAGTCGACGTCGCCGCCGAAGAAGGGGGCTCGGTGGTCGCGCGCGGGCCACTGCACGTCGTTGATGTGGGAGCCGTAGAGCCAGGGGCTCAGCGCTTCGAGATACTGCTCGTGGTCGAGCAGCAGGAGGTTGTGTTTGCGCTGGATGTGGCCGAAGTCATGCCAGTAGCGCACGTGGGGGTTGTCGCGGAACTCGGCCATGAGTTGCAGCATTTCGGATTCTCCCGGCACTTGCTCCATGTGGCTGCGCCCTTCGACGGCGAGGACGAGACCGAGCTCGCGCGCCTCTTCTGCGAGGCTGTGCAGGGCTTCGCGGGCGCGGTCGCAGTAGAGGGCGCCGAGGCGCTCGCGGCGCCGCACGAGCTGCCCTTTGAACTTCAGGTAGGCGGGGCTGCCGAGCTGGCAGTTGCGAGCCATGCGCTCCAGAAGCCGCGTGCCTTCGCGCCTCTTCATGATTTCGACGGTGCCGAGGTGCAGCACGACGTATCGGGCGCCGAGGCGGGCCGCCGTTCGCAGGCTTTCCTGCGTGAGGCGCAGGGCTCGGGCGCGCTGCTCGGGGCGGTGCGAGGTGAAGCGGTAGGCGTCCGGCGCGTCTCCCTGAATCTCGATGGGCGCGGGGCAGAAGTTGTGCACGCCCGCGACGCGGATGCGCTTTTCATCCACCGCGCGCACGAGGCCCGGCAGCATGGTGAGCGGGAGCCCGTGCGAGGCTTCGATGGTGTCGAAGCCGAGGCTGAGGATCTCGTCGCACATGGCGCCGCCGTCTTCGTGGCGCTTGCTGTTCCAGCAGGTGGAGAAAACGTTCACGCGGGGGAGTGTAGCGGCTCCTGTGCTCTGTTTCAAGCCTTTTTTGCGGCCGCATGCGGCAGGGGTGGGCGTTTATTCTGCTGTGCCTTGCTGCCGCTGTTCCGCCGGGCGCTGCGGCGGACGCCGGTGGGCAACCGATGTCGCGCCGCTGACGACGATGGCTCAGCTCCCGGCGCCTCCTCCGCCGCGGATGGCGCCGGGGGGATTCGCTCGGGCTCGGCTGCGTCATGCAGCGCCCAGAGGTGAAAATATCCTTCCCTCACGCCTCTTCCTGTGGTATACAACAGCCATGAACTCGTGGACCAAGTGCTTTCTGATTTCCGGCTGCGTCGCTGCCGTGATTTGCCCCTCTCTCGCTTCGGCTGAGGAGGGAACGCCCCGTGCGGATGATTTGCTCGCCGCCATGCGCGAGATGACCGTCAGTCAGGGTGAGCGCGATGTGCTCGGCACGATTCGCAAGGGGCGTGACAAGGTTCCCTTCAGCCTCAGTGCTCGCGGCGACACCATCGTCTTTCAGTACAAGAAGGACAAGGCTTGGGATCGCTTCGACGTGCGCATCCGCGAGACGAACGTCAGCCTCTACCGTGTGCAGAACAACCGGGCCGTGCAGATGTCCCCAGCGGACTATGACAAACCCATTGCCGGCACCGATGTCTGCTATGAGGATCTCTCCCTGCGCTTTCTCTACTGGAAGGGCGGCAAGGTGATGCAGAATACCTCGGATTCCCGCATCAAGGGGCGCGACTGCTACATTGTCGAGGTGCCTAACCCCAACGCGTCTGTCGGGCAGTTCGCTTGGGTGCGCGTGTGGGTGGACAAGGAGAACGGCACGGCTTGGCAGATCGATGGCTACGGCCGCGACGGCAAGCTCCGCAAGCGCTTCTCAATCACGTCCATCCAGAAGCTCTCGGACGGTACGTGGTTTTTCAAGCAGATGAAGCTGGAGGTGCGCAACCCCGAGAATCCGAATCGCACCATCGCTCTCAATTATCTCGAGATGGAGGATCTGCCGGAGTCCCGCAAGTGAGCTGAGCGCCGCTGCCTGCCCGCCGGCCGCTGCCGGGGGCTTTGCTCTCGCTCTCCCGGTGGCCCTCCCTCTCCCCTCCCTCATCTGTTCCTGTCTGACGATGCGCCGCCCCTTGGTGATTATCTGTGCGCTGCTGCTGCCCTTTGCCCTCTTCGGGCTTTGGGTGCGCTGGGGGCAGGAGCCCATCGATGAGAACGCCGGTCCGCTCGCCGGGTTGCCGCTGCTCAAGCGTGTGTTGCCGGCGCTGGTGCTGCTGGTGTTCATTGTCTCCTTCGTCCTGCGGCGCTGGGTGCTGCCGCGCTGGGGTCAGAAGATTGTTGAGAAGATCTACATGGGCAGCTACTTCCCCGGTGAGGATAAGCTGCTGACCCTCATTGCCGAGGTGGAGAAGAGCAAGGATGAGGCTCTCATGGCGGAGCTGGTGCTGACGGTGCGCGCCGATGCCAGACGCGTGCGCGGATGGCAGGAGCTCGCCCGCCTCTACGAAGAGACCTTTCACCGCATCCCGGCGGCTCTCGATGCTCTGACGGAGGGCGCTGAGGCCGTGAGTGACCCTCAGGACAAGGCCTTGCTTTATTACCGCGCCGCGCAGTTGTCTCATCGCGACGCCCCCGACAACGTGCTGCGCGAGCGCCGTTTTTTGGAGCGCGCCGCGGCCTTCGATCAAACCGTCTACGGGAAGATGGCGGCTCAGCGCCTCTCGTGAGGGCGTTCGCCGTCGGCATCCCTTCCCGAGCCTCTGCGGGTCGGCTGAAATCTCGGCTCGAAGAGCGCCCGCTGGGGAGCTGCTGAGGGCGATTGGTTCGCTCTTCATCCACCCACCGCCATGCACCCCTCGCCGCGTTGTCGGCGCCGCTCTCCCCGAGGAAAGACGCGATGCCGCTTTGGACGATGAAGTGGTTCTCACTTAGGAGCTTATAATAAAGAGAATAGGGGTATTGAAAGCGCGGAAAATCGTTGTTCGTTATGTGTAATATCTCTGCTGGATAATTCTTTATTAAACACTTTTTGTCAGATGTTTGTGTAATTTATGACAAAAACTTTGAAGATCTGATGTATAAAAAGTTATTGATGCGGCAACCAACCGCGTCAGCCATGACACAATGTCTGAGAACTCTAAAACTTTCAAGAATACCTCGATTGCAGAAATAGAAGTACAGAATTATGTTGAGGCCTGATCAATTGCCTCGAACGCTGGTGGGGGCCGGCGGCATCCGCCTCATAGACATGCCGGGTGTGATTTATCCGCCTGAGGTGATTCTCGGGAGGAAGGATTGGAATCGTCGCAGCGGGCGCCCCTATACGAAAGTTCCGGACTGGGGAATTTCGTCGCGTGAGGCAGCGGGTTTGTTACAGTGCACGGTCTCCGCTGCTCGGGCGACGCTCGCGCGGCACCGTGTGCGACATCGCAAGGTGCAGGGTGAAGACAAGGTGATGCGCCTTTACTGGAAAAAAGACCAGGTGCTCGCTCTTGTGCAGAGCCGAGCACCTGTGACGGAGGCTCCCTCAAACAAGCTGATTGAGGTGCCGGAGGCGGTTCAAATTCTCGGTGTGGCGCGCAGTTCGCTCTACCGCTATGTGCAGAAAGGGCGACTCAAGGAGGTGAAGCTGCGCTTCCTCTCCCCGACAAGGGGCCTGAAGCTCAGAAGTTATTTCATCCGGGCGGAGGTGGTCAAGCTGGCCGGTTACCTCCGAATGGTACGCGAAAAGGAGCGCGAGCTCCATTGCCTGCGCTGCCACCAAAACACCGGGTCTCGGAAGGATGCCCCCCGAAGCTGAGAAATCAGCGGTATCGGGCAAAAATAGCTTCGCTCTCCGTGGGGCGAAGCTTGAGCTCGTCGATGATGCTGTTGCGCATCGTCAGAGCTGCCTGCAGGGCCGCCTCCGGACTTCCGAATTGTTTATCGGAAAAATATTTCGTAAACTGCCGACTGTTGCGACAGATGTTGAGCCGCCAGCCTTGAAAGGCTGTCGTGTCGTAGGTGTATCTGGTAATGTTTTTGATCTTCATGGGGCCTATACATAAACCCCGTGCTTGAGCAGGAGTTTCACCGGGTTTCCGTAAAAATGCAAAAAAAAGACCCTCAGCGCGCTTTTTTTACGGCCGCAGGGCGGTGAAGGGTGCGCTGAGGGGGAGGCATCCGCGGTATGGCCTCATTGACCCGGGGCGATGCCGGGGTCGCGCGCTCTCTCAGATGAGCTTGCGCTCGCGGAAGAGGTGGGCCCTCAAGGGGTCGGTGGCGGCCAGGTGGGTGTAGCCGATGGCGAGGGCGTCAGCGGCGTCGGGCTGCGGCGTTTCAGTGAGGTGCAGCAGGGCGCGCATCATGTAGGCGACTTGCTGCTTGCCGGCGCTGCCGCGCCCGACGGTGGCCAGCTTGACGCAGGTGGGCGGGTATTCGACGATGGGCAGGTCGTGCAACGCGGCGGCGAGAACGCCCGCGCCGCGCGCCGAGCCCATGGCGATGGCTGTGCGGTGCGACTGCACGTAGATGATGGCCTCAATGGCGAGGCTGTCGGGCTGCCAGCGCTCGATCAGCGAGCAGAGATGCTCGTGGACGGCGCGCAGGCAGGCGCTCTGCCTCGCCGAGGAGGGCATGCTGAGGGTGCCGTAGGCCAGCGCGCGGGCGTCGCGGTAATCGCCTTCCAGAACGGCGAATCCGGTGTTGCGGATGGCCGGGTCGATGCTGATGACGCGCATGCTGATCAGCGGCGACGGCGGGGTTTGGGCGCGGGGCGCGGCTTGCGGATGGGCTTGAGATCCGTGTCGAGCAGGGCCGTGTAGGCGTAGTTGAAGCCCTCGAGGCGCCGGCGCTCGATCTTTTGCTTGATGAAGGCTTCGACGCTCTTGGCGAAGTCGATTTCGTCAGCCGTCAGCAGGGTGAAGGCGTCGCCGGTAGCCTCGGCGCGGCCGGTGCGGCCGATGCGGTGGACGTAGTCCTCGGGGTTCTCCGGCACGCGGTAGTTGATGACGTGCGTCACGCCGCTTACGTCGATGCCGCGCGCGGCGACGTCCGTCGCGACGAGAATGCGGTATTTGCCCTCCTTGAAGCCGCGCAGGGCTTCCATGCGCTCTTTCTGAGGGATGTCGGAGTGCATGACGGTGACTTGATCGCCCCAGCCGTTGTTGCGCAGCATGCGGCTGACGGTGTCGGCCTCTTTGCGCGTGCGGGTGAAGATCATGAGGTTGTGGAAGTCCGTGGCGCGCACGAGGGCGAGCAGCAGCTCATCGCGCTGGTCGAGGCCGACGGGGTAAAAGGCGTGCGAGATCGTGGCGGCCACTTCGCTGCGCGCGATGGCGATTTCCACCGGGTCCTTGAGGCACCACTTGGCGAAGCCTTGGAGGATCTGCGGCATGGTGGCCGAGAAAAAGAGGGTCTGGCGGCCTTCCCAGGGGCAGAGGTTGACAATTTTGCGCACGATGGGCAAAAAGCCCATGTCCGTCATGCGGTCCACTTCGTCGAGCACGAGGTGGCGCACCTTCTTGAACTTCATGTTGCCGCGGTAGAAGTGGTCGACGAGGCGGCCGGGGGTGGCGACGACGACGTCGGCGCCGGCTTTGAGGGCTTCGGACTGGGCGCCGTAGCCGACGCCGCCGTAGAGCAGGGCGACGCTGATGTCGGTGTGCGCAGCGTAGGTGCGGAAGGCTTCCGCCAGCTGGTCGGCGAGTTCGCGCGTGGGCTCGAGGACGAGCACCTGCGGCTCGCCCGTGTGCTGGATCATCGAGAGGAGGGGAAGGGCAAAGGCGGCGCTTTTGCCGGTGCCCGTCTGCGAGGCGCCGATGACGTCGCGGCCTTGCAGGACGTAGGGGATGGCCTGTTCCTGAATGGGGGTGGGGTGTTCGTAGCCGCAGTCGTTGACGGCTTCCAGAATGGGGGCCGAGAGGCCCAGTTCTTCAAACTTCATCGTTTCTTCTGTTCTTCGTGTGTCTTCTTTTGTCTTCATCTCGAGGGCCCGTCCGACGCGGCGGCGAGGAGCTCTCGTGTCGGGCGCGCCGACGCGCGCCGCGGCTCTTCAGCAGAGCCAGGGGTTGTTGAGCAGCTCTTCCTTGAGGCTGCTGGCCGGCCCGTGGCCGCTGAGAATGCGCAGCTGCGGGTCGAGTTGGGAGAGTTTGGTCTCGATGCCGTGCAGGAGGTCCTTCTGGCTGCCCCCGGGAAAGTCGGTGCGCCCGACGGAGCCGGCGAAGAGTACGTCGCCGGTGAAGAGGGTCTGCCGGGAGTCGAGGCGGTAGACGATGCTGTCGGGCGAGTGGCCGGGCAGGGCAATGAGGTTCCAGCGCAGGCCGCCCCAGTCTCCCTCGCTGCGGTCGCTGCCGAGGACGTCGTCGACGCGGTAGGGCTCGACATGCAGGTTGAGCCCCCAGCCGAGGCGCGCCATGGATTCGAGCGTCAGGTCGGTGCTGTAGGGCGAGTGGGCATGGATGCGGCAGCCGGTTCGGGCCTTGAGTTCAGCGGCGTCCTGCACGTGATCAAAGTGCTGGTGCGTGAGCAGGAGGTGGCTGAGCTTGGCACCCTCGGGCAGCCAGCGGCAGGCCCAGGCGGCAAAGCCTTCGGGGGCGTCGACGGCCACGAAGCCGTCCGGCCCCTCGACGAGATAACCGTTGCACATGGTGGCGCCGCCTGTAAAGACTCTGATGCCGTCGCTCATGGCGGCAGTATACACCGTTTGACGTCATTTGACCAGCCCAAATTCAGCGCCTGTTAGCCGAAATCGGTCGGCGGTGAGGCTTGCGGGTGAAGGCGTCTCGGCAGGATGGCGCCGCCGCTCGTGCGGAGTTTGCTCGCCGTTCGTGCGAAGATTGTGCGGAGCCTGTCAAGACCGTGCGGAAGGCGTAGCTTCGCGCGGGAATTCGTGCAGGAATGCGCGCAGAGCTTCCCGCAGGGACGAGGGGCAGGGGTGGAGCGCTTCGCCACTCTCGGCCGACGGGCGTGATCGGGGAGCGGACGGGCGTTCTGCTGCGGCAACGGCGCCGCCCGTAACGAGGGGCAGGGGAGAGCCGGAGGTGGAGCCCCTCCTCAGATAAAAAAGACAGCGGCACAGCCCTCATTGCTGAGAGCTGTGCCGCCGCAAGGGGTTGGCCGAGCCGCGCGTCAGGCCGTGATGCCGAAGTGGCGCTGGATATCAGCAAAGATGCGATCGCGCAGGGAGCGGGCCTTGTTCAGGTCTCGCGTCTTGAGCGAGAAGCGCAGGCGCTCTGCCGTGGCATCGGGCTTGTGCACGGTGACGTGGCACCACCAGACACCGCGGTTGTTCCACAGGTGGTGATTGACGTTGTCGTCATTGATTCGCAGCGCGATCTTGGTCTGTCGTTTGCTCATAATTGTATAGCCGTTGAAGATTCTGATGGTCGGGGTCTCGCTCGGGGGGATCCGCCGTCAGGTGACGCACGCGGCGCGTCGTTTAACAGTCGATGCCTCGAGACCCTTTAATAGGGACACACGAGGCGTCGAATTGTTCAAAAAAAGTGAACGTTAGCCAACGATGATGCCGGCCTTGCGAAGGGTCGTGAGAGCCCCGTTGCGGGAGATGGAGCGCAGAGCCTTGCAGGTCAGCTTCAGGCGGAGGTAACCACCCTTGCCGTTGTTCAGCTCGGGAACCCAAATGCGCTTCTCCTGAAGGTTCGGGTAGACAACGCGATTGACCGTCTTGGTGACGTGACGACCGATACCGCCCTTCTTCTTGGCGAGACCGGAGCGATGGATGCGGCGGCCCTTGTGGGGGGTGGCAAGTGTGAGATCGCAGATTCTGGACATAAGCTTGTAATTCGGTTAAAGGTGTTTCGCGGGGCGATATTTTACATGAAAACAGAGCTGAGTCAAGTAAAACTGCGACTTTTGATCAAAAATTGTCGGGCAGGCCCTGCGCTGACACATAAAGTTATAGTTATTTAAGAAAAAGACGGATTCGGGGCTTGAACTCGTCCGCGCCCTGCGCTAGCATGCGATTTGTGCGGAAGAGCGGGGACGTAACGGTGCGCTCCGCCCGTTTCCGAGGTTCAAAGTGAATGATATTCAGACGATGGAGAAGATGAACGGAAAAGGTTTGTCGGTGGCGCTGCTCGCGGCGCTGTGTCTCGGCGGGATGACCTCCTGCGGCTGGGATGATGACTATTACTACGGCGGCTACAGTCCCTATTACGGTTCAAGCGCCTGGAATTCGGCCTGGTACGATTCCAGCGGTTACCCGATTTACGGCTACAGCAACGGCCGCCCGGTGTACGGCTACACCTCGTCCGGGCAGGCCATTTACACGCTGGCGGGGCTCGGCGCCGGCTGCTTTGTGCCGTCTTGGAGCCCGGCCCCGTGGTACACGAGCAACTACCACTATGTGCACAACGTCGTGCGCACGGATCGGCCGCGCCACGTTCCGGCGGATCATCGCCCGACCGTGCGCCCGCCGCGCCCGGTGAGTCGCGTCGATAACGACCGAATTTTTCAGGAGCACCGCAAAATCTGGAACGAGCGCAAGCCGGGTGCCGCGCCCAAGCCGGGTGACCGCCGCCCCGATTTCAGACGCCCGGAGCCCGGTAAACCCGATGCAAAAAAGCCAGGCTCTTGGCGGCCGGAGTTGAATCGCCCGGGCTCCGGCAAGCCGCTGGCCGGCCGTGAGGATCACCATGCCCAGCGCCCGATCGGTTCGACGCGCCCGAATGTCGGGGCGGACCGCCCGTCTCGGCCGGGCGTCGGTTCGAATCGACCGTCGCGACCTGAGGCCGGTGCCAGCCGCCCGTGGAGGCCGAGTTTCGGCTCGGATCGCCCGTCGCGTCCCGATGCCGGTGCTAGCCGTCCTTCTCGTCCGAGCGCCGGCCCCAGCCGCCCCTCGCGCCCTGATGCCGGTGGCGCCCGCCCGCCGCGTCCCTCGGGCCCGGAGCCGAAAAAGTCCTGAGCTCGCTCGCGGTGATCGCGCGGAGCCCTGACGGGGGCGTTGAGCCGCCCGCGTCGGCGCGTTCGTGTTGACGTTAATCCCCGGCCTCACCTGTTCGTGAGGTCGGGGATTGTTGTTGGCGGGCGCTGTCGGCCCCGACAGTCGGCGTTACGCTGTCTGCACCCCTGCGGCACTGAGCCGAGTCCGTGTGCGGCGGCGTTGCGCTTATGCCGTGGCGGGACGGCGCTGCGCTCGTGCGGTGCTGCGCCGAATCTCATGCGGCGCCGTGTCTGTCCGGATCAAGCGCTGGTGGAGCGGAAGCCGTTGCGGCGATCAGAGGCGGCGCCCGAAGGCGAGGCGGTCGTACTGCTCGTTGGCGTAGCGGTGCTGCGGGTGGTTGCTGCGCATGTAGGCCTCGTGCAGGGGGTGGCTCGGGTCTGCCGCGATGCGGCGGGCCTCCGCCGGGCCGTCCGGCGTGCTGCCTGTGTGCAGGGGAGCCTCGTGCGTGCGCCTGGCGGCGGTGAGCATGAGGCGCGCGAAGTCCGCATTGGCTCGCAGGGCGGGGTTGTCCATGAGGCCGGCGACGTCCACGCCGGCTTCGTCGCCGAGGCGGCTGAGGAAGTTGCCGATGTCCTGCATGTTGTCCTCGTACTGCTCGCCCCACTCCTGCTGCAGGCTGGCGTCGGCCTGTTCGATGGCCTGCTGCTCAACCTCGCGGCTGTGTTGCAGCATGCGGGTGCCCAGAGCGCTGTAGCGTTCGCTGAGGGCCTGCATGGCGCGCGGCGGCACGCCGTAGCGGTAGGCGACGCCGGCGAGGTCTTCCGCAAGGGCGTCATCCCAGATTTCATCCGCAGCGCCCTCGGGGCGCGTGAGGTGGTAGTCCTCGGCTTTTTCGGGCAGGCCCACGGCGAGGCGGAAGGCTTCCATGCGCCGCGGGTCGGCGGGGTCCGGGTAGCCTTTGAGGCGCTCGAGGTGGGCGTAGCTCTTGGCGAGGGCTTCGGGGCGGCGGAACTTGGCGAGGCTTGCGGCGTAGGGCTCGAGGTCGCTAAACTGCTTGTACCACTCGGGGCAGAAGCTGCCGTCTCCCTCCAGAAGCCCGGGGGCTCCCGACACGGGGGCGCCGGAGGGGCCGGCGGGGGGCTGGGCTCCCGGCTGCGGGGGCAGGGGGGCTGCGCTGCCGTCTCGCCGAGCGATCAGGGCGCCTGCGGCGTCCATGGCCGCCGCCTCGCGTGCGGCGCGCGGGCTCGGGTAGCCGGCTTCGCGGGGCGCGGCGCTCGGGGAGCCCGGGCCGCGGTTCGCCAAGGCGGAGCGGGGATCTGCGTTGTCCGGGTAACGTTCGCCCGGGTAGGCGTCGCCCGTGTAGCGGCTCCCGGGGTCGTGATAGTCGAGGTAGCGGCCCTCGGCTGCGGCTGCGCTGTCCCCGGGGTAGGTGCCTGGGGCGTCGGGTGCAGCTGTTGCGTCGGCTTCGGCTGCGCCGCGGCGCAGGCGTGGATCAGTTGTTGTCCGAATCATGGTCGTGTTCGTATTCATTGTTGTTTTCTGTGGCTTCCTGCCGGGCCAGATCGAGCTGGCGGCGTATGACGAGGAAGACTTCTCGCTGGGCGTCCCGGCGCATGGCGTCGAGGGCGTCGTAGTGGCCGGCCTTGCCCTGAAAGACGGGCAGGTCGGTTTCAAATCGGTCTTCGAGGCGTTGCAGGACGGCTTCTCCGTCGGCTGTGCCGAGTACGGAGAGCAGGCGCCGCCTGTCGCTGCGGGCTTGTAGCGCGAGTTCGCGCAGGGTTCGGGGTTGCAGGTTCATGTCTGCGTAGGTGTCGGGTGGGTTTTGTGTTGGTGTGGGTTGTGGCGGAGCCGATCCCGCTCAGCGTCGGCCCGGGTTCATCGGATGCGGCTCGAGTTCATCAGAGGCGTTCATAGAGGCGTTCGTCAGAGGAGGCCGGCGCCTGCTCCCGAGGCGGCGGCTCCCGCCATGCCGGCGGAGGCGGCTCCGGAGCTCCCGGTGCTGCCGGCGGCGGAGGCGTCGCTGCTCGACGCGCTGCCGTTCAGGGCGCTCAGGGCGTTCTGTCGCTGTTTGCGCAGGCGCTTGACGCTGCTGAGCGAGCGCAGGATTTCCTCGGGGGCGCCGTTGAGGCGGGCGGCGAGGCGGAAGCTGCGCTCCAGGTCGATGTGGTCGCTGATGGTGGGGTCGAGATTGCTGAGCTGCTGCATGAGTTGCAGGGTGTTGCTGATGCCTTCGCTCTGAATGCGACGCATGATGGTAGCGATGCGCCCCTGATAGACGACGTGGGGCTCGGCGATGCTCAGCTCGCCCCGGCGATCGGCTTTCATCACGCTGGATGGGGGCTGCGGGAACTTGCCCTGCCGGAAGAGCAGCGCGAAGAGTCGCTCCATGAAGGGCTGAAAGTCGGTGGCGAAGAGGGTGAAGGAGGGCGAGAAGAGCATGACGCGCTCGTTCTCTCTCGCGTAGACTTCCGTGGCGCTCATCTGCTGCTTGCGCTCGCTCCAGAGCTCGAGCATGGGGACGAAGAAGGCGCGGTTGATGGCGTCCTGTTTCTGCTTGAGGCGATCCATGCCGACGTCGTAGCGCCCCTGTGTGGCCCATTCGCGCGGGAAGCCGAGGCTGGCGCTCTCCGGGTTGATGAGGGTGCGCCCGCCGGCGCGCAGATCCACTTCGCCGACCTGATTGGCCAGCTCGAGGATACGCGGGAAGGCGGCGATTTCTCCCAGGGTGTCGAGGATGCGGTTGAGGAACTGCGCCTGCCGGATGTCGGGGTAGACGAGTCGCGCGGGGGCGAGCCCGTAGGGGCCGTCGCCCCATTTGAGGAAGCGGGTGACCATGTAGGGCAGTTCGCGGTAGCCGCCTTCTTCGACGACGCAGGAGTCGTCGAGGCTGTAATAGATGCTGCTCCAGGGCATGTTGCCGGCGTTGTCGCGGCGGCGATCCCGCTTTTCGCGCGGGCGCACGATGTGCAGAAAGCGCAGGCTGCCCTCGTGGGGCCTGCGACCGCTGTCCAGCAGGGCGCGGGCGCGCGGGCCGAGGGCTTTGCGGCCGAACTGGCCCGCGGCCTGATGCGGGGTGAGGCAGAATTCGCGCATGTAGGTGTCGATGCTGCCTTCGTCGTTTTCCGCACAGACGAACTGCCCGCAGGGGATGTGGCGGAAGAGCAGGCGCCCGCTGCGGCTCGTGCCGCTGAAGAGGGAGCCCGTGCCGAGGCCGACTCGGTCCAGAAAGCACTCGTGCAGCTCGGTGTAGAAGTTGCTGAGAGCGAGCTCGCGGTTGGCGATTTCCGAGCAGCTGGCGTACCAAGACTCGGCCTCGTCGCCGGCGTCGGCGTCCGGGCTGCTCCACTTGAACCACAGTTCGTTGCTCGGGGTCATGTACGACATGTGGCCGCTGGCGAGCTTCTGGCAGGCTTCGACGGCGGTGGTGTCGCTGAGGTCGCGGCTGCGGTCGGCGTCCGGCAGCTCGCCGCGATCGCTCGGGCGGCCGGGCAGCACGTAGCGGCGCAGCTCGTCCCACCAGCTTTCCCAAGGCGCGCGGATGGCCTTGAGGGCGTTGTAGTCGGCAAGGATGGTGTCCATAGTGCTCAGCCGAGGGTGCTGTTGCCGCCGGGGGTGTTGTTGCTGCCCGCCGTGTTGAGCGAGCTGCGCTTGTTGCCGCTGCGCGACAGGATGGTGGAGAGCAGCCCGCGCCGCGTCGAGTCCTTCTGCTGCTGGCCGGCGGCGACGTTCTCGTCTTGGCTGACGGTGACAACGGGAGGCTCGGTCTTGACGGTGGTCGGTGCCGAGGGCGTTTTGAACAGGTTGGAGAATCCCATGGTGGTGTTTTGTGTTATGCGTTGGTTTCGGTGTCGGTTTCGATGTTGTTGCCGGGGCGGGGAGCGCCGCCGTGGCGCAAGGCGCGCCGCCAGCTGTGCCGGTGAGGGCGGCCGGAGCGGCTTCCCCGCTGAAAGCAGAGCAGGGGCAGGGGAGGCAGCGTGTGCCCAAGTTGCAGGGCGAGCTGCAGGTCGCCGACCAGCAGGTGCACGTACCAGGCGTCCGCCGCGGGCTCGTCCTGTGCCAGCTGCTCGGCCCAGCTCTCGGGCCGATGGCTGCAGACCGGGCGCATCAGGGCGAACAAGCGCGGCGTGCTCATGACGATTCCCCGCGGGTTGCGGCAGAGCGCGGCCACGTCGGCGGCCATGCTGCGTCCGCTCCCCGCGTAATAGCGGGCGGCGAGCTCTCTTGCGTCCTTGCTCATGCCTCCAGCATATCCCGTGTCGCCGCGCTTTTCCAGCATGCGAGGGGGCTGCGCTTCACCTGCCCGCACTGGGGGCGGTGAGGCCCTGCCCCCTCGGGAAGTTGCTCGGACGCGATCTTTGTGACACTCTGATGATGCGCGCTCTGCGCGCCTTTGCCATATGAGTACAGTACAGAATAACACAATTGACGATACGGCCCCTCCGGCCGTTCCGCTCACCGCGCTCGGCATCTGCAACCTCGCTCTCTCCAAGCTCGGTGAATCTCCTCTGGAAGCCATCGACGCCAACGGCTCCCCTGCGTCGCGCATGTGCTACATGCACTACCACCCGGTGCGCCGCGAGGTGCTCATGGCGCATCGCTGGTCCTTCGCCACACGCCTGGCGCAGTTGGACTGCTCGGACGAGGGCGTCGACGGATCCGGCGCGGCCTCACAGACGGATCTCGAAGCCTCGGGCGAGAGCAGCAGCGGTACCCCCGAGTCCGTCAACCCGCCGCCCGGGGCTCTGTTGCCCCACTCGCTGCCGCAGGACTGCCTGCGCGTGCTCGAGGTCAATCGGCACAACTGGGTGCTGCGCGGGCGCGCGATTTTCTGCCCCGGGCAGCGCGTTCGCCTCCTCTACATCGCTGACGTGGAGGATCCCGCGCTCTTCGATCCTCTCTTTGCCGAGGCGCTGGCGTCCAAGCTCGCCATCCGGCTCTGCATCCCGCTGACCAGCAGCACCACGGCGCGCAAGGCCCTCACCGAGGAGTATCGGAGCATGGTCCTTCCCGAGGCGGCGCACTTCAACGCCGTGCAGTCCTTCTCGAATGACACGCACCCGCTCTACCGCTTCTGGAGGGACAGTCACCGCGGTGTTGAATGGTGAATAACTCGGTGGATAAATGAAGTAATCCGTTCGAGTTCAGTCGATAAGCTATGTGAATAACTTTGTGGATAAATTGTCGATAAACAATGAAAGCGATTGATTTTGCCTGCCGTCTGCTGATGCGCGTCGAGCAGGATTCGATGCCCTCGGGTTGCCGTCTCGTTCTGCTGATGGTGGCGGCGGGGGTGGACAACGCGCAGGATATCGCGGCGATGACGGGGCTTCGCCCGTCGAGTTGCACGAACCTGCTGCGCAAGCTGGCTCGCGAGCGCTACCTCAGGGGGGTGGGGAACGCTCAGGACGTTTACCTGCTGGCCCCGGCCGGCAAGGAGTACGTGCGCCACCTCCTGACCTTTTTCTCCAGCCCGCCTCCATGCGCCTGAAACGACACCTGACAATCGACGAGAAGCGCGACTGGCTCGCCGGCATCTTCCGCGATGAGAGCGGTGAGGTGAGCCACGCGGACAAGTTCAAGGCCATGGCGGAGGACACGCGCCTCGCCATGCTGGAGGAGGAGAGCCGCCGCGAGGAGGAGAGCCGCCGCCGCAAGGATCGCGCGGCTCAGCTCGATGCCTCGCTGCTCGATTTGCTGCCGCCTCCCCTGCCTCCGCAGGAGGACGCCGGCGGCGGGGGATCCGGCCTCACCGGGCCTCCCCGCTGCGGCTGACGGCTCCCTCGCGCAGCGTGAAGGCGGCTCGGTGCAGCTGGATTTGCGGCCGCTCGCCGCCTCGGAGGGTGACTTCGACGATGTCGAAGCGGATGGGCACGCGCTGCCCGAGCAGACGCAGCCAGTTGAGCGCCCCGCAGCGCAGCCTCCGGCGCTTGCGGGCGTCGACGTGCTGCCCCGGGGCGCCGTAGCGCTCCGTTGAGAGGCTCTTGACTTCCGTGAAGACGAGCGTGTCGCCGTCCCGGCACACCAGATCGAGCTCGCCGATGCGCCCCCAGCGGAAGTTTTGACGCAGCACCTTCATGCCCTGTGAGCGCAGCCACGATGCCGCGACGAGCTCACCGTAGGCGCCGAGCTTGCGCCTGCCGGGCACCGTCTCAGAGGTCCAGGGGCAGCGACATCTGTGCAACAGGTGCAAACGAGCGGCGATGATGCGGAGTAATTCCATATTCCCGCAGAGCTTTGAGGTGGGCGGCCGTGCCGTAGCCGGCGTGGCGGGCAAAGCCGTACATCGGGTATTCGTGATCCAGCTCCTGCATGAGGCGGTCGCGCGTGACTTTCGCCAGAATGCTGGCGGCTGCGATGCAGAGGCAGCGCGCGTCCCCCTTCACGACGTTCTGCGAAGGCAGCGGAAAATCCGGCACAGGCAGCCCGTCGATGAGGCAGAAATCGGCCGGGGGATTCAGCCCCTCCGCCGCGCGGCGCATCGCGAGATGCGTGGCGCGCAGGATGTTGAGCTTGTCAATCTCCTCCACCGAAGCCTGGGCGACACTCTTGATGATGCGATCATCGCCCATCAGAGCCTCGTAGAGACGCTCGCGCTTCGCCGCGCTGAGCTTTTTGGAGTCATTGAGCCCCGGCAGCTCGATATCCGGCGGCAGCACGACGGCCGCCGCAACAACGGGCCCGGCCAGCGGGCCGCGCCCGGCTTCGTCGATGCCGCAGACGCGCGCATAGCCCGCGGCGTGGGCCTGCTCCTCCGCCTCGCGGTCGGGAACGGAGCTCGGTTGATGGGGGGGGCGTCGTGCTGTCATCGGAGTCCTTGGGTTGGTGTTGGAGACATGGGGAAAGAGAGAGAGAAAAGGGGAAAGGGGCGCGGGGAAACGGAGACGAA